>QIJH01000079.1 GCA_003232725.1 Chromatiaceae bacterium | reverse complement strand
AGGTAAAGGTCAAGCTGGTTGATAAGGTTTATTACCTCAATGCACGTATTGATTATGAATTAAGTGACAAGGTATTAGAGGTGATGCATCGCGGAGTCCGCATCGTCGTGGCGCTTGATATTGAATTTCATCGTCGTCGAAGATTCATCTGGGATGATGAAATTGCTCAATTGGTACAGCGCTATCAACTTGAATATCACGCGCTGACACGGCAATATCTTGTGACTAATCTTAATAGTGGTTCGCAACATAGCTTTCCAACGCTGGAAGTGGCATTGGCACTGCTGGGTACGGTGGTAGATTTGCCCGTGTTGGACGAGCAGTTACTGGAAGAGAAAGGGCGCTATATTGGTTTTATGCGTGCGTCAGTGGATGTCGGTGAATTGCCAACGCCGCTGCGTCTGCGCGCTTATTTCTCTGCCGACTGGCACTTAAGCAGCGAGTGGTATTCGTGGACATTGGCAAACTGAGGCGTCTCGGTTCTGGCGCACTGCCGGTAGCGTTGCTATCGATCTTGCTGCTGTCGTCGCTTTTTTTGATGAGTGCGGCAACGCAGAACTCAGAGCAGTTTGGCCGCCTTTATATGCTGCTGCTGGTAGTCAATGTGCTTGGATTGATTGCTTTACTGATGTTGATCTCCTCCAATCTTCTGCGTTTACGGCGGCAGTATCGTAACCGTGCAACTGGTTCGCGTCTTACCGTACGATTGATGTTGATGTTTGTCTTGCTGGCGCTTGCGCCGGTGTCATTGGTCTATTATTTTTCACTCGGATTTATTCAGCGAGGTATTGATAGCTGGTTTGATGTGCGTGTTGAGCGCACACTTGATAATGCATTAGCGTTAAGTCGCGCCTCATTAGAGACGCGCTCACGTGAGTTGATGAAGCGTACCAAGCAGATGCGCAGTAAACTGCAGCTTTCTGCTGATGCTGGATTACCTCGGCTACTTGATGAATTACGAATGAGTGATGGCGCATCGGAATTAACACTCTTTATGGGTGGCGGGCATGTGGTTGCATCGAGCAGTATTAACCCCGTTGATATTGTGCCGGATTTGCCAAATGAGTCAGTGATTCGGCAGATACGGCAGAGTGGCACTGCTTATGTCTCGCTTGATTCTTTAAGTGATAGCGGGCTTTATGTTCGAGTAGTAATACAGCTTCCCGCTGCAACGCCCTTGTTGGATGTGCGATTTTTACAGGCGCTTTATCCTATTTCTGATCGAGTCAGCGTATTGGCAAACAGTGTTGAATCTGCTTACATGCAGTATCAACAGCTTTTGCTGTTACGTGACCCATTAAAGAATAGTTTTATTTTAATGTTATCGCTGGTGTTATTGCTGGGTGTATTGATGGCAGTGTGGCTCGCCTTTTTCTCTGCGCGCCGCCTAGTAACCCCGATTCGGGTATTGGCGATTGGTACCCGCGCTGTGGCTGCAGGTGATTATACCAAACGCTTACCGATGCATTCTTCTGATGAGCTTGGGTTCCTGGTGGAGTCATTTAATGATATGACACTTAAGATTGCCCATGCGCAAGAAGATGTGCGCAATAGCCAGCAGCAGGCAGAACAAGAGCGTGCCTATTTATGGGCGGTGCTGGCACGCCTTTCATCCGGAGTGTTAACGCTCGATGTGCACCGCACTGTCTATACGGTGAATGTGGCAGCAGGGCATATTCTTGGGGTGGAATCAAAAGCGTGTATTGGCTATGAGCTAAACGAAATTGTTGAGCGTTACGAATACCTGAAAAATTTTGCGGATGCGATCACCCCTCATTTAACCGAATTAAGCAGCGAAACGAAAGGAAAAGGAAAGGATGACTGGCGTGAAGAGGTGATCTTTTATGGCGCAACAGGTCGTCAAGTATTGATGTGCGGTGGTGCCGCATTGCCGGGTGATGAAGGTGGTTATGTGATCGTATTTGATGATATCACCAATCTGGTTCAGGCGCAGCGCGACGCAGCATGGGGTGAGGTGGCACGTCGTCTTGCGCATGAGATAAAAAATCCGCTGACACCTATTCAGTTATCTGCTGAGCGATTGCGTCATAAATATTTAAAGACGATGGAGCCGGAAGATGCAGTGGTGCTGGATAAATCAACTCATACGATCGTGCAGCAGGTTGAGGTGATGAAGGAAATGGTGCAGGCCTTTTCAGAGTATGCGCGTACCCCAAAACTGGAATTACGCCCGCTAGCGCTTAACCATTTAATCGATGAAGTGTTAGATCTTTATCGAAATAATCGCTTTGGCGTAACCATCGTGATAGATCTGCAAGATGATCTGCCGCTGGTGTTGGTAGATTCTGGTCGCATGCGGCAATTGCTACATAACCTGATAAAAAATGCACTGGAAGCGATGGTGGATGGTGAAATGAAAATTGAGTTAATGACACGTGCGATGAGCGAGCGAGGGGTATTGATGGTTGAGTTGCAGGTGTCCGACAGTGGTCCTGGTATTCCTGCGACGATACTGGAAAATATTTTCGAGCCATATGTTACCGCGAAGCCGAAGGGCAGTGGTCTGGGGCTGGCGATTGTGAAGAAAATTGTTGAAGAGCACAGTGGTGTGATCTGGGCCGAAAGCAGTGATGATGGTGCCTGTATGACGATTCGTTTTCCAGTTGCGAAAAGCAGTCTTGATGATGTGATGTCGCTGGCAGCGGGAGAGGCGCTGCAAGACGAGGTGACGCCATTTAAACAACGTGATGGTGAAAAGGCATGAGTGCACCCTATATTCTAGTGGTTGATGATGAGCGTGATATTCGCGAACTAGTTAAAGATATTCTTGAGGATGAGGGCTACGAGGTGAACCTTGCTGCGAATGGTGAGGAGGCGCGTAAAATGCGCCGTATGCGTCGCCCGAATCTTGTTTTGCTCGATGTGTGGATGCCTGATATCGATGGCATCTCGTTGCTGCGTGAGTGGTCGGAAGAAGGTGGTGTCGATACCCCTGTGATCATGATTTCGGGTCATGGCACCGTTGAGACGGCTGTCGAGGCGACACGCCTAGGCGCGTATGATTTTGTGGAAAAGCCACTCTCGTTGGCGAAATTATTATTGGTAGTAGGGCGTGCGTTAGAGGCTGATCGTCTGCAGCGTGAAAACGCTGGCTTGCGGCGTAGAGTGCAGCCGTTGGGTAAGCCAGTAGGGGATAGTAAAATTATTCGCGAGGTATGTGAGCGCACGGAGCGTATTGCAAAACATAGTGCATGGGTGTTGATTAGTGGTGAGGCGGGTAGTGGCAAGGAGTTGTTTGCGCGTTATCTTCATGCCAGTAGTTCACGGGCGAATGAACCCTTCATTGATGTCAGTGTTGCCTCGGTGGCCAACACTAATTCCGCCGCAGAACTGTTTGGTAGCGAAGAGGGTGGAGCGATTCATTATGGTTGCTTTGAACTGGCAAATGGCGGCACGCTGTTTCTGAGTGAAATAGGGGACATGGAGCCGGGTGTGCAGGCGAAGCTTTTTAGCGCGCTGGAAAATAAGTCGTTTTTACGTGTTGGTGGGGTTGAACCCGTGGCGTTTGATGTACGCATTATTGCGGCCACCCATCGTGACCTGAAGCAGGTGGTGGCGGATGGGAAATTTCGAGAAGATCTCTATTATCACCTCAATGTAGTACCACTTGATATTCCGCCGTTGCGTGATCACGCGGATGATGTGGCGGCACTGCTCGATTTTTATGTAGAACAGTTTGCGCTGAGTGAGCATCTGGTGAAACGCCGTTTTAGCGCTGCAGCGGTGACGCGTTTAATGAACTATCCATGGAGAGGAAACGTACGTGAATTGAAAAACCTGGTGCAACGTTTGATGATCTTTGGTGGCAGCAGTGAGGTTGATGTTGGTGAAGTAGAGGCGACCTTAGGGGTTACCCTTGCGAAGGAGGAGGTGCAACATCCGTTTGAATTCGATTTGCCATTGCGCGGGGCACGACAGCAGTTTGAGAAGGCTTATTTTGAGTATCAACTTCGAGCATTGCAGGGCAATTTAGGGCAGGTAGCACGTAAGGCGGGGATTGAACGCACGCACCTTTACCGAAAGTTTCGTGCGCTGGGTATTGATAAAAAGAAAGAAGCAAGCGATAAGTAGCGATGAGTGGTAGTCTGTTTTTCTGTTATCCTGTGCGCCAAATATACTTTGATTTGTTGTAACTGTTCAGCTCATTCCTGAAATTTGTCAGTTCAAGGCGAAAAATATGAGTTTACAAGTGTAAATGATCATTTTTCAACGCAGAAATGAAAAATTTCAGAAGCAATCTGAACAGTTACATGCCTCTCTTCCACTATGTTGAATAGTTACAATTTGTTTTAATATACGATTACAAATGACGACTCTGGATTTTATGCCATGAAAATTATAGTGCTTGGCGCTGGCCAGGTGGGTGCTTCGGTTGCGGAAAACCTGGCTAGAGAGGCGAATGACATCACGGTTGTTGATGTGGATGCCAAAGCGCTGCATGATCTGCAGGACCGATTCGATCTCCGCACTGTTGTTGGCCATGCATCTCATCCTGACGTGTTGCGACGCGCGGGCGCAGAAGATGCGGATATGATATTGGCAGTCACGAATAGCGATGAGACTAATATGGTTGCCTGTCAGGTCGCCTATACTCTGTTTCATACCCCAACCAAGATTGCGCGCGTGCGCGCACGTGAATACATGGCCTATTCGCAGCTTTTTACGCAGGATGCACTGCCGATCGATATGCTGATCAGCCCTGAGCAGGTCGTGATTGATCATGTCCGTCGTCTGATTGAGTATCCCGGTGCGCTACAGGTGCTCGATTTTGCAGATGGCCTAGTACGACTGGTGGCGGTGAAGGCCTACTACGGCGGCCCTCTAGTGGGGCATGAACTGCGTGAACTGAAAGAGCATATGCCTGGTATTAAATCACGTGTAGCGGCGATTTTTCGTCGAGGTACACCGATTATTCCACAGGGTGATACCGTTATTGAGGTTGATGATGAGGTCTTTTTCATCGCGGCGAAGGATGATATTCGCGCGGTGATGAGTGAGTTGCGCAAGCTCGATAAACCCATCAAACGTATTATTTTGGTCGGCGGAGGCAATATTGGTAAAGGGTTAGCGGCGGCACTGGAAGATCGCTACCAGGTTAAGCTGATCGATCACAATACCGAACGCACTCAGCGTATCGCTGAAGAGCTCGATAAAACGCTGGTATTGCTTGGTGATGCCGCCGATGAAGAGCTGCTGCTGGAAGAGAATATTGAGAGCACCGATATTTTTTGTGCGATGACCAATGATGACGAGGCCAATATTCTCTCGGCGATGTTGGCAAAGCGGCTCGGCGCTAAAAAGGTAATGACACTGATCAATCGCGCCGCCTATGTTGACCTGGTAGAGAGCGGTGAGATTGATATTGCGGTATCACCACATCAGGCGACCATCGGTGGATTGCTGGCTCATGTGCGTCGTGGTGATGTGGTGGTGGTGCATTCATTGCGTCGCGGTGCGGCGGAGGCGATTGAGGCGATCGCGCATGGCGACAAAAATTCATCTAAGGTGGTCGGGCGCGCTGTTGGTGAGATTAAACTGCCGCATGGTACCAGTATTGGAATTATTGTGCGTGGTGAAGAGGTGCTAGTGGCGCATCATGATACGGTGATCGAAGCAGAGGATCATGTGATCCTGTTTTTGATCGATAAGAAGCGTATCACGGAAGTTGAACGTCTCTTTCAGGTGGGCGTAACATTTCTGTGATGATGAACCAATGTGTTTTGAACTGTCTATGTTAATCACGACGAATACTTTTTTGTTCTCAGGTACTCATGCAATATAAAGCGATTCAACGCATCATCGGCATATTGCTGGCGCTATTCAGTTTAACCATGCTGCCGCCAGCGGTACTGGCCTGGGTTTATGATGAAATTTCATTGAACGCCTTTCTTTATGCGTTTGTATTGGTCATGGTAATTGGCTTGGTTTTGTGGTTACCAGTGTATTCACATCGTAAAGAGTTACGCTTACGTGATGGTTTTATTGTGGTGGTAATGTTCTGGGTGGTGCTGGGCTTGTCCGGCTCTCTGCCTTTTATATTAAGCGCTAAACTTTCATTTGTGGATGCCGTTTTTGAGTCTGTCTCTGGACTCACCACCACCGGTGCAACGGTGATCTTTGGCCTGGATGAGATGCCACTATCGGTGCTCTATTATCGACAGCAACTACAGTGGTTGGGCGGGATGGGAATTATTGTATTGGCGGTGGCGATCTTGCCAATGCTCGGAATTGGTGGCATGCAGCTCTATCGCGCTGAAACCCCTGGGCCAATGAAAGACAATAAACTAACCCCGCGTATTACCGAGACGGCGAAGGCGTTGTGGTATATCTATTTAGGGTTGACGGTTGCCTGTGCGCTTTCTTACTGGTTGGCGGGTATGTCCCCGTTTGATGCAATTGCCCATAGTTTTTCGACTATCGCGATTGGTGGTTTCTCAACCCATGATGCCAGTATTGGTTATTTTAATAGTGCTTTGATCGAATCGGTGGCGATTGTTTTTATGCTGTTGGCGGGGGTTAATTTTGCGCTTCATTTTTTGGCGTGGCGCGGTTTGAGCTTACGTCCATATCTGGGTGATCCTGAATTTAGATTTTATTTTATGATTTTATTGATTGTCTCGGCGATCACCTCTTACTTTCTATATGCCAGCGGTACCTTTGATTCGCCAGGTGGGGCATTGCATAACGGGATTTTTCAAGCGGTTTCGATTGGCACAACAGCAGGATTTACCACCGCTGAGTACCATAACTGGCCGCTTTTTTTGCCAGTGTTGTTATTGTTAACCAGTTTTATTGGTGGTTGCGCCGGTTCGACGGGCGGTGGATTGAAGGTGATTCGAGTGCTGTTACTGCTAAAGCAGGGTGGTCGTGAAATTAAACGATTGATTCACCCCAATGCACAGTTTGCAGTTAAAGTGGGCAATAAGCCGTTGCCGAGCCGGGTGATTGATGCGGTGTGGGGGTTCTTTTCACTCTATGTGGTTTGCTTTTGTGTGATGTCCGTTATTCTTGCCGCGACTGGCCTGGATTTTGTGACTTCGTTTTCAGCGGTGGCTGCCTGCATGAATAACCTTGGGCCGGGGTTAGGGGATGTGGGGCTAAACTATGCCAGTATTAATGATGCGGCTAAATGGGTGCTCTGTTTTGCAATGTTACTTGGTCGACTTGAAATCTTCACTTTGTTAGTGTTGCTGACGCCTGCATTCTGGAGAAAATAGTGTTGTCTGTTTTAGGTGTGAGGATGTGATGGAAATTAGTGATACGCAAAAAAAGTGGGATGCGATTTACCAAAAAAGGGCTGAAGGTGAGTATACGGCTGTTCGGGTATTGCAGGAAAATCGGCATCTATTACCTAAAGATGGCAGTGCGCTAGAGCTGGCCTGCGGTATGGCCGCCAATGCCGTATTTCTGGCTCAATATGGCTTGAACACTACGGCATGGGATATCTCAGCGGTGGTGGTCGAGCGCCTGAAGGCATCGCCAGCGATGAAAAAATTGGCTATCACCTTTGAGGCGCGTGACATTGTGCAGCAACCTCCAGCGGTTGCATCGTATGACGTAATAGTGGTGAGTTATTTTCTCGATCGTTCACTTATTCCGCATATTAAACGGGCACTGAAGCCGGCAGGTTTGATTTTTTATCAAACATTTACACAAACTTATGTGAATGAAGGTGGTCCTCGTAGCCGTGATTTTCGTCTGGCAGACAATGAACTGTTGCAATTGTTTAGTGATTATCAGGTATTGGCTTATCGAGAAGAGGGGCGTGTTGGTGAGCATCGGCAGGGCTACCGAGATGAAGCCTTGATTGTCGCTCAGAAGCCTGCGACATCAGACTGTCAGTAATGCCAGCTTAATCCTCATATAGTGCAGCGGCGTCCTTTGCCGTACTTTTTTAAGTCGTATAACTGCTTTTCTAATACTTCCTGTAACGATGATGCTCCAGTTAATTCGAGCACTATGGTGGTCGCAACGCGGTTTGAATATTCAATAATCAAGTGATAAGCACGATTTTGCGTGGTGAAAGAGGTAGCTTTTATTTTGAAGGAGAAGAGGTTATTTTAGTCAGAAAATAGAATTCAATAACCGTACAAATATAGCAAGCAGAAAAATAATTGGATAGTCGGTAAAGCAGTATTTATTTGTAGGGATTACTTTATTTTTCTACGTGATCTATTGTGGGTATTTAGGTAGCGATAAATTTTTCAACCTATGATATTTATATAATGAGACCTTTGCACGAAAACTCGTTTTCGTTCGAGCTAGGCATTAATGGTCGAAAAACGGAGTTTACACCAAGTAAATGAGTATTTGAGATCATTGATAACGCAGCTGGAACGGAAAATAGACTCGTGCAAAGGTCTCATAATAATTAGATAATTTTATGGAGGTGGGGGAATGAGTCTGCTCTTTCCAGAGATAGCGCCATACGTACAACATTCCATCAAGGTTGAGTCACCTCATGTGATTCATGTGGAAGAGTGTGGCAATCCCTCAGGAATACCTGTTTTGTTTGTACATGGTGGGCCAGGTGCTGGTTGTGAAGATTATCACCGACGTTTTTTTGATCCTGAATTATATCGAATCATTTTATTTGATCAGCGCGGTTGTGGTCGCTCTACGCCACATGCATCGCTTGACAACAATACGACCCAGGCATTGATAGCGGATATTGAAGTGATTCGACAGCAGTTAGTTGTTGATCGTTGGGTGTTGTTTGGTGGCTCCTGGGGTTCAACCTTGAGCCTGGTTTATGCGCAGAGCTACCCAGAACGTGTCGCAGGATTAATTTTACGCGGCATCTTTTTATGTCGTCCACGTGAGATTGAGTGGTTTTATCAGGGTGGTGCAAATCGACTATTCCCTGATTATTGGGAAGATTATGTTAGCATTATTCCTGAAGATGAACGGCATGATCTGGTCGCTGCCTATCATAGACGCCTGAATAGTGAGGATGAGTTAACCCGCATGGCTGCTGCCAAGGCATGGTCGATGTGGGAAGGGAAAACCGCGACACTGCGTCCACAGGAAAGTATCGTTAATCACCTCGGAAGTCCATTGACAGCGTTAAGTATGGCGCGCATCGAAAACCATTATTTTATGAATGATTCATTTCTTGAGCCTGATCAAATTTTACGTGATGTCACTCGCCTCAAAGGTATTGATGGTGTGATTGTGCAGGGGCGGTATGATGTCGTATGCCCGATGCAGAGCGCATGGGATTTGCATCGAGCCTGGCCCGAGGCTGAACTTAAAGTGATCGATGATGCAGGGCATTCAGCTTCAGAGGAAGGCATAATGCGCGCATTGGTACAGGCGACGACAGCGATAGGAGGACGATTGTTATGATAGGATTAATTCAACGTGTTAATCATGCAAGTGTGGTTGTGGATGATGAGACAATTGCGAAAATTGGCTACGGCTTGTTGGTTTTTATTGCTGTCGAAAAACATGACACTGAAAATGAAGTGGATAAATTATTAAAGCGACTGTTGGGCTACCGCATTTTAACCGATAGATCTGGCAAGATGAACTGGGGGTTAACAGATACGCGTTGTGAGTTGTTATTAGTACCACAATTTACATTGGCAGCGATGCATACCCAGAAAAAAGGGTTGCGCCCTAGTTTTGATAAAGCAGCGTTACCTGAGCATGGCGAGCAGTTGTTTGATTATATGTATGGGCAGGCGGTGAAAGCGCATACACATGTAAAAAAGGGAAAATTTGGTGCTGATATGCAGGTGACGTTGACCAACGATGGCCCTGCAACTTTTGTTTTGCAGGCTTCTCCTGAAGAGGAAGATGGTCGCAGTGTTGCTGCCAGGGCAAAGGCAAAGGCAAAAGCAAAAGTAAAGAGCAAAGGGCGGCTGCAGAAGTAACAATGGCAACGTATGCCATTGGTGATGTGCAGGGTTGTTTTGACGAACTGCATGAACTGCTCAATAAAATTGAATTTGATCAGGCGCGAGATTATTTATGGTTTGCTGGAGACCTGGTTAATCGCGGTGAAAAATCACTAGAGGTATTGCGCTTTGTTAAGGGGCTGGGTGATAGAGCGATCACGGTTCTTGGAAATCATGACCTACATCTGCTTGCAGTAGTGCAGGGTAGACGTGAGCCAATTGCAAAAGACCGGATGGAGGCGATACTTAACGCGCCAGATCGTGATGAATTGTGTACCTGGCTGCGCCAACAGCCGTTAATGCATCGTGATGAGCAACTGGGATATGTGATGTTGCATGCCGGGTTACCTCCACAATGGTCGCTTGACGATGCGATTGCGCGCGCTGCCGAAGTCGAACAGGTGCTGCGTGGTGATGACAGTGCTGAATTTATTAATCATATCTATGGTAATGAGCCTATGCAGTGGTCTGATCGATTGAGTGGTTGGCAGCGCCTGCGTTTTATTACTAACTGTTTTACCCGGCTACGCTTTTGTGATGAACAGGGGCGACTTGAACTTAAAGGGAAAGGTGCTCCGGGTAGTCAGCCAGTGGATTACCAGCCATGGTTTGATCTACGTGCTACTCAGTGTGATCAACAACAGATACTGTTTGGTCATTGGTCGACGTTGGATATATGTCCGCCAGGCAATGTATATGCACTCGATACCGGTTGCGTATGGGGTGGCACTCTCTCGGCTTTGCGCATTGATGTTGAGCCGCAGTGGACGAATGTGGCGTGTCGTGCAATATGCGACCCCCGTGGGTAATTAATCTGTTAGCCATGGCTGATCATTCGTATTGAAAACTTTCCCTGAATGGATGATGGAGATGTCTGGTGATGCAAAGCCGAATGATGGTAGTTTAGCAGTGAGTGGATTTCGAAAATGAACACCTTTGAAATCAGACCGGGGAAATTAAGTCTCGACGATCTGCATCTACTGCACGGCGAAGCGCAGACGATCACGCTCGATAAAGCCAGTGAAGTATCCACCAACCGTGCGGCCGCTGTGGTGGCAGGTGTGATCAAGCAGGGTCGTACGGTGTATGGCATTAACACCGGTTTTGGTTTACTTGCCAATACCAAGATTAAAGAAGATGAATTAGAAACATTGCAGCGTAGCATTGTACTGTCACATGCGGCGGGTGTGGGTGACCTTATGTCGGATGCGACGGTGCGTTTGATTATGGTGCTTAAGATTAGTTCGCTGGCGCGTGGTTACTCCGGGATTCGACTGGAAGTGATCAATGTGTTGATCACGTTGTTGAACCATGAGGTCTATCCCTGTATTCCAGTGAAAGGGTCGGTGGGTGCTTCGGGTGATCTTGCACCGTTGGCGCATATGAGTGCGGTATTGTTGGGTGAAGGCTATGCACATCATCATGGTGATTTGATCTCGGCGCAAGAGGCGTTGGTGGTGGCTGGATTGCAGCCGGTAGTGTTGGCACCGAAAGAGGGGCTGGCGCTATTGAATGGTACGCAAGCATCAACGGCATTGGCGCTGGAAGGGTTGTTTTATGCAGATAACTTATTGTCATCGGCGATTGTGATTGGCGCATTGTCGGTGGAGGCTGCTAAGGGCTCACGTACGCCGTTTGATGAACGGTTACATCGGGTGCAGGGTCATCAAAGTGTGATCGATATTGGAGTCGCTTATCGAAGCCTGTTGGATCACTCACAGATAGAAGAGAGTCATCGTAATTGCGATCGAGTGCAAGACCCCTATTCGTTGCGTTGTCAACCACAGGTGATGGGCGCGTGCCTGCAACAGATTAGAAATACGGTGCAGACTGTTTTAACCGAAGCGAATGGGGTCTCTGATAACCCGCTGGTCTTTGTCGATAGTGGTGAGATCTTGTCGGGTGGAAACTTTCATGCCGAAGCGATTGCGATGGCGGCGGATAATCTTGCGTTGGCCCTTGCTGAAATAGGTGCGCTATCGGAGCGAAGGATGGCGTTATTGATCGATTCAAAGCTCAGTGGTCTGCCATCTTTTCTAGTCGAGAACGGTGGCATCAACTCCGGTTTTATGATGGCGCAGGTTACCGCCGCCGCACTCGCTAGCGAAAATAAAACCCTCGCCCACCCCGCCAGTGTCGATAGCCTGCCGACTTCAGCGAATCAGGAGGATCATGTTTCGATGGCGACGTTTGCCGCACGTAGGCTTAGTGATATGAATGAGAACACCACTTATATACTTTCCATCGAATGGCTCGCAGCCAGTCAGGGGCTAGATTTTCTTGCGCCGTTAAAGAGTTCCGCAACACTTGAGCAGGCAAAAGCACTGTTACGGAGCGAAGTACCCTTTTATGATAAAGATCGTTATTTTGCACCGGATATAGAGAAGGCGGCAGGATTGATTGAGGGTGGCGTTCTGAAAGGATTTTTGAGTCCGTTGCTGTAATCAATATAGCCAGGAAGATAATCCGGAAGGTGCGAATGATTTCTTAGTCGTTATTTCGTACTCGCATGCCATCTGTATCTGCTGGTTATTGCGCTAATGCGGTTGGTCGGCAATAACATTAAAACGATAGTGGGCGTAGGCCCAGGTGGTTTCTATCAGTTGAGTGAGTTCAACGTTGAACTGAGACGCTTCGCGATGGATTTTTAATTTATCGCCGACGTGATATCGCTTGATAGGGACGATCAATGTAGTTGGGTAGGTTAATGGATCGACATTGGGGGTCAGCAATGACGGGTGTAATTCGCAGCTGCCATCTTCGAGCTTAAGCATGCTGCTATTAACGGCTGCACCATCTTCAGCGAGGCACTGAATGCCAAATTCATATCCTTTGTCGAGATTATTGCGGCTCCATTTCACGGTGCCGATATGCCAGCCGTGGTTGAGTGTGTCTATCGTCGGACGATAGGTGATGAGTGCGCCAGTGGGTAGATATTGAGTGGCATCATTGTAGTGAAGTGCAAGGCCGCCGAGGCTGCTGTTTTTTTGTTGAGCAGAAAAGGTATTGAGGGAGTTGGTTGCTGAGGTGGTGTTGGTTTTAATCGGATTGGCCTGATTGATCGGCTCGATAATATGCTGGGCACTGTTTTCATTGTTGATGAAGTGGTGGCAGGCGTTTAGTCCATTGGCGATGGTGACCTCTTTATCTGTTTTGGTGCGCCTGGTGAGTCGTTTTGGGCGGATAATCAATGCGTGGGCCAAGCGCTTGTCGAGCGTGTGTTGGTATTTTTCAGAGGGTAAAATTGCAGCGATATCAAGCAGGCGTAGCGATGGCAGCTCAAGGTCGAGTCGGTTGAGGCTGTGGTGAGTGGGTGGTTGGTCACTCTCAAGATCGATATAAAAACGGCCTTGTAATTTTTCAGGTGAATCGCTGCGGATGATCTTGCATTGTTGTGCCCAGTTGCGTAGTGATTGATAGGCGCGCGTCATTTCATGCGGCATCAGGTGAAAAGGGTTAGCCAGTGAAAATAGCAGGATGCGTTTATAGGCGCGTTCAATCGAGAGCGATTTCCCCACTTTGGCTTCGGTGTTAAAGCCAAAGCTGAAGGGGGTTGCTGGAATATTGTAAGTTTCGGCGATGTAATAGAGGCGGTGGATTTCAGCCCAGATATCAGATGATGGCGTGGTATAGAGCCAATAGCTGTGTAGCAGGCGTTGCGAGAGGTGTTCAATCGCCTGGTAGAGTGCACAGCAGAGGTGGTGTGTGTCACTGCCGGTTGGCACGCGACGTTCGTTATGCCGGGTCTGTTCACTGCCATGTGTTCTGAGTGGCGATGGCAATGGTGATTCGTTGATGATGATCAGATAACCGTTGACGGTTTCATTTAGCATGACCTGTATATTGTCGAAATGTTCACGTTTGTTGGCAGTAAACGAGTGACGTGAGTGTTCATAATATTGTGCCACGTGTTTTATCAATGTGTTGATGAGCGGGCTAAAGAGTGCGAGCGCGCGTGCACGCTGGTCAATTGTCATGCTGGCGCTGTTAAGATCGCGCAAGGCTACGGTTGTGAGTTGAATGGTCGTGCGTTGATCCGCAAGCGGCAGGGCGCGAATCCAGTGGCGTATCACCTCGGCTGACGTGTCAGCGGTACCTGGTTGTGGGTGGGTTGTTTCACTGTTGCTGGTCTGCATAGGGGATTGATTACTCATGGCGAATGCCTGCGATCCTTGCTAATGATGAAATGGTGGTGCGCGTTGAACAACGGCTTTCCTGTGATAATCTTATGATGAGATCTTAATTATAGAAGAGAATAGAACAGATTGGGGTTCCCAATCAATGTGTCGAACGATACAGTGAGACCTTTGCACGAGAACTCGTTTTCGTTTCAGCAAGGCATCAATGGTCGAAAAACGGAGTTTACACGAAGTGAATGAGTATTTGAGATCATTTATAACGCAGTTGGAACGGAAAATAGACTCGTGCAAAGGTCTCACAGTATGATTTAGATGAAAAGCAATGATAAAAGAGAGTGGTATATGCAGGCATGCACATTGGTGGATAGCGTGAGTGAATCGGTAAAACCTATCAATAAAGGGCTTATTATTGCGACTGTATTACTATCAATGCTGGCGATGGCTGATGTTCTTGCCAAAGATGGCCCGCGCGCAGCACCTGTGGTGGTCGGTGACGTGAGCGAACGTATGATGGCGCCCACGGTGATGGTGGCGGGTAGCGTAGTGAGCCGCCTGGATGCCGCGGTTGCTGCTGAGATGATGGGGCGACTGGTGTGGGTGGCTGAGGTGGGTGATCGTTTTGAGCAAGGTGCAAAACTGGCTCAAATCGATGATACGCAGCGCAAACTGGAAGTGGAAGAGAGTCGCGCAGGACTCGCCCAGGTAAAGGCGAGACTGACCTTTTTTGAAAAAGAGCTAACGCGTTTGCGCAGCCTGGCAAAACAGAACAATGCGGCGCGCACGCTGCTGGAGCAGACTGAGTCTGACCGCGATGTGGCACGTGCTGATCTCAGCGCCGCGCGAGTGCGGGTGAAGTTAGCGCAGGATCGTGTGGCACGCAGTGTATTGCGCGCCCCTTTTAGTGGTACCGTGGCACAGCGGTTGTTGCAGCAGGGTGAATGGGCCGAGAGTGGCACTGAGGTGATGCGTTTGGTGAATACGGATTTGGTCGAAGTGCGTGCAATGGTGCCGTTGTCGACCCTTAAGTTTGTGGAAAAGGGCACTCAGCTGCAGGTACAGGCGGATGGCGATGTACACCGTGCGACGGTACGCTCATTGGTGCCGGTGGGTGACTTACAGTCTCGCCTGATGGACTTGCGGCTTGATCTTGATGGTAACCCCTGGCCTGCTGGGCAGGGAGTGAAGGTTGCAGTGCCGACTGCGCAGGCAGTAAAAGCGCTAACCGTTCATCGTGATGCGATTGTGTTGCGTCGTATGCCGAGAGCAGTGCTGAGCGAGTGAATGTGACGCTGGGGGTTGCCTCGGGTGATTATATTCAGGTGATGGGTGAGCTGGCAGTGGGCGAGCAGGTGATCACAGTTGGTAATGAGCGCATGCGTCCCGGCCAGCAGGTTCGTGTGAAGGGTGGAGCAAGCGAGTGAACCTGACGCGTCTATCGCTTGGCAACCCGGTTGCGGTTGCGGTTGCCTTTTTGCTGGTGGTGCTGTTTGGGCTAATCAGCCTGGACCGCCTGCCAGTTCAGTTGACTCCTGAGGTACAGGCGCCTGAGATCAGTATCTCCACTGCGTGGCGTGCGGCGGCACCGGAAGAGGTTGAATCTGAGATCATCGAGCCACAGGAGGATGCGCTGCGCGGCCTGCCGGGTGCGACCAGGATTCTTTCTGAGGCGAGCCGCGGCAGTGGCAAAATTACCCTCACCTTTGTGGTCGGTACCGATATGCAGCGCGCACTGCTGGAGGTGCTGAACCGCCTCAATCGTGTGGCTAGATATCCCGCCGATGCAAATGAGCCAGTGATCAGTTCGGTGGGTGGTGATAGTCGCCCAATTGCGTGGTTTATCATCAAGCCGGTTGATGGCAATGAACGCCCTATCGCCTCGTATCAAGACTATATCGAAGAGGTGGTACAGAGCCGTTTTGAGCGTGTGCCGGGGGTGGCGATGTCCGAGGTGCGCGGCGGGCGTGAAAACGAACTACGTATCACCTTCGATCCCTATAAGGCCGCAAATCTTAATATTCAGTTGCCCGACGTGGTGGAATTGGTCGGCGCAGAAGATATTTCGGCTGGTTTTGCTGATGTGGGCAAACGCCGTTACACGGTGCGCTATACCGGGGCCTATGGCGCGAATGACCTGGGCGAGATGATTGTGACGTGGCGCGAAGGCAGTCCGGTCTATTTACGTGATGTGGCGAAGGTCGAGGTGGCGATGGTCGATCGCGGCAGCTTTGTCATCCAGAACGGCTCATCGTGAGACGGGCGTTAATGTGTTGCAGGTGATGGATGGGCTACGCGAAGCGGTAGCAGAATTACGTGAAGGGCCGCTGTTACGAGCAGGTCTGTCGTTGGAACAGGTCTATGATGAGACCATTTACATCGATCGTTCAATTGAGATGGTCACGAGTAATCTAGCGCTTGGCATTTTGTTGGCGGTGGGTGTGCTGTGGTGGTTTTTCCGCAAATTTCGCGCCACGATGATGGTGGCGTTGGCAATCCCCGCCTGTGTATTGGGTAGCTTTATTCTGCTAGATGCTGCGGGGCGTTCATTGAATGTCATCTCACTGGCGGGGCTGGCCTTTGCGGTTGGCATGGTACTTGATGCGGCGATTGTGGTGCTGGAGAATATTATCCGCCTGCGCGAGAAAGGGCTCGATGGGATTGAGGCGTCGGCGCAGGGTACGAGCCAGGTGTGGGGAGCGTTGTTGGCCTCGACCGCCACCACAGTCGCGATCTTCTTGCCGGTGGTTTTCCTCGCTGATGAGGCGGGGCAGCTGTTTGCTGACCTCGCATTGACGATTGCGGTGGCGGTCTGTTTTTCACTGATCGTTGCGGTAACTGTGCTGCCAACCACCGCGATGAGCTGGTTGCGCCATGCCAAAATGGAAGATCCGCACCGCCACTGGTGGGTGGCGATGACGGCGGGTATTATGCGTATCACTGGGCCAAAGATGCGTCTGATCTGGATTGTTGGGCTGTTAACGGTACCGCTGGCGCTGGTTTTCCTGATGTTACCGAAAGCGGATTATCTACCAGAAGGTAATCGTAATCTGGTGTTTAGTTTTATCAATCCGCCACCAGGTGCCAATATCGATTTTATGGAACATGAGATGGGGCAGAAGGTGGCCGATGCGATGGCGCCGCATTTAACGGGTGAACAGCAACCGCAGGTCGATAACTACTTTTTTGTCGCCTTTCCGAGAGGCATGTTTATGGGTGCACGCACGGTTGTGCCTGAGGAGACCGGGCAATTAGTACCGCTGATCAATGGCATTATTGCCGGCTTCCCCGATACGATCGGTTTTGCCTTTAAGGCATCGCTGTTTGGCGGGCTGGGTGGTGGTCGTTCAATCGATATCGATATTCAGGGGCGTGACCTGGAAGCGCTGCTGCAGGCGGGAGGTGCGGGATTTATGGCGGTGCGAGAGGCATTTGGTACCATGCCGCGTCCTTATCCTGGGTTGGATCTGGCCGAGCCTGAATTGCGCCTGGTGCCAGATGAACGCCGCATTGCTGAAGTGGGCTGGAACCGTGGCGACATCGGCGGGATCGCCCGCGCGCTGGGGGATGGCCTCTATGTGGCGGACTATTTTGATGGTGAAAAACGCCTTGATGTGATCTTGCGTAGCGAGCCGTGGTTAACCCCTGAGGAGTTGGCAGCGATTCCGTTGGCGACGCCGGATGGTGGCATCGTGCCATTGAGTGAGTTGGTCAATGTGGTGAGAACTGCCGGGCCTGATCAACTGCGGCGGATCGATCGTCGCCGCACCGTGACCCTCCAGGTACGTTTGCCGGAAGGGATGTCGGTTGAGGAAGGAATGGAGTTAATCAAGACGAGAGTCACACCGGTGATTGAGGCGGCGCTGCCTGAAGATGGCTTTATTCGTTATGCAGGTTCTGCAGATAAATTGCAGACTACATTGACGAATATGAGCGGTACTTTCTTGTTGGCGATCGCCATCTTGTATCTACTGATTAGCGCACTGTTCCGCTCATTCCTGGATAGTCTGCTGGTACTGCTGACGATACCGCTAGCGACGGTTGGTGGTGTCGCAACGCTCTATTTGATGAATATGCTTGGTATTGCACAGGCGATGGACCTATTGACGATGATCGGTTTTGTGATCCTGCTTGGATTGGTGGTTAATAACGCTATTCTACTGGTGCACCAGACTCGCAGTGCTGAGCGTGAAGGGCTGATGCGGCGTGATGCAGTTGAGCAGGCAGTGCAGCTGCGTTTACGGCCTATCTTAATGAGTACGCTGACCAGTATTTTTGGCATGTTGCCACTGTTGGTGATGCCGGGTGCAGGCACAGAATTATATCGTGGCCTTGCCGCAGTGATTGTGGGTGGGATGGTACTTAGTACGATTTTTACCCTGATTTTATTGCCGAGCTTATTGCGACTAGGGGAGCAAAAAACAGTCGTTAAAACAGCGCTCGGCTAGCAATCTTCACTGATTTTATTTTTATAAAAAAATTTTTATTTTCAGTGGCTTACCATGTTTTTTTGTTGCCGGAGCCAAAGTGTGACAGAGGTCTCGCAGGTTCGTTGATCATGATCAAAGATTCACACATCCCACATTGTGATTCCAGTGTTGATGCCGATAGCACCAATAAGAGTGACTACCTGAGGTAGCACTGTATGAAACTGGAATTTGTATCTGTTTGAGATGAAGGATGTGTTGCGATGACTGCTGAAAGTACTGTTGAACCGTTATTGAATATCAAAGCCCGTATCGCGAAGCTTGATCGCCTGCCTGCCATGCCTGCGATGGCGCAGGAGGTGATTAAGCTGGGCGCTAACCCCGAGGCTTCCATTAATGATCTAGTCAAGATTGTTGAGATGGATCCGAGTTTAGCCGCACAAATTATGCGTTATGCCAGCTCTCCATTTTTCAGTTACCGTGGCAAGGTTGACTCAGTGCAGACGGCCGTTTCCCGTGTGCTTGGTTTTAGTATGGTGATGAATCTTGCATTGGGTGTTACCACTGCACGGCCATTTAAGTTACCCAAGAATGTTCCGCTGAATATGGACGCTTTCTGGCGTCATGCGGTGTTTAGTGCTGCGCTGACGCAGGCGTTGAGCGGTGAGCTTGATAATGATATTCGACCACCTGCCGGGCTCGCCTATCTTGCGGGACTACTACATAATTTTGGCCATGTTTTGGTAGGGCATCTTTTCCGCAAAGAATTTTTGATCCTTAATAAATTTATTATTGCAGAGCCTGAAACGGATCTGATCGAAATCGAAAAGAAGGTTTTTGGTTATGAACATGGGCAGATTGGCGCATGGTTGATGGATGTGTGGAAGCTTCCTCAAGAGCTTATTGTCGCCACCAGAGAGCATAATAATTTAGCATATCAAGGGGAGCATGCGGTGTATCCTCAGCTGGTTGCTTTGTCAGACCGATTGTTAAAGGAATATGATATTGGTGATGCGTCAAATAGCAGTATTCCCCAGTCATTATTACAGTCGTTGGGGATCGGTGATTATCAAGCGCGAATGGTGACTAATCGCGTGATGGAAGGGTGTGATGGGCTGGACACCATGGCGCGTCAATTGGCTTCGTAGTCAGTCAGGGTCTTCTTCATTTTAATGCCAGGCTCCCTGTTTTGCAGGAGGCTTTTTTATCTAAGAAGAGAGCCCTTGCCATCATCTGAGACTTCGATGCTTAGACCGCCTGATTGACTAGGGGCATCATCTTTACTGCCAAGGTCTTTCTCTTCCAGGCTAATGCGTAAGCGAAGATTATTTTGAGAATCAGCATTTCGTAGTGCCTCTTCAAGTGAAATTCGTCCCTCTTTATAGAGATTGTATAGCGCGGTATCAAATGTTTGCATGCCGACATTTTCAGATTTTTTCATCACCTCTTTGATCTGGTTGATTTCACCTTTTAGTATGAGGTCGTTGATCATTGGTGTACCGAGCAGGATTTCAATTGCAGCAGAGCGTTTTCCATCCAGTGTTGGAATCAGGCGTTGTGAAACGATGCCGCGTACATTGAGTGACAGGTCCATTAACAGTTGATTGCGGCGCTCTTCTGGAAAGAAGTTGATGATGCGGTCAAAGGCCTGGTTGGCGTTATTGGCATGCAGGGTTGAGATAGCAAGGTGTCCGGTCTCCGCAAAAGCAATCGCGTGTTCCATCGTTTCACGGTCTCGAATTTCACCAATCAGAATGACATCGGGGGCCTGGCGCAGGGTGTTCTTTAGTGCTTCTTCATAGGTAAGAGTATCAACCCCGACTTCTCGTTGATTGATGATCGACTTTTTATGACGGTGGAGGTATTCGATTGGATCTTCAATGGTAATGATGTGGCCAGCACTATTGGTGTTGCGGTAGTCAATCAGTGCTGCTAATGAGGTCGATTTACCTGAACCGGTGGCGCCAACAAAGAGAATCAAGCCACGCTTTTGCATCACCAGTTTGTTGAGGATTGGTGGCAGGCCCAGGTCTGTTGCTAGTGGAATTTCCGTTTTGATATTCCGAATAACAATGCTGATCTGGCTGCGTTGCTGAAACAGGTTGATACGAAAACGGCCAATACCTGGTTCAGATATTGCCAGATTCATTTCAAGTGTCTTTTCAAATGCCACCTGTTGCTCAGGGTTCATGATTTGGTAGGCGATCTCTTTGGCCCGTAATGGATTGACCGGGGACTTTTCAAGTGGCATCAAGGTACCCTGTATCTTAGCGCTAACAGGCGCGCCAACAGCGATATAGATGTCAGAAGCATCTTTTGCGACCATAAGTTTCAAATAGTCGTTAAGTTCCATTTTTTTCCCCAGGTAATAGATGAAATTTTTAATCTGGTTAATGCAAAAATTTATCGACCGGATTAACCGCTAACTTGAGGGCGAAAAAATGTTCGATTGCTGCGTTAGTTGTGTGCTCAGTAGTTTACTTTACAGTCTGTTATGTCGTGTATAGTGACGCTTTAGCTGCCTCTCCCTCTCTTTGTTAATACGGTCGAATTATGAATATTCCTCAAACAATGGATCTGGGCGCTCGTCTTGAAACGCTTTTTCCAGATAACTTCCCTGCCAATTTACGTCGTCAGGTGACTCATCATTGGCAGTGTTACCTTGACAGCAGCTTAGAGATGAGGCTTAAGCCACCGCTGAATGACGATTTTCTTAAGGTGTTGTGCGAGGTATGGGCCTACAGTGAATTTGTCGCCAGTAGTTGCGTGAGCCATCCTGAGTTGTTTGATGAATTAGTTCATGGTGGCGATCTGTTGATTGATTATCGTGCCGATGAATACCCGCGAAAACTGGCCGTTGCACAGGCTAAAATAAAAACGGATGCGGATCTCGGACGAGTGCTGCGTCGTTTTAGGCGTTATGAGATGGTGCGTATTGCATGGCGTGACCTGGCTGGGTGGGCATCGCTGGCTGAGACGCTGCGCGACCTTTCGGCGCTGGCGGATAGCTGCCTGGATGGCGCACTAACCACCTTGCATCGATGGCAATCGAAAGAGTATGGGATACCGATGGGGGAGCGATCACAGCAGCCGCAATCGCTAGTGATATTGGGGATGGGCAAGCTGGGCGCGGGCGAGCTGAATTTTTCATCCGATGTTGATCTGATTTTTGTCTTTCCTGAAACGGGCGAAACACGCAAACCAGGGCGCAAGCGTGGTCTCATCAGCAATGAAGAGTATTTCACCAAACTCGGTCGTCGCTTGATCGGTGTGATCGATGAGAGCACTGAGGAGGGTTTTGTCTTTCGGGTTGATATGCGCCTGCGTCCATATGGCGATAGTGGTCCGCTGGTGATGAGTTTTGATGCATTCGAAGAGTATTACCAGTCGCAGGGGCGTGAGTGGGAGCGTTACGCGATGATCAAGGTGCGCCCAGTGGCGGGTGCTCTTGAGCAGGGCGAGCAGGTGCTGGCGATGTTGCGCCCCTTTGTTTATCGCCGCTATCTCGATTTTGGGGCTTATTCTGAGCTGCGTGAAATGAAGCGGATGATACGCCATCAACTCGCGCGTAAAGGCTCGGATGACAACGTTAAGCTGGGCCCTGGTGGGATCCGTGAGGTGGAGTTTATTGGGCAGGCATTTCAGCTAATCCGTGGTGGACGTGAGCCGGAACTGCAACAGCGGCCGATCCTGACGATCTTACGCCAGCTAGCGGTTAGTGATTACCTGCCTCGTTACGTGGTCGATGGGCTGGTTGATGCCTATTGTTTTCTGCGCGATGTTGAAAATCGCCTGCAAGCATTTGAGGATAAGCAGACCCACCTGTTGCCATCTGATGATGAAGCGTGTTTGCGTCTGGCGTTGTCGATGAATTTTCCGGATTGGCAACAGTTTTCAGTCGCGCTTAATAAAAAACGCGGTTTGGTGGAAACCCATTTTGAGCAAGTCTTTGCTGCGCCGCAGGCGGAGGCTATTTCTGATTACGATTATGATGATCAGACATTATCTGCTGTGTGGCAGCGACGGGTTAATGATGAGCGAGCCGTAGCGATTCTGTGTGAACACGGTTATGAGGATGGAGCTGAGGCGCTACGCCGTATCGGGCAGCTGGGTTCGAGTCATGCCTGTCGCATGTCGGGTCCGGCGGGGCAGGCTCGGTTGGATCAGTTGATGCCGCTGATGTTGGGATCGGTGGCGAAGGTTGCCAATCCTGATGAGACGCTGGTGCGGGTGCTGAACTTGATTGAGGTGGTGGCGCGTCGTACCGCTTATCTAGCGCTGTTGGTAGAGAATCCGATGGCGTTGTCGCAACTGGTACAGCTGTTTGCCGCTAGCTCGTGGATTGCCGAGTTGTTGAGCCAGCACCCAATATTGATGGATGAATTGCTCGATCCACGTACCCTCTACGCACCACCGCCACAAGAAGAGATGGCACAGCAATTAAGTGCCGAGCTGGCGTTGGTGGATGAAGGAGATCTTGAACGCCAGATGGACGTGATGCGTGACTTTAAACAGGCTAATGTGCTGCGCGTGGCAGCGGCGGATCTAATGGATGCGCTGCCATTGATGATGGTAAGTGACCACCTTTCCTGGCTAGCTGAGGTGTTATTGAAAGAGGCTTTGACGCTAGCGGCGGATCATCTACGGACGAAAAACAGGAAAAAAGGAAAAGGATCATCGCACAATGGTGTGCCGACTGGTTTTATTGTGGTTGCATACGGCAAGATGGGTGGGGTTGAATTGGGTTATGGCTCGGATCTTGATCTGGTCTTTATTCACGCGACACCGAAGGGTGGTGATAATGGCATCTTTTATTCGCGTCTTGGTCAGCGTTTGATCCATATGTTGAACACGCTAACGCCTGCCGGGATGTTATATGAGGTCGATATGCGTCTGCGTCCCAACGGCGCATCGGGATTGCTGGTGAGTGATATTGCAGCGTTTGAAGGGTATCAGCGTGAAGATGCCTGGACCTGGGAGCATCAGGCGTTAACGCGCGCGCGCGTCGTGGCAGGTGATCCTGAACTGGCAGATCAATTCGAGGCCGTGCGCCATGAGGTGTTAGCGCGTGAGCGTGGCGAGGTGACGTTGCGCCAGGAAGTGCGTGATATGCGCGAAAAAATGCGCCAGGAGCTGGATCGTAGTGGCATTGATCAATTTGATATCAAACAGGGCACTGGCGGCATTGCAGATATTGAATTTATGGTGCAGTTCGGGGTGTTGCGCTGGGCGCATGCTCATCCAGAATTGCTGCTGTTTACCGATAATATTCGTCTGCTGGAAGCATTTGGGCGTTGTGGACTGGTGTCTGAGGAAGATGTTGCGCTGCTGAGTGATGCTTATCGCGCCTATCGATGTGGGATTCACCGCTTCGCCTTGCAGGAGAAAAAATCGTTGGTGGCAGCAGATGAATTTAGTGACTTCCGAGCGGGTGTGATCGCGCTATGGCAGCGCTGGATGGAGAAGTAAGGGTCTTGCATTACCAATTGGAAGAAAACAGGGTGAATAAAGTGCTTTCAGACAGTGAAAAACGGTGGCGATTTGGCTACAATTACCGCCTTTGATTATATTTAGTGACGGACAGTAGTTTATGAGCATGGTAAATATGGATGATCGTGATGGTGTGATCTGGTTCGATGGGGAGATGGTCCCGTGGCGCGAGGCCAAGGTGCATGTATTAACCCATACACTGCATTATGGACTGGGTGTCTTTGAGGGTGTTCGCGCCTACAAGACTGATAAGGGACCTGCGATCTTCCGTCTTAAAGAACATACTGATCGCCTGTTTCGTTCAGCACATATTCTGAAAATGCCGATGCCATATGACAAAGAGATCATCACTGCGGCGACCTGTGCGGCGGTGCGTGATAATAATCTCGAATCTGGTTACATTCGTCCAATGTGTTTTTACGGTGCGGAAGGAATGGGGTTGCGTGCCGACAACCTGAAAACCCATGCTATGGTAGCGGCGTGGTCATGGGGTTCATATATGGGTGAAGAAAATATGAAAAATGGGATTAAAGTCCGTACCTCTTCATACAATCGTCACCATATCAACGTGACCATGTGCAAAGCGAAATCGAACGGTGCATATATTAATTCAATTCTAGCGCTAAACGAGGCGTTAGAATGTGGCTGTGATGAGGCGATGTTGCTTGATACCGAAGGCTATGTGGCTGAAGGGAGTGGTGAAAATATCTTTTTAGTCCGTGATGATATTCTTTACACGCCAACGTTAACTGCGGCGCTGGACGGCATCACCCGTGCGACGATCATGCAGATTGCAAACGAGCAGGGAATTGAAGTACGAGAAAAACAGATCACTCGCGATGAGGTCTATGTCGCGGATGAGGCCTTTTTTACCGGCACTGCTGCAGAGGTAACACCGATCCGCATTGTGGATGGTCGTGATATCGGTAGTGGCACCCGTGGGCCGATTACAGAAAAACTACAGGCACTTTATTTTGATTATGTGCATGGTCGTCGTGATGATCATTCTGAGTGGCTGACGCTTGTTTAAACATTTTGAGGAGATGTGCAGTGAGTAATGCAGTAGAAGGTACCATTGAAGCTAATGCGCAAAACCGTTATGAAGTGACAGCAGCCGATCTACCGCTGCACTGCCCGATGGACGGCATGAGTCTGTGGAACTCGCATCCGCGGGTTTTTTTGCCGGTTGAAGAGAGCGGCGAAGCGACCTGCCCCTATTGTGGGGCAGAGTACGTGCTGCTGAAGAAATAGCCTGCTCAAATAGCAGCAGAGGCGCAGGTCTTTGTGTCTCGTTTGCTGCCGCATAAGTATCTTTGATATTCGTGCAGTCCACCACCCGTAAGCCATCCCCATACGCAACTTCACCACCAACCTGGAACAACGCTACGTCGCATCAAAGAACTAGAACGGGAAGTTGAACGGCTTAAACTGGAGAAAACCATCTTAAAAAAAGCTACGGCTCTCTTGATGTCGGACGAACTGAGCGTTTTAAAATGATTCGCCAACTTCAAGAGAGCTACGCATTGATTATTTTATGCAACGTTTTAGGCATCAATCGTAGTAGTTTTAAGTATTGGGACAAGCACACGACCGCAATTAAGCCCAAAGAGGTCAAGCTAGCCGCTCAAGTGAAAGCCGCGCATACCCTCAGTGAGGGTTCAGCAGGAGCCACAACCCTCGCCACGATGGTATCAAG
>QIJH01000121.1 GCA_003232725.1 Chromatiaceae bacterium | reverse complement strand
AAGTACACTTCTCAAAAATCAATTGATTCGAGAAAAATGGCAATACCTGTTTATTTTACTAAGAAAAATAAACCTCACAACTGCGAATACCGGGGGTGCGTTGATAACCCAGCGATTGAGCGACCTGTTTCAATTTAAACGCTCCGCCCACGAGTGACTTGAAACGACTTTCAAAGTGATTGATGAGATAATCCCAGTGGTCAGGTTCAATATTTAATCGTTGCAGTATGGGTGGACATTGGTTATCAATACTGCCTCTTTTGATACTGGTATGTTTTGATGCTTCTGGCGTCTTTGCCATTTTTGCACGGACTGGGTTTAGGTCTACATACGCCAGGCAGGCAATGAGGGCTGCTTCTCCCCGAGAATGAAACGGGATACCCAATCTAATAGCGCCTGAGACTTGAAGCGGCCCTCCCAAAAGCGTCCGGTGCATTCATCTTCTGCATTGGCCTGTCGTGCAATACCTTCATTTAAGACCCGCATAAACCAGCTGATATCCATTAAACGTGAACGCCAGGTCTCAACGCATTCACTAAGGGCCGTTGATTCAGCGGCACTGAGTTTTTCACCGCGCTGATAACGCTGTGAGAGCAGGTTCCCTGAGAAGAGTTGATGCCATTGTTCGATCACTTCATGCGGCGTCCACTGGCTCGCAAGGGGGGGGTGCTCGCCAGGGAAACCTGAGCTTTTCGTGGTTTAGGCATCGGTCAACTCCTTTGACTCAATGTTTAGTGGGCACTAGAACTTAAGGGCACCTCTATTAATTCTGGGCGTAGCAGATTGAATTCAAAATTCGTTACATCAAGGCGTCAATAGCAGGTAATACCCAGGGGGCACACCGTAGCAGGACTATTGCCAAAATTGACAACGCTGATGGTGCGGATTTGGAATTTAAGCTGCGCGTTCATGAATTAATAGAGGTGCCCTTAAGTGAACATTTATCATTTGATTCGTCAAGCATGCCGGATTGACGGGGAATGCTTAACTAAGTGCCACTCCCCCCCCTTTGATGACAAAAACTAACGCCGCATGCGATGATGGCATCATCTGCAAACAACTCACATTAAAATAACGGATCAATGACCATAAAATGAAGATGGGGCCTCAAAATAGCGCGCTGCTTAACTGGGTTGAACAGACAGGCAATCGCCTGCCGCACCCCGCCACACTTTTCTTTTTTGCCACCCTGATCGTGATGGTACTCTCTCAAATTGCCGCCCTGCTAGGCTGGCAAGTGAGCAAAAATGTAACCGATAGCGATGGTGTGCAGCAACAAGTTGAGGTTGTCGCCATCGGTCTGCTCGATAGCGACGGCCTGTGGTGGGTGCTCAACAGCATGGTCGATAATTTCATGTCATTTCCACCATTAGGGCTTGTATTAGTGGCAATGCTCGGCATTGGTGTCGCAGAACGCAGCGGCTTGATCGCAGCACTGCTGCAAGTATCGGCCAATAAAACCCCGCCAGCGCTGCTCACACCAATGGTCTTTTTTCTAGGCATCATGTCATCAATGGCGCTGGATGCCGGTTACGTGGTACTGCCACCGCTTGCCGCCGCACTCTACCTTGCATTGGGGCGTTCGCCTTTAGTCGGTATTGCAATCGCCTTTGCCGGTGTCTCTGCCGGTTTTAGTGCCAATCTTTTCATTACAGCAATTGACCCAATGATGGCAGGGTTTTCACAGGCAAGCGCACAGCTAATCGATGAGCGCTACCTGGTCAGTGCCACCGCCAACTGGTGGTTTATGATCGCTTCAACTTTTATGCTAACACTCGTTGGCTGGTGGGTCACCGCACGCTGGGTCGAACCGCGCCTGGCAACAACCCCTTATGAAAGCAGTTTTAGTAATGATGCCACCGCTAGCAATTTAGAAAGCGGCAACGATACACAACGCGGTCTGCGCTGGGCGATGATTGCACTCGGCACCGCACTCGTCATTATCATCGCGTTGATATTCATCCCTGGTGCGCCACTACACGGCGTGGGCAACCGTTTTGAGCGTTGGATCGAAGCGATGGTACCGCTAATTCTCATCTTCTTTTTACTGCCCGGCATTGCCTATGGTTTCGGCGCATGCACCCTTAAAAGTGAAAAAGATATCGCGCGTTTAATGGGCGAAACCATGGCAAGCCTCGGCCCTTATATCGTGCTTGCC
Organism: Chromatiaceae bacterium; assembly: GCA_003232725.1. Classification (GTDB taxonomy): domain Bacteria; phylum Pseudomonadota; class Gammaproteobacteria; order SZUA-140; family SZUA-140; genus SZUA-76. The sequence goes on along the minus strand of QIJH01000121.1, from coordinate 16,365 downwards.
TTTTTTGCAGCACAGTTTATCGCCTTTTTTAAATATTCAAACCTGGGAGAGATGAGCGCCATCGTCGGCGGCCAGGCGCTGGCACAAGCGAGCTTTGCACCGGAACTGCTGATCGTCGCCTTTATCTTTGTGGTGATGGCAGGCAACCTGTTTATCGGCTCCGCCTCCGCCAAGTTCGCCTTCTTTGCACCGGTTTTTATTCCGATGTTTATGCAGGTCGGCATCAGTCCTGAGCTGACTCAGGTCGCCTACCGCATTGGTGATTCGGTTACCAATGTGATCACACCATTAAATCCTTATATGGTAATCGTACTCGCCTTTATGCAACGCTACGCGCCAAAAGCAGGCATCGGCACACTGGTCGCAATGATGCTGCCCTATGCGATCGCGTTTGCAGTGATCTGGACAGTGATGATTGTCGTCTGGATGCTAGTCGGTATCCCACTCGGCCCGGAAGGCGGCCTGTGGTATAACCGATAAGCTAAATGTAAATGAGCGGGTAACTACTCAGCTAACCCATGAAATCCACCCGTTCAGCGTTAAAAAATGATCATTTACACGTGTAAACTCACATTTTTCGCCTTGAACTGGCAGATTTCATGGGCGATCTGAGCAGCCACTGTTAATTTTGACTACTCGCTGAGAAATTACCCCGCTAGTTCTTCCTCAACACGATGTCGCGCTTTAATAAAATTCTCGTGCGAGACATGAATAAGATCTGAAATTTTACGAACTAAATACTCTTCTTCGTGATCTTTATGTGCATCGGCAAAGGCAACGCGCCATAACATCTCAACCACCCGCTGCTTCTGTGGCTGAGTGAAAGATTGGTCCACCATTTTGGTAAAATCAAACAGGCATGCTGCATTATCAACCTCCGCCGCCGCCAGTTTAGCCAGCTCTTTCGCCTCCTCTTCACTGATAGCAAACAGCTCCTGCAGCACACCATCAACGGCGCGGCGTTCTTCGTCTGTCACATCATCATCCGCACGCGTCATCTCGATCATCAAGGCAGCGGTCGCAAGTCGTAACGACTCTTCTTCCGAGCCACTCTCATCACTCATCACAGACTGAATACGTTCTTCAAAAAACTGCTTCATATTTTTAAACATTACGAGACCTCCTTCTCTGCATCCTGCTCAAACTGTCGCCATAGACAACTACCACCCTGCTGCTCAATCGCAGCAAGTCGTCCCTCATGCGCTTGCAGTTCATCACTGCTGGCATGAATCAATTTAAGCTGACCAGCTGCCAGCTGTACTCGTCTGATCGCCTGTTCTTTCGAGCCACTCTCACTCTCCTCACCACCCAGCAAAAGCTTTCGCTGCCCGCCCGTCATCATCAGGTAGACGTCGGCGAGAATCTCCGCATCCAGTAACGCGCCATGCAAGGTACGCTGTGCATTATTGATGTCATAACGTTTGCATAACGCATCCAGACTATTACGCTGCCCCGGGTGCATCTTGCGCGCCATCGCGAGGGTATCTAATATCCCACAGAACTCATCGACTAAATCATGGGTACGACTTAGCAGGCGAAATTCGTGATTAATAAAACCAACATCAAATGGTGCGTTGTGAATAACGAGTTCAGCGCCTTTAATAAATTCAATGAAGTCTTCGGCGACATCACTAAAGCGTGGCTTATCGATCAGGAACTCGTTGGTGATGCCATGCACTTCAATCGCACCGTCATCAATTTCACGATCAGGCTGCAGGTATTGATGGTAGTGACGTCCGGTAAGGCGACGACCAATCACCTCAACACAACCGATCTCAATAATACGGTGGCCCAGTTTAGGTTCAAGACCGGTCGTTTCTGTATCCAGGATTATTTGGCGCATCTATAAAAATCTCTGCTATGAGTTATTATTGAATTAACCATTGGCCTGCATTTCATCAATGCCGCGATTGGCCAGTTCATCGGCCATCTCGTTTTCACGATGTCCGGTATGCCCGCGTACCCAATGCCACTCCACCTCGTGAACAGCACAGGCGGCATCCAGCTCACGCCATAGATCATCATTTTTCACCGGCTTTTTCGCGGCCGTCTTCCAGCCGCGCTTCTTCCAGTTGGTGATCCACTCAGTGATGCCCTGACGCACATATTGTGAATCGGTGGTCAGGCTCACGCGACACGGGCGCTTCAACGACTGCAGTGACTTGATCGCCGCCATCAACTCCATGCGGTTATTGGTGGTGTGCGGCTCTGCGCCATAAAGACTCTTTTCATTGCCCTGATAACGCATCAACGCCCCCCAGCCACCTGGCCCGGGGTTACCACGACACGCACCATCGGTAAAAATTTCAGTGATATCTAAATCTGGCAAACTATCTACTCTCTTTTTTCGTTATGACTCGCGGTTCACCCTCTTTTCTCACAGAAGGGCTACGCGGTGATGAATGGGTGGCAGAAGATGAAGGCTTCACGAAACGTGGATCGATCAGGCTACCATTGGGGCGCCAGCGCGGTTTGATCTGCGTGCCGGTAAAGACCCGTTTTTTCCCCACCACTAAAAAACCACCGCCCCAAAAGGGCCACCAGCGCTCACCCGCTCGCTCCAGTACTTCAAGACGACGCATTATCCCACCATTTTGCACCGGTGGGCGAAAAAAATACCAGCGTGAGAGTTCGTGATCAAAACCCAGCAGTGCAAGCCAATCGCACATCCGCCATGCACTTCTAAAACGGCCACACCACGGCGGGCCACGTCGACGACTCAGGAAGCGACGCACACCCCACCAACTCCAGGGGTTAAACCCGAGAATGACCACATGTCCTTCTGGCACCAAAATACGCTCAACCTCACGCAACACCTCATGCGGGTTGAGTTCAAATTCCAGAGTATGGTGCAGCACCACCACATCGATGCTGTCAGATTCGATCGGTAGCGCATCCGGTACACCGTACATCGCTACCAGCGTGGCGCTCTCTTCAGGGTCACCATCCACCACCACGCGGTGCAAAATACGGCTCGCACTTGTCATGTCTTCATTTAATAGACACCCGACCTGCAGCAGATGAAAGCCAAACAGATTGACTAGCACCTTATCTAACTCTTCCCTTTCTCTCGCGGCTAAACGCTGCCCTAATGGGAGCTTAAACCAGTCACGCAAGCGGTCACGCTCGTTACAAGCCATGCGCCCGTTACAGTCCTGCTCCATCGCTTTACGTTTACTGCCCATAGCGCTAGCATACCTTGCAAAAAGCATCTGATCTAGTGCCATGGTTTGAATACCTTCCCCCGACATATAAACCTCTATTATTGACGCTTGCGATCTTTCCTGCCAGCATGTTGCGCATGAATCACGCCATTGCAATCCCTATTTTCAAAGACAATTACATCTGGTTAATAGCCACCACAAGCAATCATGTGATCATTGTTGATCCAGGTGATGAGCGGCCTGTTTTGAAATACCTGCAGGATAAGCAGCTTATTCCTGTTGCAATCGTTGTCACACATCAGTGTTATGACCATGTGGATGGCATCATGGCAATCCTGCAACAGTTCGATATTCCTGTTTACGGCCCTGCCAGCGAGAAAATCCCAGGCATAACACAGCGCGTCAAACAAGGTGACCTTATTACCATCGATCCCATGTACCCGCTAAAGGTACTCGATGTACCTGGTCACACCGCAGGCCATGTCGCATATTATCAAGCAGGATCAACAGGCAAGCTTTTCTGCGGCGACACCCTCTTCGGCGCAGGCTGCGGTCGCCTGCATACCGACCTGTACGATGAGATGTTTCATTCACTGCAAAAGATCGCAGCGCTACCGGATAAGACGTTGATCTACTGTGCCCATGAATATACCCAGGCCAATCTCAAATTTGCCACCCACCTGGAACCTGATAACCCGGCCATTCACGCACGCATTGAGCGTACCGACACGATGCGCGCACGCGGTGAAATCACCATTCCATTACGACTCAGTGATGAAAAAAATACCAATCCATTTTTACGCTGCCATACATCAGCTATTTTTACCGCCGCCAAACGTTACGCCACTGACAATAGCTTGCCATCACCAACAGACCCAATCTCAACATTTCGTACCATCCGTTACTGGAAAAACCGATTTTAAGGACCCACTGTGCGAGCTTCATCGCACATTGGCGAGCTTCATCGCTACGGCGCTCGTTTTTCAACACCCACCTCAAGAACTCCCCTATAATGGCCGATTGATTTACATCTCATTTACTTACATCCACGGACTTCAAATTTTTTCATGGCAAGACATCAGAATTTTAGACGGTTTCATTTAAATGCAGGAATAGCGAGCGCACTACTGCTCAGCGCTTGTACAGTCGTACCCACACAGTCACTATCGACAAGCAACACGCAACAAACCAGCGCGGCCATAACACCATTAAACACAAAAGCTGAACTGGTTGCGTTTTGGGAAACAACAGAAATCACCGTACCACTGGATCCTGAGCACACCACGCTGAGCATTACAGCCAACGAAAGAGATAACAGCGCACTGGCCAATGCCATCATCGCCCTGCCTGACACCCCAATGGCTGCTGAAAAAATAACCACGCACGACCTTAACCAGCAACTTACTGCTCATCATCCAGATGACCTATGGCAACGTATTCGTGATGGCTTTTCACTGCCTCACAGTGAACATGCACGTACCGTCTCTGAACGCCGCTGGTATGCGCGTCATCAGGAGTATATCGATCGCACCAGTGCGCGTGCCCAGCCCTATCTGCACTTTATTGTTGAAGAGGCGGCGCGACGTAACATTCCAATGGAGCTGGCACTGCTACCCATCGTAGAGAGCGCCTTTCAACCTTTTGCCTACTCTCACGGACGCGCATCGGGTATCTGGCAGTTTATTCCTGGCACCGGGCGTATGTACGGCCTGAAACAGAACTGGTGGTACGACGGCCGTCGTGACATCACCGCATCAACCCACGCCGCCTTTGATTATCTCGAATCACTCAACAAACGCTTCAAAGGTGATTGGTTGCTAGCGCTGGCTGCTTATAATTCTGGCGGTGGCACCGTCAGCAAGGCGATCCGTAAAAACAGGCGCCTTGGCAAACCGACTGACTTCTGGTCACTCAAGCTACCGCGCGAGACTCGCGCCTATGTACCCAAACTGCTGGCGATTCGCGATATTGTCGCCAACCCGGGAAAGCACAACATCATCATGACCACCCTTGCTGATGAACCCTATTTTGAAAAGGTCGCCACTGGCTCGCAGATTGATCTTGCCAAAGCGGCTGAACTGGCAGAGATGCCGCTCAAACAACTCTACCGCCTTAATCCCGCCTTTAACCGCTGGGCTACCGACCCGGATGGCCCACATCACCTGCTAATCCCGCTGGATAAGTCAACCAAGTTCAAACTGAACCTCGCGGCACTACCGAAGGAAAAGCGGGTTAAATGGACACGCCATCGCATTCGTAACGGCGAAACACTCGGTCATATCGCCAAGCGCTACAAAACAACGGTTGCGGTCATCCAGGACGTCAATAAAGTCAAAGGACATATAATCCGCGCCGGTAAAAACTTGATCATCCCGGTTGCCGCCAAATCTCCCGCTAGCTATAGCCTAAGTGCCACTCAACGTGCTCAAAGCATCAAAAACAGGCCAAAGAAAGGGATCAAGCTCACCCATAAAGTACAACGTGGCGACACCCTGTGGGACATTTCACGAGCACATCATGTTGAAGTTCGTCAGCTGGCACGCTGGAATGCAATGGCACCACGCGATACATTGCGCCCAGGCCAAAAACTGATTATCTGGAAGTCATCGACAAAGGTCGCCAAAGGCAAAGTGCTTGACATAACACCCGCGCTAAATGAGGTCACTCAACGCATACGCTACACCGTACGCAGAGGTGACTCGTTATCGCGTATTTCACAGCGTTTCAATGTGAGTATCCGCAAGTTAAAAAGCTGGAACCCTAAGGCGCGTGGAAAATACCTGCAGCCAGGACAGCGACTCACCCTCTTTGTCGATATCACCAATCAATCAGATAGCATCTAAATACCGTTCACGGCCGGCCTCAATACGAGAGCGGCCGTACAGTTCCTTAAAACAATAAAAGAGAAATTTCAGACACATTTTTTAACGAATAGTCGCCGCTGTTTAAGCCGTTAACAACATCTTCGCACCTGCAATCACCAGCACAACACCTAACACCTGGCGAAGTACTGGAGGGGCTAACCGTCGTACTGCAAGCTCTGAACCCACGACCGCACCAAGCAACGCAGCAATCACATACCAGCCGATATCATTCGGCCAGGTATTAACCGTCACCACGTGCCCAGCCAGACCCGCTGCAGAGTTCACCAAAATAAAGGCCGCAGCAATGGCGGCATTGGTACGCATTCGGGTCCAACGTAACCATAGGAGTAATGGGCTTAGATAAATTCCACCACCGACACCGGTCAATCCAGAAACAAAACCAAGCACACCACCGACAGGCAGCGAAACAGAAAACTTTGCTGCGACACACTCACCCTCATTAAGAATCCTGATAAAAAAAGTGAGTGAAGCAAGTAGCAGCGCGGCACCAACAATGTACTGCAATGTGCTTTCATCTGGTACCAGGGTCCCGCCCCAAAAAGCCATCGGTATAGATGCCACAGCGATCGGTAAAAACAGTCGCCACGAAAAATAGCGGGCACGATACAGACGAACTAACACCAAAGAAGCAACGAATAAATTCATGGTTAAAGCAGCAGGCTTCATCGTCTCTGGCGCAAGACCAAACAACGCCATTGCGGCCAGATAACCCGAAGCCCCGCCATGCCCAACAGAAGAATATAACATCGCCATGACACCGATCATCAACAACAATAATACAAAATATTCCATTCAAAACCCGCAATAGCAATTTAAACTATAAAAAATAAGATCAAGATCACATTATTCCCAAATGGCAACTAGGATAATATTTAAGTGCCATAAAAAGGTAGAAAGTTAATACCTATTCACTTTCAATAAAATGTAATGTCTAATGTATGTCAATGATGTTGTTAATAGTTTCTGGAAACACACTGATCTTAAACAAGCATTAAAACGCATCTTTAACTCACAGTGCAATCCGTAAGAAAAATTTTACATACGACAAGGAATGGAGTAAATATTAATGCAGCTAACCCTGTATACGGATTATTCGTTTAGAGTACTGCTCTACCTCAGTGTTAACCGAGACAGGCTATGCACCATCGCAGAAATATCCGAACGTTGTGCCGCCACCCAGAACCACCTGGTCAAGGTGGTACATAATCTTGGGCGCGAAGGCTACATCCAAACCATGCGCGGCCGCACTGGCGGTATCAAGCTAAAAAAAGAGCCTGAACAGATCAATCTCACGGAGATTATTCGCTGCACCGAAGTTAATCTCAATATCGCTGAATGTCTACGTGAACACAACAAATGTCATATCATTGATGTTTGCAAAATAAAATATATTTTTAAAGAAGCACAAGATCAATTTATCCAGACATTAGACCGCTATACTATAGCAGACCTTTTAAAAGACAAAGCACAACTGAACGATATATTTGGTGATAACATCATCCGCAGAATGGATCGCAGTACCGGCACCGACGGCATTTAGAGACTACTGAGGCTATCAAGCAGCCCTCGCAGCTCTGGCACACACGAACCACAGTTAGTCCCCGCCTTAAGCGCCTTGCCGATATCATCAGTGCTCACCAAACGTTGCGCTTTAATCGCACTGACAATCGTATTCAGTCCCACTGAGAAACAGGCACAAACAATTCGTCCAGTATCCTCTTCTCCTTGTGGTGGTGCCGCCGTTAACAAGTTTGCACGTGCCTGTTTATTCAATGCTTCCTGCTTAAATAACCCCGCCAGCCAACTACGCGCCGGTAACTGCGTATCTGGCGCGATAAAGAGACAGCTTTCAAGCCGCTCACCTAACATACGTATCCCTCGATAGCGCCGCTCAGCAACATCAAGGTACTCAACCCAGTTCACATCGTTATTAGATTCACACAACATTCCCCGCGCCCAGGCAGCCCAATCCTCAGGTGCTTGTTCACCTGCAATCTCATAACGGTAAAAACCATCACCTTCAGCACGCGCCCAGTAGGTCACCCCCTTTAGCTGTAGTGCTCGGCGTGATAGTAGAAACCCATACCAGGCTGGCTCATAGGCCGTCACTAATACTGGCGTCTGTTTAAATTCAGGCTGACCCGAGAGGGGATCAACCACCGGATTCACCAGTGGACCCACACCGCCCTGGCTAGCAAACTGCCTGCTCCAGTGTATTGGTACAAAAACGGAACCACGCTGCTGCTCTTTACTTATCCGCACACGCACAATGCTCTTACCCCAACGACTCGATACCTTTGCCAGCGCGCCCTCCACCAGACAGTTCTCAGACGCATCCAGTGAGTGAATTTCAACATAAGGCTCAGGACTATGCTCATTCAAGCGGGCCGCCTTAGCGGTGCGTGTCATGGTGTGCCACTGGTCTCGTACACGCCCACTATTCAGCGTCAACGGGTAGTCATCACTCGTCGCATTTTTCGGTGCTCGAGGCGTAATAGGTAAGAGTCTGGCCTTACCTGAGGCGGTGAAAAATTTGCCATCCATAAACATCCGCGCGGTGCCTTTACCATCAATCACTGGCCATTGCACGGGTGCCAGACAATCATAATCGTCCTGTGAGAGTATGCTCAATTCAGCAATATCAAAATCACGCTGTCCACTGTTTTCAAAACCTGAAAGACCCGCATGTTCAACAAACACATCTCTGGCTGATGCAAACTCAAAACCACTAAAACCCATTCGTTTCGCTACTTCACTCACCATCCACCAGTCCGCTTTCGCCTCACCAGGAGCGGGCAAAAATGCGCGCTGGCGTGAGATACGCCGCTCGGAGTTGGTCACTGTGCCATCTTTTTCACCCCAGCCCAATGCAGGCAGCAGCACATCAGCAAACTCGGTGGTATCGGTTTTAGCCATAATATCGGAGACCACGACCAAATCACACTTCTCAAGTGCCGCACGAACATGGTTTGCATCCGGCAGACTCACCACCGGGTTCGTTGCCATGATCCACACCGCCTTCACATCACCGGCATCGATCGCATTAAAGAGATCCACTGCCTTTAGCCCCGGGTGATCCGCCATCACAGGTGAATTCCAATAGGTCTGCACCAAGTTGCGATGATCGCTGTTATCGATATCCATATGCGCAGCCAGCATATTTGCCAGGCCACCAACCTCTCGTCCGCCCATCGCGTTCGGCTGACCGGTAAAAGAAAATGGCCCCATTCCCGGACGACCAATGCGACCGCTAAACAGATGGCAATTGATGATCGCATTGACCTTGTCAGCACCACTTGATGACTGATTGATCCCTTGAGAATAGACTGAGACCACCCGTTCGGTGCGCGCAAACAGGCGATAAAATTCAGCCACATCCGCAACCGGCAGGCCGCAATAGTCAGCTACCACCTCAACAGACGCGGCACACTCTTTCGCTGCCGTTAGCGCTTCCTGATGCCCTTCGGTGCAACGGCTAACAAACTGTTCGTTACGTTCACCCTTTTGATCCAGGTAGACCAACAGGCCGTTAAATAGCATCGCATCACTGCCGGGCTTAAGCGACAGGTGCATATCGGCAATATCACAAGAGGCCGTTTTTCTCGGATCAACGACGACAATTTGAAGGTCACCGTTCTCCTCTTTAGCAGACACTAAACGCTGGTATAAAACAGGATGGCACCATGCGGCATTACTGCCTGTCAGCACCACTAGCTTGGCACGTTCTAAATCTTCATAACAACAGGGCACGGTGTCCGAACCAAAAGCACGCTGATGGCCCGACACACTGGAAGACATACAGAGACGAGAATTGGTGTCAATATTAGCCGAACCGATAAACCCCTTCATCAGTTTATTGGCAAGATAGTAGTCTTCGGTCAGCAACTGACCCGAGGCATAAAAGGCAACGGCATCCGGGCCATGTTTATCGATGACATCACGAAAACCATTGGCAACACGGCTCAGTGCATCATCCCACGATACCGTTTGTCCCGCAATTTCGGGTTTAAGTAGCCGCCCATCAAGGCCCAGGGTCTCAGCCAACGCCGCACCCTTTGAACAAAGGCGACCATAATTGGCAGGATGTTCAACATCACCCGCAACAGTAATTACATCATCGCTATCAATCGAGGCATCGACGCCACACCCCACACCACAATAAGGACAGACAGTTTTTACACATTTCTTCATGATTCACACTTCTGCTGCATAATGTAAACTGGGGCGAGAAAGGGAATCTAACCGATTAATCAAATGCCCCGCATACCCAAAGGCGGATACACGAGGTAAAACATCATTTAGTACGAGACATTGCATCCTGCAAACGATCCTTTACATTACCCATAAATAGCTTAAGACTCGTCCTCACTCCCAGCTGCTTAAGCTTGAGCAGGTCTTCTTTGATCTCTCGTTTAGCTCGCGCCATATGTTCATGATGATAGTCAGTCTTCGCTAACACGCCTACCTGCGGCATTTGCGCCAGCCCAGAGTCACGCGCGTGCTCCTGAAAACCCTGGTTTTGCCAGAAAAAGGCACCCGGCATCGTCGTTGGCACCACCAGCACATAAAAAAGCGCCCGCCCGATCAGCGAGGTTGCAATGATTAGCCCCAGCACCAGCAGCCATGCCATCAATCCAAGACCACCATCGATACCGCTTGCGGCAAGTAACACGATCAGAGCAACACTAAGCGCTAGCGCGCCGTTGCGGCTGCGATAGGTATAACCAAAGGTTGTACGCTGCTCTAGATGCGCTGCAGCACCCTCGCCACCATTTAGGTCAAGGTCGCGCCCATGGGCATAAAGACCGATCGCTTCAAGAATCAAACCGAGTACCATCGGCCACGCCAGCACCGCCAGCAGACCACTAAAACTTTCGCCCTGCAACACCAGACTGATCGCGAAAATCACCGCTACTAATACCGAACCCAGTGTCAACATACTACCGTAGAAACTAGTCAGTACCTGCCAATGGTTCCAGTATGGGCGAGCCTCAATGCGGTAGATCTTATGCATCGCATAAATAAATAACGCCCCGCTTACCAACGCCCCCAGTCCACAGACATAACGCAGCCCCTCTGTGAAGCCCGCATGCACAAACGGAATCGAAATAAAGCCCAGTACAATATAGCCAACAAACAGGCCAAAAAAGAGCGATAGTGATGCCACTTCGCGACTCACCGGTGAATACTTCAGGTTATTAAATGCGCGGTAAAAACGGTGTGGTTTACCCAGATGCATGGTCGAGATCACCAGTGCAAAGCCTTGCAGGCCAAGCATCGCCATCAACGTCATCGTCACAGTACCAGGGTTAGTCCCTTCGGATAACACCTCCAGCCCCAGGAGCGGCCCCAGAAATAGCAAAAAGAATGCCCCCACCACGGCCTGTGAAATCAGCGTAAACAGTACCAATGGATCTTCACGTGAACGAAGTTTAGCCAGACTCCACTGCTGTTTTTTCGCCGTTAACACCGCCTTCGGTTTGTACTCACCCTCACCTTGCTCGTCACGTTGATAACGTAACGGCGCGGTATCGGGGCGTGTCATTTCACGTGGCAGTGAACGCGTCTGTTGAAAACGGATATTGGGTTTGGTGATCTCTGGTGTTGGAAAGCCGGGGATCTGGTTTTTCACCTGCTCGCGATTTTCCGGCGCCGTTTCAATCAAACCAAAGTCAAGTGCACCGCCAAGACAGGCCGCAGCACAAGCAGGCTTTAACCCCTCTTCCAGGCGATCGACACACATATTACATTTAGAGACCTGGCCTTCAATAGGATCGAGTTGTGGTGCGTTATAAGGACAGACCCAGGTGCAGTAACCACAGCCAAAACAGATTTCAGGGTCTTGCAGTACCGCCCCATATTCAGCGAATTTTGTATAGGCACGTGTTGGGCAACCTTTTAGGCAGACCGGGTCATCACAATGGTTACAGGCCATCGAAATATTCATGCGGCTGTATGCCGGATAACTGCCACCCTCGACATAACCGACCGAACGAAAACTAATATGCGCTGGCAGCTGGTTCTTTTCACTACAGGCAGCCTCACAGGCATGACAGGCGATACAGTTATCCGAAGTAAAATGAAAGCCATGTTGCTTATAACGGTTAGGGTTGTCCCCCACATAATCATCACCGTTAATATTTAAACTTTCCCCGGCCAGCGGGCTGCTTTCATCAACCAGTTCAATCGCCTTGCCGTAACGATTTTGTTCCGGCGTCGCTACATCAGGGATAAAGGCGTAGTCGGGTTCGTCTTTACGTGTCTCAAACATAATTTTTTCCTTAAAATGTCCGTGCCGCTCTGTTGATAACCGCTGCCGCTTCCTGCTGCGCCACCGCTTCTATCTTGATCGCACATTGCTTAAACGCAGGTTGACGTGAATGTGGATCTAACAGACCCAGACTGACGCGATTCACACATTCATGAAAATGAAAGGGGACAAACACCGCATTAGGAGCGACACGGTGTGTCAATTGCACCAGCACCACGGCGTCGCCACGGCGTGAAATCAAGCGCGCATAGGTCATATGCTCAATTCCTAGTGCCGCTGCCGCATCCGGATTCATCTCCATATAAGGTGTTGGGCTGTATTTATTTTGATTGCCGATCTTGCCGGTACGGGTACGAGTATGAAAATGTTCCACCACACGACCACTATTTAGCCAGAATGGAAAATCATCACACGGCACTTCATTGTTATCGATAAACGGTAACGGGATCAACTTGGCACGCCTATCCGGGTAGTTAAACTTACCATCACAATAGAGACGCGCGCTACCGCTGTCGTCATTAGCACCCATCGGCCACTGAATGCCACGAGCTTGCTCGATCTTTTCATGATTCATCCCTGAGATATCGAGAAAACGTCCCTTTGATAGCTCACCCATCTCATCAAAAACATCTGATGCATTTTCCGGAAATTTAATCTTCTGGCCGTTATCAAAACGTTTTGCCATCTGATTAAAAATCCACAGATCCGGCTTTGATTCACCCGGTGGGCTCACTACTTTGCTAATCAGGTTAACGCGCCGCTCAGTATTGGTCATCACACCGTTTTTTTCTGCCCACAGACCGGCAGGAAAAAAGACATGAGCATATTCGGTGGTCTCAACATCACGGTAAGCGTCCTGCACCACCATAAACTCCAGCCGTTCAAGCGTCTTGCGGATACGAGCGGTATTCGGCATTGAAGTCATCGGGTTAGTACCGATGATCCACAACCCTTTAATCTGACCGGTCTCGATCGCTGGAAAGATATCAGTCTGAAACATGCCGCGCTTTTTGGGGAAAAATTCAGGGTCAATCCCCCAGAATTTGGCGATATCTTTGCGATCCTGTTCTTTTTCCAGTGCGCGGTAACCTGGCAGGCCAGAACATGAAGACCACTCGCGCGTACCCATTGCATTACACTGCCCAGTGATCGACAGACTGGTACCGCCCGGCTTACCGATATTACCGGTAATCAGGTTCAGGCTATTAATCCCTACCACCCCATCGGAACCGTGGGTGCTCTGGTTGATCCCCATGGTCCAGATACTCATCGCCGCATTCGACTTGGCATAGAGGCGCGCAACATTACGAATGGTATCTTCATCGATACCACAGATTTTCGATGCAGAAACCGGGTCATATTCTGCGACCAGCTTTTCAAATTCATCAAAACCAGAAGTGTGTGCCTTGATGTAGTCACGATCTTCCAATCCTTCAGCAAGGATCACATGAGCCAGCGCATTCAATAACACCAGATCAGTACCCGGAGTGATCGCCAGATGCATATCGGCAAACTGTGCCAGCATCGTCACGCGTGGATCAACGACAATCAACGGAAAATTACGTTTTTCACGCGCCTCTCGCATGCGCCAGTAGATAATCGGGTGCTGCTCAGGCAGATTAGAGCCAAAGGCGATCAGACAGTCCGTATGGGTAAAGTCATCATAACAACCCGGCGGGCCATCGGAACCAAAGCTGCGTTTATAACCCGATACCGCAGAGGCCATGCAGAGCGTAGTATTACCGTCGTAGTTATTAGTACCAATACAGCCGCGTACCAATTTACCTAAGGTATAAAATTCTTCAGTCAGAATCTGGCCGGTCGAGACCACCGCAAAAGAGTCCCTGCCATATTGTTGCTGGATACGTTTGATCTCGGATGCCGTCTGGTCCATTGCCGCATCCCAACTGCTCTCCTGATAGTCGTCAAAAATTCTGTCGCGCACTAACGGCTTATTACCACGACCTGCAGAGTGAAATAGCTCATGTTCAAAGATCCCCTTAATACAAAGCTTGCCCTGATTGACATCGGCATCGCCAACGCCACGACCCGTCACCGCCTGTCCCTCTTTATCAAGCCCCACTTCAATAGAACACCCCGTAGAACAGTAACCACAAGTGGTATATTTCCACTCGACAACATCTTGCACAGGCAGTTTTATCGGGTTTTTTATTGCGCGACCAAATAGCATCGTTTCTCTCCTGACAGTCTAACGGTTGACATCAGCCACACCATTTTTTGGCGTCGCCTGGACATGTTTGTTAGTGATTATTTTTCTCGTTCACAATCCATTTTTTAATTTTTTCAAATACACTCATTGAATGCTACCTGGAGCAGCATCACTATTATTTTAGCTCTACACTGATGCGACCGGCATCAACCTTCACCTCATAACGAGCAGTACAACCCTCATCAAGCCCCTGTGCTTCACCACTCTCTAGTGAAATCTTCCAGTTATGCAGCGGGCAAGTCACGCTATGGCCATGCACTATGCCCTGGGACAATGGGCCCTGTTTATGTGGGCAGCTATCGCGTAGCGCAAAGATGGCGTCATCAGCAGCGCGAAAGATGGCGACATCACCATCTGCAGTTTGCAGCACTCTTGAACCCAGTTTTGGGATATCGTCAACCGTTCCTACTTCTACCCAGTTACTCATTATTGCAATCCCTTTAACTTAAAACTGTTGTGTCGCGTTGCGACCCTTAATGGGTTGCGTGCCGCTTAACCCATCCTAATTTTTATTTAACCGATTGTTTTGAGCGGAATAAACTCAGCTGGAGCCACCTTGCCGCTGACACGCTCAGCCCATGGATCGCTCTGCGAATATTTCTGTGATTCGATAAAACGCTCATTGAGCGCCTTGCGATTCGTCGCATCTTCAACCACTTTTTCTTTCACATAGCTCAACCCGACACGCTCAATCCACGGTGCGGTACGGTCAAGATAATGTGCCTCTTCGCGGTAAAGTTGAGTAAAGGCACCACAGTACTCTTTAACCTCTTCTTCCGTTTTAACCTTGCATAACAGGTCCGTTGCACGCACCTTGATGCCACCATTACCGGCAACATGCAGTTCATAACCCGAATCAACACAGACCACCCCAAAATCTTTAATGGTCGCTTCCGCACAGTTACGCGGACAACCCGAGACCGCAATCTTAAACTTATGCGGCATATTGGAACCCCAGGTAAACTTTTCAAGCTGCACCCCTAAACCGGTCGAGTCCTGCGTACCAAAACGGCACCACTCAGAACCGACACAGGTCTTAACAGTACGCAGTGTTTTGCCATAGGCATGTCCCGATACCATACCGGCATCGTTAAGGTCACTCCAGACCGCAGGCAGGTCTTCTTTTTTAATTCCAAACAGATCGATACGCTGACCACCGGTCACCTTCACCATCGGCACCTCAAACTTGTCTGCCACATCGGCAATCGCACGCAGCTCATTCGGCGAGGTCAGCCCACCCCACATACGAGGTACCACGGAGTAAGTACCATCTTTCTGAATATTGGCATGCACACGCTCATTAACAAAACGCGACTGTGGATCATCAACTGCCTCGGCAGGCCAGGCCGCCAGCACATAAAAGTTCAATGCTGGACGACAGGAGGCACAACCATCCGGCTCACGCCACTCCAGATGTTCACGCACCGCCTGAATTGAGATCAGATGATGATTCCTGATTGCCGCACGCACCGTGACAGTGGTCGGTACATTTGCACATCGGCGTCGCCTGGGTCGATGCTGAATAATCACCCACCGTCGAGGCCAGCACCTGCTCTACCAGACCCGTGCATGAGCCACATGAAGCCGAAGCCTTGGTATGCGCACGCACCTCATCAAGGGTAAACAGCCCCTCGGTGGTGATCGCCTTAACAACACACCCTTTAGTCACACCGTTACAACCACAGATTTCCATCTCGTCGCTCATTGCCGCCGCTGCGTTTTCGCCGCCGTGACCTGAGTCACCCAGATGCGCCTGGCCAAACATCAACGAGCCACGAAAGTCACTCACATCGGTCTGGTCACGTAACAACTGAA
>QIJH01000043.1 GCA_003232725.1 Chromatiaceae bacterium | reverse complement strand
GCTACCTTGTGTTTACCTCTGTCGGGAGTTTGTTGATTTCAGAAAAGGGATCAATGGGTTAGTGGAGACGGTGCTGCAACAGGATTCTTTTTCAGCGCAGTTGTTTGTCTTCTGCAATCGTCACCGTGATAGGGTGAAAATATTGTACTGGGAGCGCAATGGATTTTGTCTGTGGCAAAAGCGCTTGGAAAAGGCTCGTTTCAAATGGCCTCGCAAGGCTGAAGACGAGGTGGTGACGCTGACGGGTCAGCAACTCAAGAGCCTGCCCCGCCAAGCGCTTTGGGTGCTGGTTGCTGGATGGTCTTGATGTGATGCGCATGACACCTCATAAAACACTGCATTATAGTAGTGTTTTATAGCCTTTTTCACTGTTCATTGAGGTATAATTCAATGCATGTTGAAAGCGCTAAATACGTTGCCAAATGATGTTGATGTCCTCAAGGCATTGGTCACTCAGCAAGCTCAACAAAACAAAGAACTTGAAGTCAAAGTCTCTCTTCTCCAAGAGCAACTCAACCAAAGCCTATCAAGACACCCATCTTAGTAAGAGACACTAACTTGTTGAATTAAATGTATATTTTTGGGTTTCTTGAGATGGATGTTCGGTTAAGTTCTAATAACATATAGGTTTTTGCCAGCGAAAGCGTATGATTTTAGCTATTTATGCTTGCTTCATTATCAGCCTGTGCTATCATTGATATCAATATGATTTGAGGTGTAATAGTGACCAGGCTTTTAGTGAGAGACCTCGACCCGGAGGTTGTTAAGGCTTTAAAGTTACGCGCTGCCAAACATGGGCGTAGTGCAGAAGCTGAGCATAGAGAAATCCTTAAACAAGCGCTTCTCGGGACGAAGAAAAAATCATTTGCCCAGGTATTAGCAGCAATGCCAAATGGTGGTGAAGATAACGATTTTAAACGTGTCGATGATTCTGGCAACGTTGATGTATTTAATTGACACCAATGTACTTAGTGAAATTCGTAAAAAGAAAAAAGCGAATGCAGGCGTTTTAGCTTTTTTTAAAGCGGCAATAAAAAACAATGAAAGCTTATTTTTGTCCGTAATAACGATAGGTGAACTTCGCCGTGGTATTGAATTAATTCGATATAGAGGTGATACAAAACAGGCGAATTTACTGGAGAAATGGATACGCGTAATTTTGAACGATTACAGCGATAATATTTTGGACATTGATGAGGACGTTGCTCAGTTATGGGGAAAGTTACGCTCCCCTCACCATGAGCACGCACTTGACAAACAAATTGCAGCAACAGCCATTATTCACGATTTGGTTGTGGTCACTCGAAATGAAAAAGACTTTATAAGAACTGGCGTTAACGTTTTAAACCCTTTCAAATAATGATATTTTTTCTATAGTTTTTGTCATATGAGCGTCCGCTTATGGCCGATACCAGACACCCCGCAATAGGATTTCATTCCCGTGCTTCAACGTGGCAACCAGAGTAAAGATGATGAAAAAAGAGCGATGAACGGCGAAATTCTAATTTATAAATCCGGGCCAAGGCAGAAAGAAACCTTGATACGATTAGTGATGCATAGGCTAGCCGGAAAGGTATAAAATTGATATGTCACACAGTATCATTAACTCCGCCAATACCGTCATCGTTCTCGACTTTGAGACCACGGGCCTCTCTCCCGATTACGGTGATCGCGTTATTGAGATTGGCGCGGTGAAGATTGAGCAGGGTGCGGTGGTTGACCAGTTTCAGGGCTTGATGAATCCGGATAGGCGCATCAGTGCTTTTATTGAGGATTACACCGGTATCACCAACACCATGCTGAAGAGAGCAGCGTCCTGCGGTGAAGTGATGACCGCTTTTGCTGACTTTGCCGGTGGTGCAGCTTTAGTGGCACATAATGCTTCTTTTGATAGGCGTTTTCTTCATGCCGAACTGAAAAGAGTTAAGCGCAAGTGCCGTGGGGAATTTGCTTGTTCCATGTTGGTGGCACGGCGAATTTATCAGCAGGCGGAGAATCACAAGCTTGGCACCTTGGTGGAGTATGCCAATATCCCCAATGATGGCACGTTTCATCGTGCTCTGGCCGACGCGCAGATGACGGCGCAGTTATGGCTTAAGATGGTTGATCATCTTAGGGATGAGCACCGGATTGAGTATGTACCGTTTTCACTCATGCAGAAGCTCTCCGCGACGCCGAAAAATGCGGTGAAACGATTTTTACAAAATTACATCTCCAAACAACCTGTCAATTGTTAAAAAGGATTTGTCGATGTTAGATTCCTGCAATCAACCTCTTACTCGTGGCTTTAGTCGTGATGGGCGCTTTTCCAGTCACGGCAGAAAAATCGAAAAAGCCATAAAGCTAAAAGAAAAAGGTATGCCGGTGGTGATCATTACCGAGCGGACGTGGTTGAAGTACATTTAGTCAATGAGCCTGCCAGCCTTCCACTCCCGTTATCATCGTCTGCAATCCGAGCATGCCGCCTGGCGCCTGCTGCGGGCAGCGAATGCTCCATTGATTATGGCGTTTATCACAGAGTTGTTTCGGGAGGAGAATGAAGTTCCCTTTGGGCGTGCGCGGGTGGTGTTGCAATCCGAGCTGGATCGCCTCGCGGACGATGGACGGGAGGTGGAAAAAGGGGCGGGTGCCTATCTGCGTGAATGGAGTCAGGCTGGCTGGCTGCGTGAACTGGATGACCAGCTGACCGCCACCGATGCCTGTGATGTGGCTTTGCGTTTTTGCCAAAACCTGGAACAGCGCGAGGTCAATGCCTCCGCCTCCCATCTGCGCATTGTGCAAGATGCGGTGACTCAGCTTGCCGTCGATTTAAGCCCCAACCCTCAAGAACGTATTACGTTGCTGGAGCATAAAAAAGCAGCCTTGCAGCGTGAAATCGATCAGCTATTGGGTGGTGTGATGCATGAGCTTTCCGCTGTAGAGGAACGGGAGCGTATTCGGGAGGTGTATCAATTGGCATCGGTGCTGACCGGTGATTTTCGCCGTGTCGAGGATGATATTCGCGGCCTTGACCAGCGCCTCAGGGTGCAGATGATCGAGTCTGGTGGGCGCCGGGGCGATGTGATTCTGGCGCTGCTTGAGCAAGAGCAAATGTTAGCGGATTCGGATGCCGGGCGGGCATTTGATAGCTTCTTTCAGCTACTGTGCGATCAAAACCGCAGTGTGGAATTCCGCGAGCAGCTGCGTTCGATATTAGGCCGCTCGGCTGCGGAACACCTCTCTACGGAAGAGGCGCGTTTTCTTGGCCATTTGGTGCGTGAGTTGACGCGGGAGAGTCAGCGGGTCTTTCAGGTGCGTCGTCGCACGGAAGAGAGTTTAAGGTCTTATATTGAAAGTGGCGCCCATATGGAAAACCTTGCGGTGGAGAATCTGTTGCGCCAGCTGGAGCAGATAGCGGTTCGATTCAATGAGAGTGATCTGTCATTCGACAGAGCGATTCCTTTGACGCTGAGCAGTGGCAGTGTCAAAATTGGCTCTATCGATAGTATCTGTTTGCGGGTGCCTGAAGAGCAGCTGGATATTCACAATATTCAGGTACAGGGAAACAGTTCGGATCCGAGTAGTGCGATGCTGGATTGTTTGCAGAGTGTTAAAATGATTGAAGTCGCGGCACGGATGCGCGATACCTTGCATCACAATGGCCCGTTGACGGTGGCGGGTATGATTCAACAACACGCGGTTGAAGCAGGGCTGGAAGAGTTGGTGGCCTATCTGCGGGTGGCAAAAAATGTTGGCGCGGCGCTGCTGGAAGAGAAAGAACAGGTAACGGTGAAAGACCGAAGCGGAATCCATATTCAGGCGGCAATTCCCTGTTACCAGTTAAGTGTCGAGATGTTCCCGGAGGATCTTACCGAGGTGGCAGTATGAGCAATTCCCCAGATATTGAAGACACTGGGCCAAGTTTTTTTGATCGATTGGCGGCGACGAGCGGAGAGCAGCAGAGTGAATTAGTTGCTGATGCAGAGGGTGAGATCGCCGTTGATGAGTCCCTGTTGCCAGGCGGCGTTGATGATAATGCGACAAGCTCTGCTGCAGACAACGGCCGTTTTTCCCCGGCGCTTCGCCGTGCGCTGGTTGAACTCATGCGCAGCGGCGTGGTGTTGGCTCGTGCCAAACCACAGATATATGAATTGTTATGTCAGCACCGCGCCTTGATTGAAGATCATCTGGCTGATATGTATCTGCGCTTGCTGATAGAGCCGACTGCAGGTGTCGCGCTTCTGCTTCAACAGCAGGACGAAGCCGACTTCGAGGACGAAGAAGAGCACTCAGCACTGATTAGCCGCCGGACGCTCTCCCTATACGATACCCTGCTGTTGCTGGTGTTAAGAAAACATTATCAGGAGCGTCAAAGTGTCGGTGAGCAGCAGGTGATTATCGATATTGAGCGAATCGAATCTCAGCTGGCTCCTTTTTTACCGCTGACCAATAGCAATCGCAGTGACCGCCGCAAGTTGAGCGGTGCCATTGCCAAGATGAAAGAGAAAAAACTGTTGAGTCCGGTGAGAGGTGATGATGAGCGCCTGGAGATTACGCCGGTGATTCGCTATGTGGTGAGTGCCGAGTTCCTGGAGCGGATATTGGCGGAATACCAGTCGCTAGCGGGAGAGCTTGAGGATGTGACACTGTGAGCAATATGACCTCTGAACTCTTTAGCTGTGGTCAGATTCGTCTGGCGGAACTATCCGTCTGTAATTGGGGCTCGTTTCACGGGCTGCATACGGCGCGTATCGATCCTGAAGGCACCCTCATTACCGGCGATAACGGCGCAGGCAAGTCGACATTGATTGATGGCCTGATGGCGCTGCTGTTGAGCAGCAAGGCCTCCTTCAATATGGCGGCCGCTCAGGGAGATCGTAGTGATCGTTCCCTCGTCTCATATATTCGCGGCAGTCATGGTACCAGCCATGACGGTGCCCAGACAAAAACCAACTACAAGCGTGAAGGTGCCGTGGTCTCCGGGTTGCGCGCCATGTACCAGGCCGATGATGGTTCAGTGATCACCCTCGCGGCCATGTTCTGGAATACCAAACCGACTAGTGTGGCGGCTGATTTTAAGCGCATCTATCTCGTGGCAAAGCGCAATCTGAGTCTGGAAGAGCTATTGAAGGTGTTTGGTGAGGGAGAGGCCAGGCAGCTGAAAAAGGTGTTGCGTGATGACCCGCTAATCGCACCGTTTGACGCCTTCAATGACTACCAGGCTTATTATCGTGTCTGTCTGCACATGGATAACCGTAATGCGCCCAATTTACTGTCACGTGCATTGGGATTAAAGAAGATTGATGACCTGACCACGCTGATTCGTGATCTTGTGCTTGAACCCAATAACATTCGTGAAGATGCACGAAGTGCCGTGCGTGAATTTGATGATTTGGTGGCGACGCATCAACAGTTATTGGATGCGCGCAGTCAGCATGAGAAGCTTAATGGCCTGCCTGACATTGAGAATACGCTGAATGAGTGTCAACGACAGATTGAATCATTGAGTGCAGAGCGTGATGGACTCTCGATCTATTTTGGTGAGATTTATGCCGGCTTGTGGCAGCAACGGATTGTGAAAATTGAACAGGAATTGGCGGCTGTTCGTCACAAGCTGGCTGAGCTGAGTCGCCAGGCAGGTGATGCAACAGCGCCATGCTGATTATGTTCAGGCAGGTGGTGACCGAGTCGAAGTGGCTAAGGATAAATGGGAACAGGCGAAACGCCGTTTAGGTGAGGTGAGTAGCGCGGCGGGAAAATACCAGAAAGATGCAAGAGAGGCCGGCCTCGATGATGCGCTGAGTGAAAGCGCGTTTGTGGAAAATCAAAAGCAAGTACAGAGTATGCAGCTCTCTTTTAAAGACCAGGCGGATACTGTTATCGATGCGCTGACAGAGGCGGGGCGCAAGTTGTATGAGGTAAAAGAAAAGCTTGAGATTTTACAGAAACAGATTTTAGGAATAGAGGCGCACCCAGGATCAAACATAGACTTTAATTACCAAAAGCTAAGAAACGATATTGTTGAGAGCCTGGCGCTTGATAGAGACAGCTTGATGTTTGTTGGTGAGTTAGTCGATGTAAAACAAGATCAGCACGCATGGCATGGGACAATCGAAAGGGCGCTTGGCGGGCGTCGAACCGCGTTAATTGTGCCCGAGGATTGTTATCGGCTGGTGACTCACTGGTTGAATGATCAACATACCGGATTGAATGTCACCGTTCAGGTCGCATCAGAAGTATCGGGACAGGCGCAATTTAAAGCCGATGGTTATCTTAAAAAGTTAGCGTGGCTGGATCACCCCTATCGAGAATGGCTCAAGCATTATCTCGCACGGTCAGACCTTCACTGTGTTGACTCAGCAAAAACGCTGAATGAAACCCCTTTTTCAATGACGCGAGAAGGTTTGTTTCAATATGAAAAGGGGCGCTTTAATAAAAATGACAGGACACCGGTTGATAACCGGCGTAGCTGGCAATTAGGTTTTTCGAACAAGTCCAGATTAGCAATTCTTAAACAAGATGAACGGGCATTAAAAACTCATATAGGTCTGCTTGATAAAGCGGTAAGCGTTGCCCGGAAAAACCATGATCATTGTCAGTCTAGTGTTCGTTTATGGCAAAAACTTGCTGAGGTTCAGTGGGATGAAATCGATGTGCCCCGTTGGCAGCACCAGGCCGAACAGACTCAGGCGGTGCTTGATAGACTGACTCGCGCTGGCAGTGATTTAGAAAAGGCACAGCAGGCATGGGATGAGGCAAAGGAAAAGCTTAAGGCGATTCAGGGTGATAAAGATGTAGCGCAAAAATCAGAAGGGAGGATTGAAAACAGGCAGGCAGAAGTGCAGCTGCAACTGGCAAAGGCCAATCGTGTGGCAGCAGCCGGATTAGCGGATGGTGTCCGCGCAGCACTACAAAAAAGAGTGGCTAAACTGGATGTGCAGGATATTGATCGCATGGCTGCCGTTGAACAGCAGCAGCGGCACGCTATTGCGAGTGAATTAGAGAAGGTAAACAGCAAACATCAGTCTGCGCAAAACCGCGCCACCGGCATCATGTCCTCGTTCCGCACCGGATGGGAGGTGGTCGCCGCAGAGTGGGGGGCCGACATGAGAAGCCTGCCCCAGTATCTTGAACATCTGTTGCAGCTTGAGCAGGAAGGGCTGCCTATGTTGGTGGAGCAGTTTCAGGCACGTTTGACCAAGTGCGCGCTGCAATCCCTGGCAGGAATACGCGCCAGTATGGATTCAGAGCGGGAAGAGATTAACGACCGTATCGATACGATCAACCGGGTGCTGAAGCGCACCGAATTTCGTCAGGGAAGTCACTTGAAGCTTCGCACTAATAGGGATAGATATCCCCATGTGGATGAATTCAATCGCCAATTAACGCGTGTACTGGGCCAGGATAGCGACGATGATGAGGCTCGTTTTCAGCAGCTTAAATTGGTGATTGAACTGCTGGATAAAGCCAGCAATCCAGCGACGGCAAATACACTGGAGAGCCAGCGACTGCTCGACCCCCGCTTTCAGCTCTCCTTTTTTGCCGAGGAACTGGATTCCCAAAATGGTGCCGTACGGGATGTGTTGCACTCTTCCAGTGGTAAGTCTGGCGGCGAGAAAGAGTCGTTTGCCGGCACCATCGTGGCGGCAAGTTTGGCTTATGTGTTGACGCCGGATGGATACGACCGTCCTGTCTATAGTACGGTGTTTTTAGATGAGGCTTTCTCCAATACGGCGGAGGCGGTGAGTCGGCGGGTGTTGCGGGTATTCCAGGAGTTAAAGATTCATGTCAACCTGATCACCCCCTACAAAAACCTTAATCTGGCTCGCGAGTCTGCCCGTTCGTTATTGATTGCCGAGCGCAATAGCAGCACCCATGAGAGCCATCTCTGTGAAGTCACCTGGGAAGAGATTGATCGCCAGTTAGCACAGCATCGTCAGCATAAGATCAAGAACGAGGCACAATCGATGGGGGTCGCGTTGGACACCGTCGCATGAAAAACTGGGGTTTATTGCCGGACGAAGTGAGAGCCCGGCTGAGAACATCAGAGTGGGATCATGCTCAGCATCTGAGAAAACGGCTTTTGGGTGAGCGCCCGTTCCCCATTACCATCAATCTTCGACCCCCTTCAGGCAGGCAGGCGCTGGATGATCTGGCCGGATTCCACGCGTTTATCGATGCCTGGCAGGCATGGCCTAAGCAAGGTCAACTGACTTGGCAACAGATTCAATATTCCCAATTGGGTGAGAAACGTGTGCCATCACAGTTAACTCTTGGCGCGATCCAGGTGTTGATCGAATTCATCGGTGGTGATGCTGAAAAGCGCAGCCAGCAGTGGCAACAACGTATCTCCCCTATTTTGGATGTAAGCCAGGAACTTTACTCTGTGCTGATTAAACAACTCAAAAAGCTAGAGTCTTTGAGCTTGGATGAGGCGCAGATGATCGCTCAACTCTTGCCTCAATTATCCCAAGGGATGGGACGCGGTGGTTACCTGCGCGCCATGCCGATTATCGGTGTGGATACCAAGTTTATGGAGACTCATCAGTCATTTATTACTCCGTTGCTGGATGTTTTGCATGATGGCGCAATCAGTGAGCATGGCGGCTTAATGGCATGGCTGGACTGTATTGAGGTTCCTCGCGACTGGCTCTTGGTCAGGCCGCTTTGTCCTACAACAACACAAGCGATGGGCGGCGTTTCCATTTTGCGGATTCCTACCGAGACGTTGCTTTCAATCCCGTTACCTGGAGAGCGTCTTATTGTGGTGGAAAATGATCAATCGGGTTATGCCTTGCCTGCGTTGCCCAACACGATGGCTGTCATTGGCGGTGGCCGAAATTTGGCCTGGATGGCAGCGCACTGGTTACGCCAAAAACGGGTTGGTTATTGGGGGGATCTGGACAGCTGGGGTTTTCTGTTTCTGTCGCAAGCGAGGCAACATCAGTCTCACGTTGAAAGCCTGCTGATGGATCGGGATACGCTCTTAAGTCATAGTAAGCGTATGGTGGAAGAGCCTGATTCTTATTCAGGCTTGCCGGAGTATCTGACTGAGACCGAGCGAATGGTGTTCGAGGAAATCAGAGATGGGGTTCATGGTAATACCCGTTTGGAGCAAGAACGACTATCGGCTGATTATATATTGGATCGGCTCTTGTCTTGGTAAGGTAATCCGCTTCTGATCTTGTCAGCCAACTGCCAGAAGGCCAAGTGGTCGACCGTGCCTGGTTGTTGAAAAAAGGCTTTTCCAGGCCTCGGGTGGATGCTTTTGTCCGCAGCGGGGTTTTACAGGCGGTGGCGCGTGGTCTCAGCGCTTTGCAGCAGCAGGGCTTGAGTCACTATCTGGCTTTGAGTGATAAAAATGCCATACAGCTTACTGCCCCACCGCGTTGCCGAATTGGCTGCCTAAGGTAGAGGGGGATTTCACCTTTACACTGCATAAGAGAAAGCTGTTTGAGGTATTGCCTGACGCCACATTATTGAACACGAGGCCACCAGTCGTTTTTTTGAATTGGGATTGGAGACCATGAGAGTTTCAGCCATCACCGGGCACAAGGATTTGGCGATGCTGAAACGTTATACGCACCTCAGTTACTTTACTTTAAAAAATGACATTAATTCAGCGAGCGCATTAGATTCATCATTCATCGATTCACTAACGGCAGATGCTTGCTCAACTAGTGCTGCATTTTGCTGAGTGACTTCATCCATTTGAACAATGGCCTGGTTAATTTGATCGATACCCGCTGATTGTTCCTGAGAGGCGCTGGATATTTCCGCAATAATGGTGCTCACTTTTTGTACTGCCGTCACGATTGAGGTGAGTGTTTCACCTGATTTGTCGACCAGACGTGAACCCTCTTCAACTTTCTGAACACTATCGTTAATCAATGTTTTAATCTCTTTAGCTGCACCTGCGCTACGTTGGGCCAGGTTACGCACCTCACTGGCAACCACTGCAAATCCACGGCCTTGCTCGCCTGCGCGAGCGGCTTCTACTGCGGCATTCAATGCGAGTAAGTTTGTTTGAAAGGCGATTTCATCGATGACACTGATGATGTCCGCAATTTTTTTGCTAGAGGTATTAATTCCACTCATAGCAGTGATGGCATCGGTGACAACGATACCGCCTTTTTCTGCTTCAGCATGAGCATCGTTTGCAAGTTGATCCGCTTCGCGTGCATTGTCAGCCGTTTGTTTGACTGTGCCGGTCAGTTCTTCCATGGATGACGCTGTCTCTTCAAGCGATGAGGCTTGTTCTTCTGTGCGCTGGCTTAAGTCTTCATTTCCTTTTGCAATTTCTCCGGCTGAACCACTGAGTGATGCTGAGCCATCAAGTATTTGGGTTGCCATTTTGGAGAGGTTATCCAGACAGGCATTAACCGAGATGCTGAGCTCAGCAAATTCACCTTCGAACGCTTCATTGGCACGATCTGTTAAATCTCCGTCCGCTAATTTTTTTATAACCCTGGAGGTTTCACGCAGTGGTTCAGCAATGACATCCATCATTGAATTGATATCATCACTCAATTGTTTGACAAATCCTTCGTAGTGTTTGGCATTAATACGCGGCTCAAGGTCACCGTGTTTGACTGAATTAATTAATTGGCCAATTTGAGTGAGCGCATCTTTTTGAGCAGTGATATCAGTCGCATATTTAACCACTTTAAATGGTTTGCCATTTTGATCCATAATCGGGTTGTAAGAAGCCTGTATCCAGATCTCTTTACCGCCCTTTCCAATCCGTTTATATTCGCCTGAGTCATACATGCCTCGGTTGAGCCTTTCCCAGAACTGCCTGTACTCCTGGCTCTTGGCGTAATTAGAATCTGCAAACATGCTATGGTGCTGACCCTGTATGTCTGCCAGTGAGTAACCGACTGTATTTAAAAAGTTCTCATTGGCAGTGATAATCGTACCATCCATATTAAATTCGATAACCGCCTGAGACTTTCCGATGGCATCAATTTGGCCGCTATAATCGGCACTTAATAATTTATCGGCTGTCACGTCAATAGCATATTTAACAACCTTGCACGGTACATCATTAATATCGTTAATCGGGTTATAGGATGCCTGAATCCAGACTTCCTTCCCATTTTTACCAATACGCTTGTATTCACCCGAGTGGTATTCACCTAGATTAAGTTTCTCCCAAAACAGGCGATATTCCGGCGAATTTGCATAGTCGGCTTCGGTAAACATACGATGATGTTTTCCCTGAATTTCATCTAGCGTATAGCCGACTGTCTGCAGGAAGTTCTCATTGGCAGTGATAATCGTACCATCCATATTAAATTCGATGACTGCCTGAGACTTTTCGATAGCACTGATTTTCCCCTTGTAGTCGACATTAAGATTATCTAGCTCGCGCTGTTTAGTAACATCTTGCCACTCTAATGTGGTACCAATATAGCTGCCATGATCATCAATCTGTGCTGAGATATTGAGATTAAAGATCAATGGTCCGACGTTGATGTTAGTTGAATAAGGAAGGTTGGCTGGGTTATCCAGGATTTTTCGCTGGTGAGATGGCTCTTTGTGAAATGTATCGATACAGGTTCCGATAATGTCATCTGCATTAAAGCTAGGAAAGAGCGATTGTAATACCGCTTCATTTTTTTTAAGCAGTGATAAAGCAGATTGATTAGCATACGTCACCACTAAATCCCTATCGACCATCATAATTGCTGTGATTGCACTCTCGATAGCTGAGCGCATTTGTATCAGTTCCAGGGCTTCGTCACTGCTTGCAGCAGCAGTATTTGCTGAATTCATAATTGTTTCCTTTATTCAATTTTTATGGCCTATGTCATGACATCCGATATCAGCCATGCCACATACTTAGATATTAGTATCTTCCCATTAAGTCGGCCTGTACGCGCTGAGCTTAAATAATTGTGCGTAGGTTATGCGTGCTAATATCACTGCTTGGCAGTAGGGCATTAGCACTCGTGGTGATTTAATCGGAGAAATGAACGGTCTCTATTTATACCCAAAGCGTTTGGGATTTAGGTGTTAATAGTGCGCCAATATTTGCTCAACATAGCCATTCTATGTCAGGCGGAACAACGAAGCTGAGGGCGAATAGGGGCGTGATAGAAACACCTAAATCTTAAACGCTTTGGGTATATATCAGTGAAGAGTCGATCTAATCGCCAGCACTGCGTACTTAATGTTAAATAAATAGTATTTAAGATTTAGCAAATCCAGCCGAAATTTAAAATAACAATATGTAGTCTCCAAACATCAATTAAGAAACTATATGTAGTGTTGTTGGGATTAATTACTTCAACGGATGAGGCTTGTGACATGACAAATCGTGATTTGAATCTAATGGTTGGTGTAGGGCTTCAATTAGAGAAAAATGACAGTGGCGCACGTTATTTTGTCGAATTATTGGGGTATAGCGTGGGCGAAGGCGTGATTATCTCCGCACCTTTGGAGCATGATAATCGATTGTCGTTAGTAACAGGTGATGAGGTGACAGTGCGCTACCTGGGCGGCGTAAGCCAGTATGCCTTTAAAACACAGGTTTCACATATCTCAACGAGCCCCTATCTGCATGTGCATCTTGAATATCCGGGTGGTATTGAGGCAACCATGACGCGTCGTGCAGTACGTATGCCAGTGAAAGAGTCGGTGATCAGACTGGCGATGGACGATGATGGTCATAAATTGCCGGTAGAAATGAAGAATATGAGTCTTGGTGGTGCAAGCCTGGTTGCGCCCGTAAAGCTGGGTGGTTTGGGTGAGTGCTTTAGTATCGATATGCCAACCATGTCGCCAGACAATAAAAAGACCGTTACCCTGCCCTGTGTGGTAAGGCATATTGCAACGCAACGCCAAGGTGAAGCTTGTATATATCACCATGGAGTAGAATTTATCGATGTCGATAGTCTTGCTAGAGATTTTATCGGGCGCTACATCGAGCACCGTTCAGCCGGGTAAGCCCCTGTAGCTCCCAGATGAGTCATTTCATGCCCCTGATTCACCTGAGAGCTACTTCTCGGCCATCCTCTTCTGTTGTCCGCTAATCATCTTGTGCTATTCAGTTCCATTTCAGCTTGCCCGTTTACGCTAGGAGCCTGTCGGGTTTAGGTGATCGCCACGAGAGAAAGCCATTTTGAGTCCATTTTTTTGATCATTTGAGGCGAATATTGCTCATATTTAACAAAAATGATCGAGAAAAGGGGCCAAAATGGATTTTTCACAGTAGATTCATCCTAAGTCCGACAGGCTCCTAGCACTCAGGATAAGAAAACGGTTCTGCAGGTGTGGCGATTGCAGCTGAAAAAAGAGGGTATAGGATCTATCGATGCGACTGTTACAGCTTCAAGTGACTCATGTTTCTTCTCTCGTCATTTTTGTGTTTGTTATATTGCAGTTTTCGCGCAGTATCTCAGCCAGTTTATGGGTGGCTGGCCCTGCCCTTTCTGGCTGGCCAAAGACCATAAATAGATACACGTTTTTGCGCTGGCCTGCACGCAGAGGCAATACCTGCAACTCACCTGAGCTTATATACTGTTTGGCATGATGGATAGGTATCCAGCCAAAGCCAAGACCGCCGACCAGTGCATCAGTTGCTTTATCGATGCTGGTTACCGTCCAGCGGTGAGATGAACCTAACCAGCCGACATCACGTTTTAATTGCACACCGGAGTCTCGAATCACGACCTGAATTTCGCGGCGTAGGTCTTCATCAGTAAGTTCGCGGCCCAGTCGATGCAGCGGATGGTCTCGATGTGCGACAGCTACAAACTCAACCTCGATTAATTGATTGCCAAGAAACCCCTGAGGCACATGGCCACAAATCACCAGATCGGCCTTGTCGTCAAGCAGTGCTTCGTCGGCACCGGAGAGTACAACTTCGTTTAATTGCACACGGGTGCCGCGGCTAAGTGGAATGAATGCCTTTAGTGCGGCCATCAGGTACGCGCTAGGAAAGGCCGCATCCACCACCACACGAATCTCTGGCTCCCACCCCTGGTCGAGATTGTGCGCGACCGCTTCCAGCTCAACGGCATCATCGACCAGCTGGCGCGAACGGCGTAGCAGCACCTTTCCGGCTGGGGTTAATACCGCTTTGCGCCCTTCGATCCGCAGCAGCGGTATGCCCAGTTGCTGCTGTAGTTTGGCAACGGTATAGCTGAGCGATGACTGGCTGCGATGCAGTATTTCAGCTGCCTGAGCGTAGCCGCCGTGATCGATGACTGCCTGTAGCGTTCGCCATTGTTCAAGTGTCACTCGTGGATGCTTCATCGCTCTATTATCGAATAATTAGATCGTTTTTAGCAAATATTTGCGCTTTTTAATCAAATTAATTTGGGGATAATGGTTCACATCGAATAATGAAGTAGATCATCTGCTTCAAGCCTACTACTCCAGGCAGGCGCAAACTTATGGAAAAGGCTAGGAGGTATATCATGGGTTTATTAGTAAAGGGTGAATGGCATGATCAGTGGTATGACACCACTGACAGTGATGGCGTATTTATACGCAACGACGCACCGTTCAGAAGCTGGGTGACAGCAGATGGCAGTGCTGGCCCAAGTGGTAGCGGTGGTTTTGTTGCCGAACCCGGACGGTATCATTTATATGTATCACTTGCTTGCCCCTGGGCGCATCGCACCATGATCTTTCGCAAGTTAAAACGGCTGGAAGATCTGGTCAGTGTGTCGGTGGTGGATCCAGATATGCTACAACATGGATGGCTCTTTAGCGGTAATTTTGAGAGTACACTGGATGAGGTGAACGGACATCGTTACCTCTATCAACTCTATCTGCAGGCGCAGCCAGGTTTCAACGGCCGAGTCACTGTGCCAGTGTTATGGGATAAGCAGACACAGACGATTGTGAGCAATGAGTCATCAGAGATCATCCGCATGTTTAATAGCGCCTTTAATTCGTTTACTGAGGTTAAGGATGATTATTACCCGGAATCGTTACGTGAAGAGATTGATGAGATAAACGCGTTTGTTTATGACAACATCAATAATGGAGTCTACCGATGTGGTTTTGCGACCACGCAGGCAGCATATGAAAAGGCATTTGGACAGTTGTTTAGTGCGCTGGATAAAATAGAGCGACGTTTGAGTCAGCAGCGATATTTAGTGGGTAATCAAATGACGGAAGCAGACTGGCGGCTCTTTACCACGCTGGTACGGTTCGATGCGGTTTATCTGGGACACTTTAAATGTAATCGTCAACGCATCGAGGATTACCCCAATCTTAGCCACTATCTGCGCGAGTTGTATCAACAAACGGGTGTTGCAGAGACGGTTAATATGACGCACATTAAGCAGCATTATTATTATAGTCACGATACGATTAATCCAACGCGTATAGTGCCCGTAGGACCGTTACAGAATTTCAATGCGCCGCATAATCGCAACCGCTTTGAATAACTAAAAAGGAACCGTAAATGAATATGTATGAAAAGGGCTTTCCGTTCATGGTGAAAGTTAAAAAGGATGAGACAGTACATATCTGCCAATGTGGCCATAGTCAAAACCCACCTTATTGCGATGGCTCACATAGCGCGCATTCTGTGGGTGAACCACTCAATTACGCAGCAAAAAATGACGAAACACTATACGTTTGCGGTTGTGGTAAAACAGATAATGCACCGATGTGCGATGGGAGTCATAACCGATAACAGCATTGACCTAACAGGAGAATAAAATGATCAAGCGACATCGTGCATTGGAGATGAAAGAAGGCGATGGTGTTAACGTGAAACGCTTAATGCCCATTGCAGGCTTTCGTAATTATGACCCGTTTGTATTCTGGGATGATTTTACGATCACACCGGGTAATGGTTTTCCTGATCACCCACATCGTGGTTTTGAGGCGATCACCTATCTCTATAATGGCTCGATTAAACACACCGATAATCTTGGTAACAGCTCAACGGTCACCAGTGGTGGTGCGCAGCGTTTTACCGCCGGTAAAGGCATCGTCCACTCCGAGATGCCGAATGAAGAGTCGCCAACGCGTGGAATTCAGTGTTGGATCAATCTTCCTGGTTACTTAAAGCAGGTTGATCCTGAGTATCAGCAGGTTGATGATGAAGACTTTCCGGTTCATGAAAAATATGGTGTGAAAATAAAAGTACTGGTTGGTGATCATTCTCCATTGAAGATTAAGAGCACGATACGCTACTTAGACATTGAACTGGATGGTGAGGGTTCGCATCTTGAGCCTGTACCTGAAGGCATGCGTGGTTTTATTTATGTAGCGGATGGTATTGCAACGATTAACCAGCAGCCCTATCGAGCAGGGGAGAGTGCTTTTTTTGACGGTGAAAAAGAGCTGTTGATTGGTGCAGAGCAAAAGACACGTGTGATGTTGGCTTATGGTGCACCGCATGGTGAACCGATTATTCAACATGGGCCATATGTTGATTAGGTTGAAATAGAGAAGGCGGTTAATAACCACCTTCTCTATTCAGGTAGGCTTAATGTTCAACCAAAAACAAGTCGATTGCATGCAGTACCCTACTAAAGGGCACCTCTATTAATTCATGAACGGGCAGCTTAAATTCCAAATTCGCACCATCAGCGTTGTCATGTGCCCCCTTGGGTATTACCTGCTATTGACGCCTTGATGTAACGAATTTTGAATTCAATCTGCTACGCCCAGAATTAATAGAGGTGCCCTAAAGCGATGTTATAATCCGCGACCTACTCTCCGATGCTATTAACGTAATTCCACAACTCAAGCCCATCTATGCCAAGCATAATGGCCAGGGCGGCACAGCCTGCTACTACGAGTGCCAGTTTAATATCAAATCCTGCTTTGTTGAGCAGTCGTTTTCCGCCCATTATGACGCCAACAATGCAGACAATCATACCGAACTCTGTCATCAACAATAATGTGAGCAGCGGCATCGCTGTTTCGCCATTTTCTGAAATGGTAATTGTCAGGACGACCTGAATAAAGATACCGATAAACAGTGCGATGATGGGAAAGGCGGCTTTATTCATGATGAGGATTCCGTGGTAGTATTTTTGTTAGTGTTATGTATTTGTGATTTTCAGAACAAGCAGGCGTTATTTATTGAACCTTTGACCACCGCTTCTTCAGGCGCTTGGCGGATACTGGCATCTTCGTTTTGAGTTCCTGTGAAAATAACGAAACACGCAGTTCTTCTATCATCCAGCGATAGGTGCTGAGTTCAGCATCGATGATCCCTTGTTGCTGCTGTTTTTCAAGGCGTACAAGATACTCTTCCCATAAGGGTTTAACTTCCATCATCAGTGCGCGATCACGGCTGACATTGCCTGTTAATTTATCCAGCCGAAGGTTTATCGATTTAAAATAACGTGGATATTCACGCAGCCACTCGATGGGCGTCTTTTTGATAAAGCCAGAATAGATAAGATAGCTAAGCTGCGCCTTAATATCTCCAGCGGCGTGTAGCCATGCGGGTGATAGCGAGCCTTTGAGTTTTTTATTAAGCTGGTGATGTTGTTTTAATGTTTCCAATATAAGGCAGCAGATTTCTTTGCTGATCAGCAACATGTTTTTCTTGCCCGCATCGATACATTGGTTAAAGGCGTTCGCTGTGCGTGGCAGTTCACCACTAAAAAATGCCTGGTCAATAATGGTGTCAATCAAGTCCTGCTTCAGTTCATCACAGCGACCGACGGGTGCATAGTAAAGATTAATCTCTTTTTGATGCGGCAGTTGACGTGAAAGGTATTTGAGTTTATCGGGCACTCCAAAGCCAACCAGGCGGCGCAGTGCGATGCGCGTTTTATTTTCAGCTTGTTGAAGGTTATCGCGTAGTTCAATGGCAACACTTTCTACTTTATCCACCAGTGCAGGATAACCGCGCATTAAAATACCATTGCGAGTGAACTCCACATCAGTTTCCAGATCGCCAAAATCCCATGCAGTGATTCCATCGCACTCACCATCCCATGATGGTATCTCGGCAAAGCTTTGTTGGGCCTCGTCTTTTAATTTCTGCTGCAACTGACGTAGGTCGCGCCCCATTGCGATGCTCTTTTCATGGTCATCAATCACATTAAAATTCATAAACATGTGTGGTGGCAGCTTATCTAATTGCCAGTCTTCAATGGTGATTTTGGTGCCGGTCATACGAAGCAGTTGATGTTGCAATGCTGGTAATAGCGGTTCTTCACTAGTAGACAGTACACGCAGGCAAGCATCGGCATAATTTGGCATCGGTACAAAATTACGGCGTAATACCTTGGGTAGTGATTTCAACAGTTGGCGAATTTTTTCATGCATCAACCCCGGCACGAGCCATTCAAAACGTGGTGGGCTTAATAGATTCAAGGCAGGTAACGGTACCGTAACGGTGACGCCATCCTGTGCATGAGTGGGGTCAAAGTGGTAATTCAATTTAAGCGTCATGCCGACGATGTTAATGGCGTCTGGAAACTGTGCATCGGTAACGGCATCGGCTTCATGCTGCATCAGATCATTGCGCTTAAGAAATAATAGTTTGGATTCTTCTTTCTCTGCCTTTTTACGCCACGCCTCAAAGCGCCGCCCATCGTAACTATCATTTGGCAGGCGTTGATCATAAAATTGATAAAGAACCTCATCATCAACCAGTACATCGCGGCGGCGAGACTTGGCTTCCAATGACTCGATCTCGTCGATCAGTTCGATATTATGTTTGAAAAATGGTGCGTGTGTATTGAACTCTTTTTCGACTAGTGCTCCGCGAATAAAAATCTCGCGTGCTTCGACTGGATTGATCTTGCCAAAATGAATCTTGCGGCGTGGATTGATCATCAGACCATACAGTGAGAGCCGTTCAAATGCCATCACTGCGGCAGGGCGCTTCTCCCAGTGCGGTTCAAAGATGGTGCGTTTACAACGCTCACCGGCAACCAGCTCTATCCACTCTGGTTCTATCCGTGCGCAGTTGCGAGCATACATACGGGTTGTTTCGACGAGTTCAGAGGCCATGATCCATTTGGGTGGTTTCTTAAAAAGAGTTGAACCAGGAAAGATATGTAGTTTGATGCCACGTGCGCCAGTGAATTCCTGCTTGTCTCCTTTGAAAGCGATGTTACCTAATAAACCGGTTAATAGTGCCTGGTGAATGGCGGCATAGTAATCGCTACCGATTTCTGCTGCTTCATCCTCTTTACTGTTGAGTAATTGCGTGTCGTTGAGTTTCCAGCCGAGCTCTCGCACCTGGTTTTTGAGTTGCACATGGACATCGTGCCATTCACGCATGCGCAGGTATGAAATAAAATTGTCACGACACCAGCGGCGAAGTTTGTTGTTGGTGAGTTTAGCTGCCTGGCGATGATATTCTCGCCATAGTTTCAGGTAGGCAATAAAATCAGACCGCTCATCACTAAATACCTTGTGCCTTTCGTCAGCAGCCTGCTGCTTTTCATGCGGTCGTTCACGTGGCTCCTGTACACTAAGTGCACTGGCGATAATAAGCAGTTCCGTCAGGCTGCCCAATTGATTTGCTGCCAGCACCATGCGCCCTACTTTGGGATCAATCGGTAGTCGCGCAAGTTGCTTGCCTATTTCGGTGAGTTGTTTGTTTGGCTCAATCGCACTAAGTTCTTCGAGTAGTTTATAGCCATCACTGATCATCTTGGGTTCAGGTGTTTCAACAAATGGAAAGTGATCGATGTCGCCCAGGCCGAGCGATTTCATCTTCAAAATGACAGCAGCTAGATTGCTGCGCTTTATTTCGGGCTCACTAAATTCAGGGCGCAGGCTAAAGTTCTCTTCGCTATAGAGGCGAATACAGATACCGGGTGCGATACGGCCACAGCGCCCGGCACGTTGATTGGCAGATGCCTGTGAGACTTTTTCAATCGGCAATCGCTGTACTTTGGTACGATGACTATAGCGGCTCACGCGCGCAACGCCAGGATCGATCACATAGCGTATGCCCGGCACCGTGAGTGAGGTTTCCGCAACATTGGTTGCCAGTACGATGCGTCTGCCCTTGTGTGGCTGAAAGATACGATTTTGATCGCTGGCCGATAGTCTGGCGTAGAGCGGCAGGATTTCGGTATGCGGCGGGTGGTGTTTACGCAGGCTCTCAGCGGCCTCGCGGATCTCGCGCTCGCCAGGCAGAAAGATTAATACATCGCCAAGGCCATCCTGTGCCAGTTCATCAACCGCATCACGAATGCCCTGCAGGATGTCGCGATCTTCTTCATCGTCGTGATCATTTTGTAATGGTCGGTAACGCATTTCGACTGGATAATTTCGTCCGCTCACTTCAATGATTGGGGCATCACTGAAATGTTTTGAAAAGCGTGAGGTATCAATCGTCGCGGAGGTGATGATCACTTTTAGGTCGGGGCGTTTAGGCAGCAGTTGTTTTAGGTAGCCGAGCAAAAAATCGATATTAAGGCTACGCTCATGTGCTTCATCAATAATCAATGTGTCGTATTGATTGAGAAAGCGGTCTTTCTGGCTTTCGGCCAACAGGATGCCGTCGGTCATCAGCTTGATGTAACTTGCGGGGCTAATACGGTCACTAAAACGGACTTTGTAACCGACGTGATGGCCAACCTCTGATTTCAGTTCTTCTGCGATACGTGTTGCGACACTGCGCGCGGCGATACGACGCGGCTGGGTATGGCCAATCATCCCGCTTATGCCACGTCCAACATCAAGGCAGATCTTGGGTAGTTGAGTGGTTTTTCCCGAGCCGGTCTCGCCGGCAACGATCACTACCTGGTGTTTTTGTATCGCCGCGGCGATCTCAGCACGTCGCTCACTAACCGGCAGTTCTTCTGGATAGTCTGGCATAGGCATGTTGGTACGACGCTGCCTGCACTGTTGGTATGAGCGGGTAATACCGGCAGTAAGCTCCTGCAGGGCCGTTTCATCAGGCCTCTTTGTTAATTGATTTAGTTTTTGGCGCAAGCGGTGGCGATCGACGGCCATACATCGATTAATCGAGTTATTGAGGTCTGCGGGAATTTTACTCATGCGAAGGTGTTTAAAGGCTCAAAATGGTATCAGCTTGGGATTATAACACCCTGCGCCAACGAGGTTAGGGTAGCGAGATGGTGCAGCGTGCGCCGCCGTCGATGCCGTTGTTGCTGGTTTGCAGGTAGCCACATTCTTTGCGGTTCCTGTGCAGGTGGGCGATGGTGGCCGAAAAAAACAGCCCCAGGCCAGTACCGCCGGTCTCGGTGCTATTCTTGTCAGGTATAATTTCATGCGGTGTGCCATAGCATTTTAACATCGCGTCAGGGTAACCAGGGCCATTATCATCGACAGAGAACAGTAATTTCTTATCGCAAAGAGAGGCATTGAGCTCGATTTTGTTTTTGGTGTACTGCTGGGCATTGGTGATCAGGTTGTTGATGACTCCTTTGAGCAGTTCGCGGTCAAAAAACCATGCTAGCTCTTCATCACATGTAATACTTAACTCAATGCCTCGCAGTGATAATAGCTCATGGTTTTCGATGTGCAGCTCTTCGAGGAATTCATTCACGCTATGTTCGCTGAGGCGCAGGCTCTGTTTTGTGTTACCTGCCTTATAGAGTGTGAGCAACTGGATTAACTGGTCATTAATACGTCGACCTTCAGCTTCTGCACGCAGAATTTTGGCATGAGATTTTGCTTCCGCAGGAAGTTCATCGACTACCTCATCAAGCGTGCCTAGGAGTAGCTGAATCGAGTTTTTCATGTCATGCACTGAACTTGCCATGATGGCTGAGAAATCGAGCTTTATTGGCGGTTCTGCATTGCTCATTACTTTATTAATCGGTCTGGAGCGCGATCTCACGACAGCTTGCCATTAGCTCATTGTATTTTTTCTTTATGGAGTCGACATCTTTGACGGTGTCCAGATAAAGCATTGTTTCATTGATGTATTGTTTGTTGGCGCCCTCTTTTTTCATCAGTAAGAGGTATGACTGGGCCGCGTTAAGGCTAATAGTATGGTTTAATGGTAATGCTTTGGCTGCTTTTTTGAACAGCTCAATCGATTCAGCGATTTTTCCTTCATTAATAAGCCTGACACCTTCATTATTGATCTCAGCAATCTCACCGACTGCTGCTGCAATTGCCACATCAGCTTTCCCTGAAAACCCGGCCTCTTCGTAGGTCTGATTGATCTCTTCTAACACGGCTTTGTCTTCATGGTTATTTTTGGCGACATCTTTGATGATGGTATCTGCCTCTTCCTCTTTATTATATTTTAAGCAGCTCTTGGCGAGCGCAATACCGGCACCGCTAGAGAAATTTGGGCCATATTTTTCATAGAGCACCAGTGCTGCATCGACGGACGCTTCAGCCTTGGTATCATCACCTAGTGCTTGGTGTACAGTGCTTTTGCATATCTCGGCCTGTAGCCGTGCATCTTGGTCCCCTTTGAATGCGCCTTTTATTCTATCCGCTATCTTCAGCGCTTCTTTGCCTTTATTGTTTTTGACCAACGCTTGAGAATAGTTTACGTAATCATTCGCCTTTCTCAATACTGAGTGCTTTCCAATCAGCATGGCATCACGACAGGCCCGCTCAGCAACGGTGTGGTTTTCATTGAGGACGGCAAGTTCACCTAACTCGCGTTGACGCACGAGTGACTTCGGTGATTTTTGAATGGCTTTAGCTAAAGTCTCTTCAGCGGCGTGCGAATCGCCGAGTTTTTTCTGTGTTCTACTGAGCAGGTCGTAGGCGGCGATAAAATCATTGTTGCCGGCAATGATCTCTTCGAGTAGTTCTTTTGTTTCGCTATACTTTTGTTGTGAGAAGTAAACGCTGGCAAGTCCTAGTTGTGCCCACGGTATATCTCGATCGGCAAGCATCTCTTTGCAGAGCACTTCAGCAGCATCGTGATCGCCAATGGTGGTAAGTAGCGTGTATTTCAGGCTTTGCAGTTCCAGGCACAGTGCGGGGTGATCGCTCATCGCCTCATCGCATAGTTTACTGGCTTTGCCATACTCTTTTTTATCGATTTCGATTGATATTTTTTTAGTAAACTCTTTTTTCTCGATAATTTTTCTAAGGCGTGTTTGCAAGGTAACTTTAGTCACAGGCTTGGCGAGATAGGCATCGGGTTGATAGTCGATTGCACCCATCACCATCATCGAGGTATTTTCTGCGGTCACCATAATAAAGGTGGTTGCTAATGGCAAAATCTCGCGATGCTTGGCCTCTTCTAATACCTGCTGGCCATCTTTGCCTTCGCCAAGATTGTAGTCACATAGAATGATATCGAATTTATTATTGGCAATTTTCTCAATCGCATCTTCGCCGTTGGAGGATTGCTTGATATCTTCCGCCCCATAGGCGATTAGCATGCTGCGCAGCATCGAGCGCATTTCGGCGTAGTCATCGACGACCAGAATCTTGCTGTTTTTAAGCGTCCATAGCGGCATGCGTTATCACGATATCCTTGCTACTTATCGAGGCGTCATTGCCCATTACTAGCGCGCAGTATCATCACTTTGACTGTGGTGGCTGGCTAACATTACTCTAAGAGTAATGTTTTCATTACAAATAACGCCCATTCGGTTGAATTCTTGAGGGGTTTTAAATTATGGGCGTGCATAATTTGGGGGCATTTTCAATTGAAAGTGATCTCTTATAGTTAGCTGCGGTCTTTTGATCAAAATGGTTTTTCCTCGCAATCATGGCGGGTTATCTGTAGTGATCGTGGCGCATCACTAATAGCAGTTGTCGAACAGGCATGATTAATGTGCTAATATTTTTTAAAATTGAAGGACTTATTGTGAGCATAATAGACTCTCCCGCGACAGAGCAGATTAATCGAATTTTGATACTTGGTTGGGGGTTGATAGGTGACCTTTTTATTCGCGTACCACTAATCGAAGCAATTAAAAAGCATTTTCCAAATTCAGAGATAACCGTTGTTGTTGACCCTGTATGCGTGATGGTACTGAAGAATCATCCTGCATGTGATCATGTTATTCCTTTTAGCCGAGACAAACACCCACTAAAGAAATATTTAAAGAATTATATCTCTCAGGCCGTAGCATTGCGTCGCCAACGCTTTGACCTGTGCATAAATCTGTATTTTGGAGGTAGCAGTGTGTTTCTTACGCGAGTGATAAATGCGCGTATTCGGGTTTGCTTTGACCATACTCCGGCATTGTGTCGAGCTAATAATGTCCTGACGCCTCTGCCGTTATTTTGCGGTAACTGGACGCTTGATTTAGCCCGGATGTTAATACCCCTGGGAATCCCGCTAAATAGCATTCGGCGAGGCACTAGCTACTACTGCAGTGAAGGCGCGAAGCAATTTTCAACACAATTTTTAGCGAAAAATGATTCGCAGATAGTGGCAATCAATCTTGGTGCTGGTGCTGATGAGAAGCGCTGGCCAGTTGAATGTTTTGTTGAGCTAGCCGTTAAACTTAACCGTGAATATGGCCTTAAACCACTGGTATTTACTAATCCAGGAATGGAACACTTGGCTGATGAATTTATCAGTGCTTACCATCGCCACGGTGAGGCGATACATGCTCCTTTGATGTCTATTGATCATGTCGCAGGGTTGATGCTGCAGTGTGATTATGTAGTGACAGGTGATACCGCATTGATGCACCTCGCATTTGCCCTGAAGCGGCCAACGCTCGCGCTGTTTACCTATACGAGACCAGAGACTGTTGGGCCTGAGGATACACGCTATGTAAGCTGCTTTGTGCCAGGCAAGAAAGATAAAGATGCTTGTGGTAATCTGAAGGGAACAACCGATATCCCTTTGGATAAGGTATATCATGGCTTCTGTGATTTGGTGAAACTGGTCTCAAATGAGACTGTGGGTGGTTAATTATTATTTTGGGTGTGGAAAATGATCAATAAAATTTACAGAAAAATCCGATATAATTTTTTCGCTGCGATGCCTGCATCTCGAGTGTCTGAGCACAAAATAAAAGATCATATCCGTAAAGTTCGTTATAATCTTTTTGGTGAAATCCCTTTTTTAGGGCGAAAATCCTCAGCAGGTGAAACTGCCAAGTCGCATGATCGGCGCTTGCGAGAAGGTTATTTTGAAGCATACTGCCAGGGTAAAGGGCTGGATATTGGGTATGGGGGGGATCCTGTGGTGCCGGGTGTTCAAGGATGGGACTTTGAACATGGTGATGCACAGTATATGAATGGACTGGATGATGAGAGTTTTGATTTTGTCTATTCAAGTCACTTACTGGAGCATCTCCCTGATATCGATGCCGCATTAACTAACTGGAATCGAGTGCTTAAGCCTGGCGGTTTTCTGCTGTTATATTTACCTCATCGTGACCTTTATGAGAAAAAGACGACATTGCCATCACATTTTAATCATGACCATGTGCGGTATTTCCTACCTCAGTATGATGAAGCACCAGATACGCTTGGGTTAGAGCAGCTTGTTAATACAAAATTCCCGAAACACGAGTTGATTTATTGTCGAACATGCGATGAAGATTACGTGAACCCTGGCGATGATTTGCCGAGTGAGGGCGAGTTTTCGATTGAACTGGTATTGAAAAAGGGTGGGTGATTTATCAATGGCACTACGTAGTTGTGTGGTTTGTGAAACTAGCGCACGCGCGAGTCACTATTGTAGGATAGATGGTTATGATTATCTGCTCTGTGGAGAGTGCGGCTTGATCTACGTTGATCAACTGGAGAAGACCGAAAAAATTTATAAGGCCTATAGCGGTGGCGGGGTGAAATCACTGCGCCGCCGTTTGATGGCCCCATTTAGAAAACATCACCATGATGGCGGTTACCATGAGTCGGTTGCCAGAGCTAAGGAGATTTTTACATTTGCTGAACAGCAGGTGACTAATAAAGATAAATATCTCGATGTGGGCTGTAATAAGTGCTACCTGCTAGCACAAGGGCTAGAGAAGGGGTGGAATGTTCATGGGTGCGAGCTGGTGCCAGAATTAACAGCACCATTTCTTAATAGTTATCCGCAGTGTCAGGGGAATGTGCATCAAGGGCGCTTTATGGATATGCGACCTCAGTTTGATAATGAAACCTTTGATCTGATTAGCGCAATTGATGTGATTGAGCATTTTGAAGATGTGATTACGGATCTCAATGGAATTTTTGAAATATTAAAGCCTGGTGGTGCTTTTGTGATACAGACGCCGGATGTTGCCTGCCAGGAAGCGAAAGATCTTGGCGGTAAATGGGGCGCGCTAAAGCCACTAGAGCATCTGCATCTTTTTAATATTGATAACCTGACGACATTGGCAAAACGGATTGGCTTTAGCAATGTAGAGGGCTATGGCGAGCCTTTTGAACATGCTGATGGCAACTTTGTCGCGATCCTTCGTAAGTAGCAATGAAAATATTAGTCATTCGAATTGGCCGCGTTGGCGATATTGTAATGGTCACCCCCGCGCTACAGGCGATTATCGAAACATATTCTGATGCTGAAGTACATGTTTTAACCAGTCCTGATGGACAACGTGTATTGAAAGGATATGCACCGCAGGTTTC
Source organism: Chromatiaceae bacterium (assembly GCA_003232725.1). GTDB lineage: Bacteria > Pseudomonadota > Gammaproteobacteria > SZUA-140 > SZUA-140 > SZUA-76. Next base: position 5,748 of record QIJH01000043.1, on the reverse strand, counting down.
AAAGTTGATTGTTCATGATCGTAAATCGCCACTCGCCTTTTATCATGTGAAAAAAACTGAAGAGGCGCTGCACCATGAAAATTACGACAAAGTGTTCTGTTTTGAATTAAACCCTCGTTTTAGTGATCTATCAAAACGACTGACAGATAACAATTTCTGCATCGATGACAGTAATGAGTCAGCGCACTATTCACGTCGTTGTCTTGATGCGGTTGCTCGTTCCGTAGCAGGCGAATTAAAAGATTATTGGATTACCTTGCCGGTACATGATGAGTCGCGCATTAAGGCGCGAGCCATTCTTGCAGAAGAAGGCATCACGGATGAGACGTTTGTAGTGGGTCTTCACCCAACTTATAGTGGCTTAAAAAAGATGACGTGGCGTCGTACAAACAGTGCTGGCCGCCTGTGGCCGGCAGAGTCGTTTGCAGAGTTGGCCAAATTGATCGCGGCATATGGTAAAGAACGAGGTATCAACATTCGTATCGTTATGGATTTAATGCCGGATGAAGTGGAAACAGGTGAAAATATTGTGCGCATGAGCAATGGTGCGGCAACAATGCTGGTACCTCCGCTTGATTTTGAACGTTATAAGGCAACGCTTGAACGAATGGATGTGTTGGTTGTTTCGAACACCGGCCCGATGCATCTTGGTGGCGCGGTGGGGACGCATGTAGTGGCTTTTTTTGGTGATGTACCACCGTCGGATAGCGCGGCCTACGTCGCTGAGGGGCAGAATGTGAATATCGTGGCGGCCTCAAAAGAGGTTGCGGATATTACCCCGCAAGAGGCGTTTGAGGCGTGTCAGTCTTTTTTTCCAAAGTAGTTTGGTAACTATACAGCTTACTCCTGAAATCTGCCATTTCTACGTTGAAAAATGATCATTTACATTTGTAAACTCATATTTTTTGCCTTGCACCCTAGGGCATAAAGAAACTGACAAATTTCAGAAGCAATCTGAACAGTGACATACCCATCTTTTGCTAGGTTGAATAGTTACGTAGCTTGTTAGTTATCCGCTGCAGGCCAGTAGTATTTTAAGATTGGTAATGACGCTCGATTTCGTTGCGTGTCAATACGCCCTCAATCTGCTGCTTTTCGTTATCCCTGCGGATGACACATAGTGCCTCGAACGCTGAACCAGAGAGCGCTTCATGTGCTTCCTGCAGTGAAGCCTGAAGATGAATCGTTGCGGCATCGAGTCGCTTCGCCGGAATTTCGAGTAGATCAATCACCGTATCATCCAAATGAGTTTGGGTTGTTGCACTGGCAAGCAGGTGTTGCGCAAGGTCAGCCGGTGGCAGCAGTGAGTATTGTTTGTCGCCGCGGGTAATGATGATCCAGCTGGGGTTTTGATCGAGTAGTGTTTGGGCTGTGGTAAAGGTTACAAACTGATCAACCTGAATCAGGCCTCGATCCATCACATTGGCAACCGCAATCCGGCGCAGTGATTGTGCCAGTGCGGAGTCGTGAAAATCGAGGCCGCGTTCTTTGATGAGCATGATAAAAACCGATGGTTTACCAAAGAGATGGTTATTGATCAGTGCCGCCGTCACGATCGCGAGCATCCCTGGCAAGATAATATTAGGGTTAGCCGTTAATTCAAGCATGGCGATTAAAGCGGCCAGTGGCGCGTGCAATGTTGCACCCATCATCGCACCCATACCAATAATGGCGTAAAAACCGGGTGATGAAATGCTACCGGGAAAGAGTGCGTCTGCGATGACCCCAATCGCACCACCGGCGGTAGCACCGATAACGAGTGTTGGCCCGATCAGGCCGCCGGGAAGCCCTAAACCAAGCCCAATGGTGGTGGCCAGGATCTTGATCAGGGTAATCGCAATCAACATGCCGAGAGCGAATTCACCTAGCATAGCGGCATTCACGGTATCGTAGCCAATGCTCATTATTTGCGGAACACCAAGGGCCAAGATGCCAATGATAAAGCCCGCTAATGTGGTGCGTTGCCATAAGGGATAAGTGGCGCTGATGCGTACAAAGCGTTGCAGTAGCTCTATAAAGGTGGCAGCAAGCACGCCAATGACCAGGCCGAGCACTAAAACAAATGGCAGCTCTGCGATTGTACTGATGCCTATATCAGGAATCAGAAAGGCAGTTTCGTTACCAAAGAACCAATGACACACGATGGTTGCCAGCACTGCTGCAACGATCACGGGAATAAAACCGGCAATGGTGTATTCCATTAACACCACTTCCATCGCAAAAATAACACCTGCCAGCGGCGTATTAAATGAAGCGGCAATGGCGGCTGCAATACCACAGGCAACCAGGGTGCGGGTACTGCTGTTGGATAGTTGAAGCCACTGCCCTAACAAGCTACCACTGGCAGCGCCAAGGTGAACACTGGGCCCTTCTCGACCGACTGAATGACCACTGATGATCGTGATAGCACCACCGATGAATTGCCAAATGGCATTTCGCAGGGGTAGTCGCCCTTGATGATAGGCAAGACGTTCCATGGTATGAACGACACCCACTTGAGCGGCGCTTTTTGCGATGTATTGAAACAAAAGCCCCACCACAAGCCCGCCGACGGTGGCGAGTAGCAGACGCATGACGGGCGATAGTCCCTCATAGTTTTCCGCATCAGCACCAGGCAAAAAACTCATCTGGGTGTATTCGATCAGAATGCGGAAGGCGACAATGACAAGCCCGGCAATGATGCCGCTGATCGCACCCAGCAGTGCAAGCTGTGGCACGCTTTCAACCATCGCCATTGATAAGCGAAATTTCGCGAAACAACGATTAAGGTGTGACTTCAAATTAGCCATTTTATGATGGTATTTGTTGGTAGTATTTTGGGGCTTTAAAGTAGGTGGAGATAGCCGTTTTCGTGCATTCTAGCAAATCGCCTGCTATGGTGATATTGATTCAGGAACTTTTAGTAGTGAGGATTAAGCAGCAGCATTACTGACTTCAAGGCAATCTTCAGGCAGTGTTTCAATACCGCCCTTTAAAACAGCTGTGCGAATCTCGTATTGTGACAGGACAAAAGCGGCAGCAGAACTACGCGTGCTGGTCTCGCAATAACAGATGTAGGGGGTGTTTTTATTCAGTTCACGTGCGCGTTTATGCAGCTCACGCATTGGAATGTTGATCGCGCCAGGAATATGCCCTCGTTCATACTCTTCTGTCATACGTACGTCAATCCATTTGGCGCCGCGCTTAATAATGCCTGCAGTCTTATCAAACTCGACCCAGCGAAGGGTTGGTTGCTTGAGCAGATTTATAAAGTTATCTTTAGAAAGACGCAGTAACACCCCATCTTCCATCATCGTGATGGTGGCATTGCGTGGTTTATCTGAAATCAGTGCCGCCTCACCAAAGCTGGCGCCTTCATTTAGTTCTGCCATGATGACAGAATCTTCATCATTTTCAGGATTGATGGTGACTAGTGCGGTGCCGTTATTGATCATATAAAAATAGTCACCCTGATCGCCCTGCCTGATGATTAGATCGCCGGCATTAACGCGTATCGGCTCCAATTTATTGAGCAGCTCTTCAATGTTGGCAGCGGGCAGTTTTCTAAATGTCGGTGATTTGATCATAGAATTAAGCCAGCTTGCACGATCAATGGTAACAATGCCCTCTTCACTCATCACAACTTCAGTCTCTGGTGCAGAGATCTGTCCCCAGGCAGTGAGCGTCTCTATGAGTTCTTTTTCGATACGAATCAGATCCACTTCGCCCGAGGTGGTGATGGCGGCTGTCGCAAAATGTTTACTGGAAAAAGGTTTTAATGCCTTATCCGAATCAGCCTGAATAGTTGACTGGTTACCCGCTTGAGTGATCTCAAGGCCACCTTTCAACAGATAAAGTACCACGTCATTAGGGATGCCATCACTGTAAAGCTGTGTACCAGAAGGGTATCTTTCAACCACTGAAAGCGAAATTAGCACAGCAATTTGCGCTTCATTCATAGTTGATAGCGGCGAACAGCGATAGAGTTGAGCGGCAAGTTTGTCGCAATTAAGCTCTTCAGGTGAAATCACCCGTTTATTATCAGCTTCTAGCATTGTCGTCCATGAATCGTAATCTGCTAATTTATAGGGTTTTTATTTTTTTATTCATTATCAATAACATCTTTGGATATGCTGCTCAGCAGCAACAATGCGTGTTAAACTGCACCCCCTGATGCCATTGAAAATACCATCGGCCTTCAACAATAAATCTTTATAAAATCAGAGCGAGAATGCAAAAAACCACCACCACATCGCGGATTCGCGAGATCCCCTATAACTACACTTCTTTTTCCGATCGTGAAATAGTGATCCGCTTTCTTGGCGAAGCGAGCTGGCATCAACTCAACAACCTGCGCGGCTCTCGTCGCACCGGACGCTCGGCACGCATGCTGTTCGAAGTACTGGGTGACATGTGGGTAGTGACGCGTAACCCTTATATTCAGGATGATTTGATCAGCAGTGACAAGCGCTGGCGTGCATTGGTGAAGGCGTTGCATCATCGTCTTGATCAAACCATTGAGCGCGCGGACAGCAACGATACCGCCTTAAGTCTATTGGAAGCGACACGACGCGCAGTACACCGGTTTGAAGCGTGGCTGCCAAAACAGAAGGTGTTACGCAGCGAAGCCGAAGCGCGCCTACTTAAAGTAACCCGTGCAGACAACATTGATTTCAGTGCCATCGCACGTGTGTCACACGTGACAGACGCGACCGACTGGCGTGTTGAACTGCCCTTTGTGGTACTCACGCCGGATACAGAAGAAGAAATACGCGCGCTGGTCGAGGCCTGCATTGACCTTAATCTAACCATTATTCCACGTGGCGGCGGTACCGGTTATACCGGTGGCGCGGTGCCACTGATCGCCGAAACTGCGGTGATCAATACCGAAAAACTGGAAGGGCTAGGGTTGGTTGAGCAGCGCCAACTGGAAGGAGTGCCTGCAGCGGTCGCTATTGTGCGTGCTGAATGTGGTGTGGTGACTCGTCGTGTTGCTGAACGTGCCGAGTCACAATGTTATGTCTTCGCGGTTGACCCTACTTCGCAGGATGCTTCCACTATCGGTGGCAACGTAGCGATGAATGCTGGCGGTAAAAAAGCCGTTTTATGGGGCACAACGCTAGATAATCTGGTGTCGTGGCGCATGGTAACGCCGGATGCACAGTGGCTCGAAGTAGAGCGCATCAACCATAACCTGGGCAAAATTCATGACCAGGATGAGGTTGAGTTTCGCGTTAGTTATTTTGCTGCCGATGGCGAGACACCCACCAGGCCCAGCGAGACGCTACTATTTCCTGGGCATGCATTTCGCCGTCGCGGTCTGGGCAAAGATGTGACCGATAAATTCCTTGGTGGCCTGCCTGGCATTCAAAAAGAGGGGTGTGATGGCTTCATCACCTCCGCTGTCTTTATTTTGCATCAGAAGCCAGCATTTACCCGCACAGTTTGCCTGGAGTTCTTTGGCGCGGACATGAAGCCAGCCGTCTCTGCGATTGTATCGATTAAAGACCATATTGAGCAGCAGACTGAGACCTTGCTGGCGGGCATGGAGCACCTTGATGAGCGTTACCTGCGTGCGGTCAGTTACTCGACCAAGGCATTGCGTTCCGAGCTGCCAAAGATGTTGTTGTTAATCGATATTGGCGGTCATAACGAAGATGATGTCGCGCGTACTGCATCCGCCGTGGTGCGTATTGCCAATGAGCGTGAGGCGGAAGGCTTTATCGCCGTGACGCCTGAAGCGCGCCGTCGTTTCTGGCAGGACCGTGG
>QIJH01000062.1 GCA_003232725.1 Chromatiaceae bacterium | reverse complement strand
ATCATGATCGTGGCTGATTTTGATGCAGATGGTGCAACAAGCTGTGCTGTCGCCATGCGTGCATTACGTGCGATGGGAGCGGCTAAAGTTAGTTACCTGGTGCCGAATCGATTTGAATATGGTTATGGGCTGACCCCTGAGATAGTTGAGCTGGCAAAGACGCAGCAGCCTGATTTGATTGTTACCGTCGATAACGGTATCTCAAGTGTTGACGGGGTGCGCGCGGCTAAAGACTCGGATATCAAGGTGTTGATCACGGATCATCATTTACCGGGTAAGGTGATACCGGATGCCGATGCCATTGTGAATCCTAACCAGCCGGGTGATGCATTCCCCAGCAAAAATCTGGCTGGTGTGGGGGTGATTTTTTATGTGATGCTTGCGTTGCGTACTTACCTTCGTGAATCTGGCTGTGGTGCCTAATTTGGCTACGCTGTTAGATATTGTCGCACTTGGTACTGTCGCTGATGTGGTGCCGCTTGATCATAATAATCGTATCCTTGTTTCTCAGGGGTTGGCACGCATTCGCAGTGGTGCCTGTTGTGCCGGGATTAATGCATTGCTGAACGTGGGAAAACGTAATCCGGTTAATATTGTTGCATCGGATCTCGGTTTTGCGGTTGGCCCAAGACTCAATGCTGCCGGACGTCTGGAAGATATGTCACTCGGGATTGAGTGCCTATTGGCGGATGATTCTGATGTTGCAGCCTTATTGGCACAGCGACTCGATGAACTTAATCGTGAACGGCGTGAGATTGAAGGAGAGATGCAGGCACAGGCGCTCGATTGCCTTGCTAATATCAAAATCGATGATGAAAGCACCCCCGTAGGGCTGTGTCTGTTTGATGAGAGCTGGCACCAGGGGGTGGTTGGTATTGTCGCCTCTCGGATTAAAGATCGATACCACCGTCCGGTCATTGCTTTCGCGCTTGCCAATGCTGATATTGATAGTACTGATGCAGAAATGAAAGGCTCTGCGCGATCGATTAAAGGGATACACATGCGGGATGTGCTTGATGCAGTCGCCGCCAAACATCCCGGTTTGTTAAGCAAATTTGGTGGCCATGCAATGGCGGCGGGGATGACGCTAAAGGTCTCGAACTTTAAGGCGTTTGAAGCCGCGTTTAATCAAGCGCTTAGATGTTGTGTTGATGATGAAATTCTACAAGATGTGATTCACAGTGATGGTGAACTTAAACAGGATGAGTTTTCACTGCAACTTGCTGAAGCCTTACGTGCTGGTGGCCCATGGGGGCAGGCGTTTCCTGAACCCGTTTTTGATGGTGTTTTTAAAGTAGTACAACAGCGTATTGTTGGTGAAAAACATCTTAAATTAGTACTGCAGCCGATGGGCAGCGGAAACACGATTGATGCGATTGCATTTAACTATAATGATATGGTGGGCGATCAACTGCATGCGGTTTTCCGCCTTGATGTAAATGAATATATGGGGCGGAGAACAGTGCAGCTGATGATTGAACATATAGCTGATTAGGGTCTGTTGACGTTTCATTTTCACCACTGTTGCGCCTGAAAAATCGCCAATCAAGGCGCGAGGAGAGAGGTTTGGTCACTCCCAATGAACGACGAGCAGCACCGAGTGGCATTTTTTCAGGCGCAACCCGAAGGGCTGGGTCGCTTTTTCACCCTACTGCGTTGTCAGGCGCTTATGTAGAATGACTACACTGTGCTTCTTCCGTCTTGTAGGGCGAAAAAGCGACTCCAGCAGTGATGGAAATGAAACGTCAACAGACCCTATAACTCATTTATTTGTAAAGTTATTACACGAGAGTTCAGTCGTTTATTTTCCTGTTTATTGAGCTGGATTGGTAGTTTAAGTATGGATTTTTGGCGAGTGGCGATGGCATCGGCACGAACGCGAGTATGCGAGTGCCAATAGTAAGAGCAGTACGCTATACAGGGCACCACCGCCAGTAGCAGGTAAAGGGAGAACCTCTTGAGGCGGTGGTCGTTCGCTGGCAAGCGGTTCGACAGCTACACCGCCTGGGTCGGTGATGACACCATTGGCTTCGCCATCGGCGTCATTGGGGCCTCCATCTTCGAGTTGAAGTTGTATGCACAGGTGGCCGGGGGTCAAGCCTTGACGATAGGCACTGCTGTTTGTGGGCGGGCAACTGCCGTTACTGCCGGAAGCCGAAGCCAAGGTATTCTTTTCATCAATAATAAAGGCCTGCCAGCCGCTGCGCATTAGTTTTCGGTAGTGTGGATTGGCTGGGATAGCCGTTCGTAACGGGATCACCACAAGAGCAGAATCACCTGTTTGACTGAGACCATGAATCTCAAAATCGAATAGTCCACCGACATTAAAGTAGTCATCATTTGGAGACTGAATGCTCGTCGCATAGGTTTCGATGGTAGCAGCACTTACCTGTAGGCCATTGGTGACTGATTCAAAGGCGATGGCTCCGAGGCGTAGTTGTAGGCCTGGCTGTGTTTCAACCAGGTGTCGAAATTGATCTGCCTGCTGTAGTGCAATAACATGGCTTAGTGCAATTTCATCATATTGATCGGCGATGCCATCATCGTCTCTATCTTCATGATCCTCATCAGCGGGAACGCTGACCACCACTTTAAATCGGTGTTTTTGGGTTGTGACTAAATCACCGTCATCGACCTTGACTACGATGGTGTATGTGCCAACATTTAAGAGGCTAGGGTTAAATGTGAAGGTGTCATCTGTGGGATCGCCATCGCTATCCACCAGTGTATTATCGCTTGCGTTCCAATCAAATACAGTTATTGCATTGCTATCAGTGACAGAGGCGACAACGGTAGCGAAGATGATCGTTACATTGTCAGGATCGGGGTCTGCATCGGCAACTACTGTTGAGGTATGTGTGTCGTCCTGCGTCATGAGTAGCGATATTTTTGGCGCAATGTTTTGTTCTGTGATGGTGATGGTATGAGTGGTTTTATGACCGGTAATTACACCTAAAGCAGTTAAGTCTCCCATTGTGAAAATAAGGGTTTCATCGACTTCTGTGGCATCAGCATCAGTGACAATAACAGAGACATTGCCACTGACATTGCCGCTAGTAATCGAGATGCTGTTTGTCGCAATATCATAGTCATCAGAAGCCGCTGTACCACTCAGCGTGAATGGAATTGAAAGGTCTGAGGTAATAGGTCCATTGAGGTGAACTGAAACGGTAGCAGTTGTGCCTTCGTTGCTAATTTGATCAATGGCAAAGTCAACCATCGGTATGATATTAATCGTTTGTGTCGTGCTGGTGGTGGCGTTACCTGCTGCATCGGTGGCGGTCCAGCTAATGGTATGAATACCAGGTCTAAAGGGGCCGCTGTTATCGGGAATGGCGCTAATAACGCCATCTTTGCCATCAACTGTGGTGGCGATGCCAAGGTCTACTGTTGTTAGCAGGCCGCTTGAGTGGATGGTTTTGTCTGCTGGAACAGTGAAGTCCGCAGGTGGATAATCATCTTTTGTCGGATCAGTTCCTGCATCGAGCTCGTCTTTGTTGGTGACACCATCGCCATCCAGATCTTGTTCGGCATCATTGACATTAGGGTTCAGGCCATATTTGATTTCATCGATGTCGGTCATGCCATCGCCATCACTATCCTGGGTTGGGTCTATTGTAACCGGTGCTGTTGGATCGCTTGTGACACTTTCATCATAGCCTGCTTCATCGATGTAGCTGACGGTAACAGTGATAGTTTGATTCTCATCGGCTGCAGTGAGTAGATACTGGCTACTATTTGTGCCAATAACAGTAGCAGTGCCGCTACGACGCCACTTGAACGAGAAAGTCCCCAGGCCATCAGCATCAAGCAGAGTTTCGGTGTTGGCAATCAATGTCTGCCCAATATAAGGCTGGTGACTACTATTAATAGTGACACTACCTTGTACTGGAGTATTGCCTGTGATTTCATCTTCACTTGCACTAATAGTGACTGATTCATCAGTACCACGTCTGTCGGTATAGCTGACAGTGACATAAATGGTTTGAGATGTGCCGACATCGGTATTAACCAGTTGATAGTTTTTACTGGTGCCGATATTGAGGTCGTTGCGCTGCCACAAATAACGAAATGTTCCCAAGCCATCCTCATCTGTTAATAAGACTGTATTGACAGTTAACCACTCCCCTTCTTCGAAGGTACCAATAATACTGATACTGCCAGCGGGGTCATTGTTAACATTATTAACAGTGATGCTGAAAGGGGGGAGTGAGGTGCTTTTACCTTCATTATCAGTCACCGTGAGGCTGATGTTGTTATAGGTGCCAACATCGTCGTTATTTGGACGGGATGCTTTACTGCGAAGTAAGCGGCTGTCTGGGTTAAAATCAAGCCAGTCTGGCAGGGATGTGCCGGGTGTGATGCTAAACACCAGGTCTGCATCTATGCTATCTACATCAGTGGCGGTAAGCGTGATGCTATAGGTATCGTTTTCATTGATACTTGTGGCTGGGCTGTTGGTAAAAGTCGGGGCATCGTTAAGCGGATTTACCGTGATGTTAAATCCTGATAGTGGCTCGCCAATCAATAATACGTCATTCAGGCCAAGACCGTCCAAATCGGTGACGGTGATTCTAATGTCGTTAGTCTTACTACCTGCATCTTCGTCGAGGGGGGTGCCGCTTAATTCACCGGTGGCGGTGTTAAACGTTGCCCATGTTGGCTTGTTATTAATGGCATATATTTTTGTATCTATTGTATGCAGGTCATCATCATCATCAACGATGGGGGTAAAACTATAATATTGATCTTCGTCCACGCTAGTGGCTGGCGTTGGTATCGCCCTGAAAGAAGGTGCATCATTGGTGTTATTTACCGTGATGCTAAAAGGTGGTAACGATGTGCTCAGGCCGCTAGTATCTTGAACAGTGATGATGATGTTGCTGTGGACTCCAACGTGGCTATTCTCTGGGGTGCCGCTCAATTGCCCTGAATCAGGGTCGAAGCTTGTTATCCACGTTGGCTGGTTTGCAATTGAAAATATCAGTGTGCCGATGGGGTCAATATCAGCATCCGCAATGATTGGGGTGAAATCGTAGAGGCTATCTTCATCGATAGTTGAGAGTGGTGGGGTGATGAAGGTTGGCAGGTCATCAACAGGTTGCACATTGAAAGTGATGGTATTGGATGATGCACTACTCTCAGAATCATTATGTACGGTAAATTGAAAACTATCGTAGGCGTTGCCTGATGTATTCAACGCGGGTTTGAAAGTGAGATTGGTAAGATTTGCTACAAAAATCTCTTGATTAAGCACGACGTTATCGTTAAAAAACCTTAAGGTTCCGGCGGTTTCGAGAGTTGTAACCTGAATGCTGGTAAAGGGATGATCATCATCAGTATCGAGATACCCAAAGTCATCTGCTGAAAATGAATAAGCATTATCCTCGCTAATGGTAATGGTTTTGTCACTCGCCGTTGGTATCGCAGCCTGAGTGTTAGGCAGCATTACAAACGATAGCAGTGATAATAAAATCAGTGAAGATGTCCGCATGGTACTTAGGGTCTGTTGACGTTTCATTTTCATCACTGCTGGAGCCGCTTATCGGATTGTGGGGTTGCGCCTGAAAAAACGCCACTCAGTGTTGCTCGTCGTTCATTTGGGATGACCAAACTTCTCTCCTCGCGCCTTGATTGGCGATTTTTCAGGCGCAACAGTGGTGAAAATGAACCGTCAACAGACCCTAGCCTATCAGAATTTCTGTGAGTGGTAATTAAAGTGACGGTCATGTACGCGATTATGATATGGAATTTTTTGCTGGAAAAAACCGGCGATAGTGACAATTATATATCGGCATTACAGATGGGTATCTTAACCTAATATCTACCAGTTATGTGATTTTTCAGGTGTATCTTGTTGTTTATGCTAAAAAGTTTGTTAGTGGTATGTTTTTATGTGTGAAAACCTTACCTAATTTATCGGGTAAAGTGGCATTACAGGTATTGTATTGCTTGAGGTGCTGGTTTAGGTAAATTCATATTCTGTCAGCAGAGATAGTGATGATCTCTCGTTTGTTGCCGATAGCATTTGTGGCTGTCATGCTGTTTTTGATGATGATTGCGATTGGCCTGGTTAACTTTTTGAATTTTATTGTGATTATTGGCGATAAGGAAGGGTTGAGGTAAATGGATGCAAAATTTATAAATCCAGTGCTAAAGGCCGTAGTCAATATCTTGCAAACAATGGCACAAATTACACCGCAGCCGGGAAAGCCTGAGATTAAGGCTGATGATATTGCTTGTGGCGTCATTAGTGGTTTTATTGATCTGTCTGGTAGTGATGCCAGGGTTTCAGTTGCGGTGACTTTTTCGAAAGAGGCGATACTCGATATTGGTAGCCGGATGATGCACATGGAATTAAAAGAGGTTGACGACATTATTAAAGACCTGGTCGGCGAAATGGCCAACATGGTAGCAGGTGGTGCAAAGGCTAACCTTCAGGAGGCCGGTTATGACTTTGATTTGACCTTACCATCGATTGTGGTCGGTGAAGCGCATCAAGTTAAACACAGTGTTGAAGGTGTCACTTTAATCATGCCATTTTCGATAGAAGCGGGTCAGTTTTACGTGGAAGTGTGCGCGCCCGGTTAATGAATAGTATCGGTATGGTCGATATATTACGCTCTTTTGCGACTGAAATATGCGGCATTCACCTTCTTACGAGTAAATGAAAAGAAAATGTCTAGTCAAATTTATGTTGCTCGACAGCCTATCTTTGACCGGAAAGGCCAAGTTTACGCCTATGAATTACTCTATCGATCTGGTTTAGATAATTATTTTTCTCATCATGATGGTGATGAGGCTTCTTCTTTTGTTATCAATAACAGTATGTTTGGCATTGGCCTGGATCATTTAACTGGCGGTAAAATTGCCTTTATCAACTTGACACGTACTGTTTTACTGAATGAATGGGTGACATTGATTCCAAAGGAATTAGTGGCTGTTGAGGTGTTAGAGACGGTTGAACCAGATGAGGCCGTTATTGAGGCATGTCGGAAATTAAAAGAAAAGGGCTACAAAATTGTGCTGGATGATTTTGTCTACGATGAGAAATTTGAGCCGCTTTTAGACTTGGCTGATATCGTTAAGATTGACTTCATCATTTCATCAAAAGAAGAGCGCGCAGCGCTGTGTCAGCGTTTTGCAGATAAACCATTTTTGATGTTGGCTGAGAAAATTGAAAATCATGAAGAATACCAGGAAGCCTTAGCGCTGGGCTTTTCATACTTTCAAGGTTATTTCTTTTGCAAGCCAGAAATAGTCACGCGTAAGGAGGTGCCTGGGTTTAAGTTGAACTACCTGCGTTTCTTGCAAGCATTGAATCGTCCCTCTCTCGATTTCACTAATATGGAAGCAATCATTAAGCATGATATGGCGCTTTCTTATAAATTACTGCGTTATATCAACTCTGTTGCTTTTGGTTGGCGAAAAAAAATTGAATCGATAAAACAGGCGCTGGTGATGTTGGGTGAGCGACCACTGAAAAAATGGGCGTCATTAGCTGCCTTTGCTAGTCTTGCCGAAGATAAACCGCCAGAGTTACTCACGACATCATTGGTACGTGCCTCATTTTGTGAATTGATTGCCGCTGATGTTGGTATGAAGGAAAAAGAGCTGGATCTATTTTTCATTGGCATGTTGTCTGTTGTGGATGCGTTGGTGGATCGGCCTATTGAGGAGATCCTCGATGAAATCAGCATATCTGATGAGGTGAAAGAGGCCTTGATCGATGGTGGTACTCCCGCAGCAAATGTGTTGCAGTTGATTATTGCTTACCAGCAGGCTGATTGGGATCGGGTGGCCGAAATGGTCGCGTTATTAGGGTTGGATGAGGCGCGCATACCTGAATTTTATTGCGCAGCCATTGCGTGGGCAGACGAGGTCGGGCAGTCTGATGAGCTGTCAATATAAGTCGCTCGAGCGCGTCACTTAGCCGGCATTTACGACTACCCCTGACATTGCCAGTCTTTACCATCTGATTGCTTATCTGCAATGCGTGTGCGCCCAGTGTTAGAAAGAACGATCGCCCGAGCATTGGTAGAGCCTCTTTGATCGCAAAAAATAAAACTTGCATTACTGCCATAAGAGTAGCCTTTGCTGCGAAAGACGACGCGTTTTCGATAGCGGCTAGAGGTTATTTTAATGTTTTTTTTTGCCGCTTCCACATAAATGACCTCTTCTTCTTGTTCGAGTTCCCGGTTGAAATTTTCATCGATAAATATTAGCCAGCCATTATGCCAGTGGGATTGGCGGGCACAACTGCCGTTATCATTAGGGCAAATTACCGTGTTGTGATGGCGCTTAATGGCTTCACTTTTTGCGTAATTGAAGCTGGTGGCCATGGTATTAATTTGCGTTGTCATGCGGCTGTCTGCAACGATGTTTTGAAAAGTTGGTGCTGCGAAGTGAAATAGAATGGAAAAAATTGCCAGTACTATGACGAGCTCTATTAATGTGAATCCACGGCAGTCGTGGTGTGGTATTGGTAGAGACAAGCGGTGGTTAGTGGGTAGTATTATCACGGTAGCATCCTTGCTGTGGTGAAAAATCAATCATCGATATAACTCTCCAGGCATGACCTGGCGTGGGGGGTTACTTATTTGAGCGCATTCTGTATCCTGCTTAATCCATCTTTGAGGTTTTCCATGCTGGTGGCAAATGAGAGGCGCATATAGCCGGGCGCGCCAAAGGCGGAGCCGGGTACGAGTGCCACACCGGCCTCGTTGATAAGGAACTCGCCAAATTCAACATCATTGTTGATGCCTTTCAGTTTTGCGTATGCAGCACCCATTTTAGGGAAAGCATAAAAGGCACCGTCTGAAGGCAGGCATTCAACCCCTTCGATCTGATTGAGGGCCTCAATCACAAAATCATGACGTTCCTTGAACTGCATGTTCATTCCATCGATAAAAGACTGGTCACCCTCGAGAGCAGCCTGTGCCGCGACCTGCGATATTGAGGTGGGGTTTGAGGTGCTTTGTGACTGGATTTTTTTCATCGCATTGATCAGCGGCAGCGGCCCGCCTGCATAGCCGATACGCCAGCCAGTCATTGAGTAGGCCTTGGAGACACCGTTAAGTACAATCGTGCGTTCATAGAGATCCGGATTGACGGTTAGAATATTTTTGAACGGTTCATTGGACCAGCCGATGTGCTCGTAGATATCGTCGCTTGCCACAATCACCTGCGGGTATTTGCGCAGTACTTCCCCCAGGGTCGCCAATTCGGCGTGGCTGTATGCCGCGCCGCTTGGGTTGGATGGGCTGTTGATCACCATTAGTTTTGTTTTAGGGGTGATTGCCGCTTCCAGCTGAGCAGGGGTGATCTTGAAGCCTTGTTCCAGGCCGCTTTCGATAATCACCGGAGTGGCGTCGGCAAGCAGTACCATATCCGGGTAGGAGACCCAGTAGGGGGCGGGGATGATCACCTCATCGCCTTTATCTAATAACGCCTGAGCCATGTTGTAAAAGCTCTGCTTGCCACCGACCGAGACCAGGATCTGATCCGGCGTGTACTCCAGCTGATTGTCGCGTGCGAACTTGGCAACGACCGCTTTTCTTAGCTCTATTGTGCCATTGACAGCGGTATATTTAGTGAAGCCGGCATTAATCGCTTCAATTGCTGCGGCTTTGATATGATCCGGGGTATCAAAATCAGGCTCGCCAGCACCAAAGCCGATAATGTTTTTACCTGCGGCTTTTAGCTGTGCGGCACGTGCCGTGATGGCTAGCGTTGGGGAGGGTTTGACTCGCTGTACTCGGGCTGATAGTTCCACTGTTTTTATCCTTACTGACAAATTGTTAAACCTCTAGCGGCAGTCTGTAATATACTTGAGAAAGTCAGTTTGCAGAATCCCTAATGAGCGAAAGAATTCAAAGATTTTCAATTTCATCCAGTTTTAAACCTGCCGGAGACCAACCCAATGCGATTCGACAGCTCGTTGAAGGGCTGGAGGATGGGCTTGCCTCGCAGACGCTACTGGGTGTGACCGGCTCGGGCAAAACCTTTTCGATTGCCAATGTGATTGAGCAGGTGCAGCGCCCGACCATCATTATGGCGCCAAACAAGACACTGGCAGCGCAGCTTTACGGCGAGATGAAAGATTTTTTCCCTGATAATGCAGTTGAGTATTTTGTCTCTTATTACGACTATTATCAACCAGAGGCCTATGTGCCATCCGCTGATATGTTTATTGAGAAGGATGCCTCGATCAATGAGCATATTGAGCAGATGCGCCTGTCGGCGACTAAATCACTGTTAGAGCGTCCGGATGCGATCATTGTCGCCTCGGTTTCATCGATCTATGGTCTGGGTGACCCACGAGCCTATCTGAGTATGGTGCTGCATCTCTCGAAAGGTGAGGTGATTGATCAACGTGATATTCTACGCCGCCTCGCTGAGCTGCAATACACCCGCAATGACGTTGAGCTACACCGTGCGACTTACCGGGTACGCGGCGATGTGATCGATATCTTTCCTGCCGAATCGGACTTTGAAGCGGTGCGAATTGAGCTATTTGACGATGAAGTGGAATCCCTCAGCTATTTTGACCCGCTGACAGGAGAAATACTGCGTCGTGTGCCTCGTCTGACGATCTATCCGAAGAGTCACTATGTGACGCCTCAGCAGACGCTGGTGGCGGCGATGGATAAAATTCGTGATGAGCTGCGTGAGCGCCTCGCGCAGCTGCATAAAGCTAATAAGCTAGTGGAGGCACAGCGTCTGGAGCAGCGCACCATCTTTGATCTGGAGATGATCAAAGAGCTCGGTTACTGCTCCGGCATTGAGAATTATTCGCGTTATCTCTCTGGTCGTGAGTCGGGTGATCCACCGCCAACGTTGTTTGACTACCTGCCAGAAAATGCTTTGCTTGTGATTGATGAAAGCCATGTGACGATTCCACAGATCGGCGGTATGTTCAAGGGTGATCGTTCGCGCAAGACGACATTGGTTGAGTACGGTTTTCGACTGCCGTCGGCACTCGATAATCGCCCAATGTGCTTTGAGGAGTTTGAGCGTATCGCACCGCAGGCGATTTTTGTCTCGGCCACACCTGGCGCTTATGAAAAGGAGCATGGTGAGGCGGTGGTTGAACAGGTGGTGCGGCCAACGGGATTGGTTGATCCTGAGATAGAGGTTCGCCCCGCGACGACCCAGGTAGATGACCTGCTGTCGGAAATCCGCCTGCGGGTGGAAAAAGAGGAACGGGTTCTGGTGACAACCTTAACCAAACGCATGTCCGAAAACCTCACTGAATACCTTGCTGAACACGGTGTTCGTGTGCGTTATCTGCACTCAGATATTGACACCGTTGAACGTATGGAAATTCTGCGTGATTTAAGGCTGGGTGAATTTGATGTGCTAGTGGGCATTAACCTGCTGCGAGAAGGGCTCGATATTCCAGAGGTTTCGCTGGTAGCGATTCTCGACGCTGATAAAGAGGGTTTTCTGCGCTCAGATCGTTCATTAATCCAGACGATTGGACGAGCCGCGCGTAATCTTAACGGGCGGGCCATTCTCTATGCAGACAAAGTGACCGGTTCAATGAGGCGCGCACTGGATGAGACTGAACGGCGTCGTGAAAAGCAGCTTGCTCATAATGAAGCGCATGGCATTACGCCAAGGGGAATTCAGAAAGCGATTGCGGATGTGATGGATGCTGGAGGTGCGACCGATCAAAAGCGCGCCAGGGCGTATGCCAGGGTTGCGGAGGATGGCGTCGATTATGCTACGTTGTCACCTGATCAACTGGCGAAAAAGATCACTCAGCTGGAAAAAGAGATGTATCAGCATGCGCGCGATCTTGACTTTGAGGCGGCGGCAAGGCTGCGCGATGAAATCCATGCCGCCCAGCAATCAGTGCTGGGATTGCCTTCTAAGTGATGTTTAATTGGCATGATCAGAGGCTTTACCTGCCGATAAATGCCCATATCTGTTGCATTATTCAGACTGGTTGTTGCTCCAGGGTAATAGTTGATCAAACTACATTGTTTTTTTTGTGACAACAGTACCTATAATAGCGCCTTAATTTTTGTACTATATATCAAAGTTGAGTGAAGAAACCCCTACTTTTATGAATGCAATGATCTGTTCGTCTTAACTAGGTGAGTTGAAGTAATACTGAAATATTGAGAGTCGACGTGTCGTGTCACCTGTCAGTTGTTCTTGTATCAACGCTTTTTGATCACCCTTATGGTCAGGTATTCCTATCTTTGCCCACCTAATAGTTTGCAGGTCAATGATATATTAGGCTTACCGAATGCTCAGGAGGCCGGTGGAGAATCTGGAATGAAGGATGATATTTCGAGGGTGCGACTTAGCTACGGGCGAGCGATTGCGAAATCAGGCTTTTTACCCAGGTTTTATGATATTTTTTTGGCGAGTGATAGGGCTATCGCGCGAAAATTTGTCAATACAGACCTGGAAAAACAGCAAGCGCTATTAGCGATGTCCGTAAATATGGTTATTTTGTTCCCGCAGGAGAATAAAATTGCCCAAAATGCGGTGGGTCGTATCCGCAAGTCCCATTGTCGCGAGCGGTTAAATATCGAACCGCGCTTTTATAGTTTATGGAAAAGCAGCCTGATTGAGGCTGTCTCAGAGCACGATATGGAATATAATCCTGAAATCGGCGACTCTTGGGAAAAAGTGCTGCAGATGGCAATTGACCATATTACCGAAGGGTATTGATCGTCGACATTACCGTTTTAGCTAAACCTTGTTGAAAATGTGTGTTTGGAGCTTTAGCGTTTGTCTATTTTGTCAACTAATTAGAATCGTGTTTTTTATTTGGGCAGACTATGGTGATGCCCATTGTTTTTATTGGGGTAAATGATGGCAGTAGTCTGGTATCCGGGGCATATGCATAAGGCTCAGAAGCAGATCAAAGAGGTGATGCCTCAGGTTGATCTGGTGATTGAGGTGATGGATGCCCGCATTCCATTTAGTAGCGAAAATCCTGCGGTAAAAGCACTTCGCGGGCCGCGTCCGTGCCTTAAGGTGTTGAATAAATCTGATTTAGCGGATCCTGCTGTGACGGCAGAATGGTTACATTATTTTCATCAACAGGAGGGTATTCAAGCGATTGCATTATCCACAATTCGTCAAGGTGAAGCACGAAAAATATTGGGGCTATGTCGTGAAATGGTTCCGCTCAGAGTGCAGCGTGGTGAGCCTGTTCGCACTATGATTATGGGTATTCCCAACGTTGGTAAGTCTACCTTGATCAATGCGCTGGCCGGGCGAGCGATTGCGAAGGTGGGGGATGAACCTGCAGTGACGAAACAGCAGCAGCGTATTAGTCTTGGCAATGGAATTGTATTATCGGATACGCCTGGCATTCTTTGGCCGCGAATGGAAGATCAGAATAGTGGGTACCGCTTGGCGGTGACCGGCGCAATTAAAAATGCTGCGATCACCTTTGAAGATATTGCGCTCTATGCCGGTGACTTTTTGTTACAGCATTACCCGCAAGCGGTGATGACACGGTATAAATTGAATGAGTTGCCAGTGGCAGCGACGGCGTTAATAGAGGCGATTGGGCGTCAGCGTGGTTGCCTGCGGCCGGGTGGTGTGCTGGATCTACATAAGGCGTCTGAAATATTGCTGAAAGAGTTCAGGTCGGGAAAGCTCGGTGGCATTTCGCTTGAGACCCCCGCTATCTTTGATGTGTTAGAGGAAGATGGTGATGAGTCTGAAGTGGGCCTAAAATCTGGCGATTAGTTCAGTCGTCGCTTCTCTCTTTGTGCGGCATGTTTTTTTGCTGTCGATAGAGCACTTACCAGATCGATAGGCAGAGTGTCATGAAACAGCATTCTGGTTTGGCAATGCCGTTACTGGATCGTGCAGCGTACGCTGGTGCTCAGCCTGAACTGTTTTATTAAAATGTTCGGTATTGCCAAGATTGAGTCGGCTGACCAGCGACACAAACCAGCCACCACCAAGAAAAATTATCGCGATGACTGCCTCGCTTTCACCGTGGAGATTGGGAATGAAGCCATCCGAAAATAATGGATATTACGGTAAGCATCTCGCTATTATTTTAGATAGCTACTATCAGATGACAGGGCATGAAATTGACTTCGGTGATCAATCAGGAATGCCCGCGAAGGCTGTGTTCAATGCGCCATTTGCTTTGATCTCTCATGGTATTGAGCCTGAGCCCATTTTTAATTATGCAAATGAAATCGCAATGCAGCTTTTTAATATGACGTGGGATGAAATAACGACACTGGCATCAAAGTATTCTGCAGAACAGGCTAATCGTGAGCAGCGTTCACAACTGCTGCATGAAGTGAAAAGAAATGGTTATATCGGAAATTATTCCGGGGTTCGTATTGCAAAAGGCGGGCAGCGTTTCCATATAGAACAGGCGACAGTGTGGAATCTTACCGATTTTGATGGCACTTACTATGGTCAGGCGGCAATGTTTAGTCACTGGCGCTTTATATAGGCAAAGGGGTCTCTAATAGTTTGAATGTGATTAGATCGTCATGAATTGTGACTATTTTGTGATGGGTCAGTATGTTAGCGTAACAGCTAAATTTAGTAAATTAAATATGGGGCTGTGTTGACAGATGAATGATGAAGTTTCTGGAATTGATCCGCTGCGTAGCCGTGTGGTCGGTGTGAGTGAGCATGCACAGCGGATAAAACTTCACAACGAACTTCACGCAAGGCCTCATGAACTGCTCAAGGCTCCGATGCAGGTTTCCCAGTTGGCGCTATTTTCTGATAACAGTGTAATTGACGAAGAGCTCCGTTTGATCGCGCAGTTGTGCGAGCGCTATAGTGTCAGTCCTCCTGCGCAGGAGATCCGCCATTTTAGTGCGCAGTTTGGTTCATTCCGCTTTAAGTGGGAGCGTCACACTGAATTTTCGATGTATACTTTTTTTGTGAAAATGCCCTTTGAGACGCCATTTTCGGAACCTGCCATTAAAAATGTCCCTAAAGAATGGTTGGAGACATTGCCAGGAGAAATCCTCTCCGCGACACACCTGGCCATTGAGCATAAATCGCGCCCTCAACGTAATCTTGAAGCACTTTCGACATTATTCGCCTCCAACACGGTCATTGGCGCGAAAGTAGTAGCAGGAAGTGCGATTGTCTGGACTGATAATAAAATTCATGCCGATGGTTTTAGTCGAATCCTGATTCAGGATGTCGATCTGCGTCGTCGTCAGGCGGGTCGACTGGTGCAGCGTCTGCTGGAGATTGAGACTTACCGTATGTTAGCGTTGATTCCGCTTGCAACGGCGCGTAAGTATCTTCCTGAGCTCGCTAATTTTGATCGGCAGCTTGCTGCATTAACTGATAATAATTGTGATTGCGAGAGTCACGCTGATGAACAGCGGTTATTGCATGACCTGACACGTCTTGCGGCTGAGATAGAGCGGATTTCAGCAGCGACTAATCAGCGCTTCAATGCTTCGTCTGCCTATTACAATATTGTCAAAATGCGTATTAGTGAGTTGCGAGAACAACGTATTCAGGGATTGCAAATGTTTCATGAGTTTATGGAACAGCGTCTCTCTCCCGCCATGGCGACCTGTGATTCGGTTAATCATAATCTTGAGCTACTATCGACTCGTGTGGCGCGTGCTTCGGCATTATTACGAACGCGGGTGGATATCGCGATGGAGGGGCAGACGCGTGACCTGCTGTCGTCAATGGATAAACGCGCTAAACTACAGTTGCGTATGCAGGAGACGGTTGAAGGGCTCTCTGTCGTGGTGCTGAGTTACTATCTGCTAGGGATGGTGGGTTATGCGCTGAAGGCGCTTAAATCAAGTGGTGTGCCAATAAATGTCGAGATATCCACCGGGCTGGCGATTCCCGTTGTGCTTGGCATTGTTTTTGTTGCAGTACGACGGTTGCGTCGCCTTGCATCGGATGACTAATGGTATTCGTTATTGGTTGCTACTTTGTTCAAATGCACAATATTTGTGAATTTAGAGTTTTCTAAGTAGAAAAATTGATCCAAAATCCTAATCCTAAGTAATTTACCTGCATGTAACTGTAAAATTTTACAGTATGTCTTCTTGGTTTTTTATGTTGTAATGGATATAACTAACTATCACAACAATCATTTTCTATTTGGCCAGATCCAGGGATGGATTCAGAGACGGTATAGCATTTAAACCCGGGGCGTGGCGCTTTATGAGTAGCAGATCAAGAAATTCGCTGTTAATGGTGAAGCTGTTTTTTTCTTTGCCGACGGTGTGCATCCGGAAGGCCTTTCACCTTCTGGGGACGATGTTGTTTTGGTCTCTCTTAACCGTTTCATCGTTAGCCTCGGCTGTAGAGGT
>QIJH01000067.1 GCA_003232725.1 Chromatiaceae bacterium | reverse complement strand
TTCCTCCAGTTTCTAGATTATTTGCAATAAAACACCCAGCACACCAAATATTTATCAGGCAATATCTATACCAACTAAATCATAAAGCATAAGCCAGCCTTAAATAACAAGCGATTAACGACTTACCCCTCTTAAATATAATGATTTAGTATCACGATACTTTTGCTTGTTGTAAGAAAAGCTGACAAGCTGATCATAAACACAGTTAGAATCCATCTGTCTATGCATTTTCAACTGTAAAAATCACCACTTCGCCGATGGAATCACAGCCAGCGGACAACATTAACAAGCGGTCAAAACCAAGCGCAACCCCCGCTGACCGAGGCAAGCCAGCCTCAAGCGCCGCGTTCAACCGATAATTAATCCCGGGTACAAAATGCCCTTCTCTCTTTCGCTGCAAAGTATCTCGCTCAAAACGCCGTAAAAACTCATCGCCATCACACAATTCATGATAACCATTAGCAAGCTCCACACCTGTGACGTAGAGCTCAAAACGTTCCGCCAACGCAACTTCACCTGGCCTTACTTTTGCCAACGCGGCTTGCGATGCCGGGTAGTCATAAATAAAGACAGGAACGACCTGCCCAAGGTGTGGCTCTATTAAATGACTCATCAATAGATCAAGCCAGCCATCACGTCCGATATCTGCATCATCAAGGCCAGTAGAAACCTCGGCCTCACGCGCACAACACGTCAAGTCATCAAGCGAAGCGCGGTGTGGATCTAACCCTAAATAAGACTCAAAGAGAGCCTGATAGGTAATCCGCTCAAATTTGCAGTCAAGACCCAGCAGCACTTGAACCAGCGCCTCTACCTCTTCCATTAACGCAAAATGATCAAAGCCAACGCGATACCATTCCAGCATAGTAAATTCCGGGTTATGGCGCGCACCATACTCGCCATCACGAAAGGCCTTGCAGATCTGATAAATAGAGCCTCTGCCTGCCGCTAAAAGGCGCTTCATTGCCGCCTCAGGTGAAGTTTGCAGATAAAGTGATGTGCCAGCGGGCAATCCCGGGCCATTGTAGCAAGTAGAAAAACTCTGTAGATGAGGATCACTGGCCGTCGCCGCACAGAGCAGTGGGGTTTCTACTTCCAGTACATCCCGCGCAGCAAAAAACTGCCGGGTCTTGGTCAGCAGTTCTGCGCGCAAGCGGATGTTTTCGATCGAAGCCGTTGGCCGCCAATCATTACAGCTCATTAGCTTTTAACGCGCGAGACATACTCACCAGTACGAGTATCAATCTTTAATAACTCGCCGATATTCACAAACAGTGGCACACGAACCACAGCACCCGTCTCAAGCGTAGCAGGCTTTCCACCCCCTCCCGAGGTATCACCACGCACACCTGGATCAGTATCAGCAACCGCTAGCTCAACAAAATTAGGCGCGGCAACAGAAAGCGGTACGCCATCCCACAAAGTCACCAGGCACGCTTCCTGTCCCTTAAGCCATTTGGTCGTTTCCGCCATCGAGGCCTCACTCACTGCAAACTGCTCAAAACTCATCGGCTCCATAAAATGCCATTGCTCACCATCTGAATAGAGAAACTGCATCTCAGTATCCATCACATCAGCCGCTTCGACCGACTCACCCGATTTATAGGTCCGCTCATAAACCTTGCCGCTCTTCAGATTACGCAGCTTAACGCGACAAAAGGCTTGCCCCTTACCCGGCTTAACAAATTCATTTTCGATAATCGAACAGGGGTCACCATCGATCATCAGTTTCAGGCCACCCCTGAACTCATTGGTGCTATATGTCGCCATATTAAATCCAGTCTCTTAAATAAACATTAGCGCGCTATTGTATACAACAATCCTTTACCAATAAAACTCAACTGCTCTAAACTTGTAAAATGAACCCAATATTCACCATTCCACCTCAAAACAGCACTGATTCAGCCCAGCCGTGGCAACAAGCACTCGCGAATGCAATCCGCACCCCCGAGGCATTACTGGCAGCACTCGAGTTAAGCACCGAACAACTGCCTGCCATTTTTAACGGGGGCGAAACATTTCCATTGCGGGTCCCACACAGCTTCGTCTCAAGGATGGAAAAGGGAAACCCCAACGACCCACTACTACGCCAGGTGCTGCCACTAAATGAAGAAAATAATATCACCAAAGGATACCTCATCGATCCAGTCGGCGACCTAAACGCCAGCGAAACCCCCGGCCTACTACAGAAATACCATGGTCGCGCATTGATGATCACCACCGGCGCATGCGCTATCCACTGTCGCTACTGTTTCAGACGTCATTTCCCTTATCACCAGCAAAATTCCGCGGCCAGTGAATGGGATGAAGCACTCAACCACCTCGCCCAGGAGCGATCAATCAGCGAAGTGATCCTCAGCGGTGGCGACCCACTCGCACTCAGCGACCAGCGCCTCTCCACACTACTAGAACGACTGGCACTAATCCCTCACCTCAAACGCCTACGTATCCACACCCGTCTGCCGGTTGTGATACCACAGCGCATCACCGAATCACTCATCACCTTACTCACCGAGAGCAGACTTAGCCCGATCATTGTCATCCATACCAATCATGCTAACGAAATTAACAACGAGCTGCACGCTGCACTTAAAAGGCTTCAAACCATCCCCCGTATTACCTTATTGAATCAGAGTGTTTTACTGCGTGGCGTTAATGATTGTAGCGAAACATTGATCGCACTTAGCGAAGCACTATTTGCTAGCGGCGTTCTGCCTTATTACCTGCATCTGCTTGATAAAGCACAAGGCACGGCCCATTTTGACTTGCCACTAAGCCATGCAATGAGCCTTCTAAAGGAGGTACACGCAAAATTACCAGGGTATCTCGTCCCACGTCTTGCTCAAGAAGAAGCTGGAGCGCAAGGAAAAACCCTGATTCCTCCCTACATATTAAAGAAAACCCAATAATACAGCGATACGATACATGTTTGATAAAAAACATGAAGAGATTCTACCTGGCGCATGAATGCCAATAGCAGCACAAACGGGACTAATGTCCACCATCGATCGCGGGGCAACACACAAGGCACTGACTGCACTGAGCATACGTCGACGTGATGGCATTAAGGCAGTCTGGCTTGGCGGTGCATCTGTAGATAAAACGACTAACTCAGTAGCTTAGCGTTCACTCACTAAGACGGCAATTATTGCCATCGTTTTATTTAACCGGCTGATGCTCTCCTGCTTTACAGCCATAAAAAAAGAGCCATTAACAATGGCTCTTTTTGTTAGGTTCGTAACAGTAAAAATTACTGATTCGCTTTCAGCGCTGCAATACGCTCTTCAAGCGGCGGATGACTCATAAACAACTTTTTAACACCACCACCAATACCACCCGCGAAACCAAAGGCCGCCAGTTGATCTGGCAGTGGTTCCGCCACACCACTGGAACGCTGAAGAGCCTCCAATGCAGAGATCATTTTGGAACGGTCAGAGAGTGTTGCGCCACCTTCATCGGCTCGAAATTCCCGTTTACGGCTAAACCACATTACAATGATGGCGGCCAATACTCCAAGCACCATTTGTGCAATAAACATCGTAACGTAAAAACCAACCCCATGCCCCTGGTTGTTTTTTAGAATCACTCGATCAACAAAATGGCCAATTACACGCGACAGGAACATCACAAAGACGTTCAATACACCCTGAATCAACGCCAGCGTAATCATATCGCCATTGGCAACATGCGCCACCTCATGACCAAGCACCGCTTCAACTTCATCACGACTCATATTATCAAGCAGTCCTGAACTAACAGCGACAAGTGCCTTGTTACGACTCATCCCGGTCGCAAAGGCGTTGGGTGCCGGTGATGGAAATATCGCCACTTCCGGCATGCCGATTCCCGCCTGCTCTGCCTGACGCTGAACGGTAGCGACCAGCCAGCGCTCAGTATCATTAGCAGGCGCTTCGATCACTTTTGCTCCGGTAGAGCGCTTCGCCATCCATTTAGAGATCGCCAACGATATAAACGAACCACCCATGCCAAATACCGCGCTGAAAACCAGCAATGCAGGGATGTCCAGGTTTATCCCCTCCGCATCCATATAGCCCTCGAAGCCAAACAGGCTCAGCGCGATGCTCAGGATCAACATAATGGCGATGTTAGTCATCAGGAAAAGAAATATACGCTTCATGCTAAACTCCGGTTTTCAGTATAAATTGGCATTAAGTTTAATGGTTTCGAATGATACGATGTATGGGCCAATTTGTCAGCGTTCAAGGCGCTACCCCTCACTTTTTCACAATGAATAGGCATAAGCGCATCATCCACAATACATCATCAGGTTTATCCTGAAAATTTCCATACGTTTAACGAACCACATGCAGCCACAAGTGAGTCAATTGAAACAACGCTTCTGTCACTATAAGATGGATACCCCTTTCGCAAACGCCAAGTAAAACATCATGCCAACACACTTAATCGCCCCACTTCTGCTGCTACTTGCGCTAACAGGCTGTGGCAGTAGCGGTCATGACAACCATGAATCCGGCGCACATGACCATGGAGATGGCATGGAACACGACCATAGTGGTGATGACGAACATATCGATCGGTCATTACATATCGTCAACTTCAACGGTAACAATGAACTCTTTCTACAATACGAAACATTAGTGGCGAAACGTGATGCTGTTTTCCTCGCACACATCACTGATCTCACTAATTACACCCCCATTCCCGGCGGATTTATCACCATCATCCTTTCGGGCGGAGGCTCACCCAATGAGACCTTCAGCGGAAAACGTCCGGTTCGTCATGGTATTCACATTGAGGTGGCATTGCCGCAATACGCTGGTGAACGCCATTTATCACTTCGCTTCGCAACTGACACCACACAAATCACCCATGACCTCGGCAGGGTCACCGTCTACCCAGACTACGCTAGCTCAAAAAACAGTGCCGTACGTATCATTCCAGAGAATGCAATCTATCTTGAAAAAGAAGCGCAGTGGCAAGCGGGGTTAATCATTCAGAGACCCACCATCAATCAACAACAACTCACACTACCCGCATCAGCAATTCATCAGGGTAATAATGAAAAATTCATACATGTTATGAATGGCGCAGAATTTTTTGAATCCAGAATAGTCACCACAGGTGAAGCCCATCATGGCCAGGTAATCATTCTGTCTGGTGTCACAGCAGATGAACATGTCGTCATTAAAAAGGGCAGTGCACAGCTGTCTGATGACAAGAGCATCGCTCTTGAGGCACCAAATCACAACGATGATGTATCTGCTCACCACCATTAACGGCAATCGTTACCCCTTGAATTGAGACCTTTGCACGAACAGGGGTTCGTGTTCTCTAAGTAAGGTAAGTAAGGAAAAAGCGCACAGAATGAGGGCGTTTATCACTATAAATGGTCAATTGAGTACACTTTTAACGCCACCAGAGAACAACAGCACAATCGCACGAGGGCCTCTAATGAATACCCTCATTCTTGGCAGAAACCAGCCAAATAGTTAATTTGAATTTCAATCGTTATTCATCTGTAAAATGCACGCAAACATGATACCTAGACTTTAAATGCAGTATCAATAACAAACATTAAAGGAACTAACCATTGAACAAGCTATCGTCTCATATCGAACAGATTAAACAACACTACACCGTGCTCGTGATTGGTTCTGGTTACGGCGGTGGAATATCTGCGTCACGCATGGCCCGCGCAGGGCAATCCGTCTGCCTGCTCGAACGTGGCAAAGAATTTTTACCCGGCGAGTTCCCTGATACATTAGCCGAAGCTGGCGCCGAATTTCAGGTAGACGCCGGTAAAGTTCACCTCGGTAGTGAAACCGGGCTTTACAAGCTACAAATCAATGATGACATCAACGTATTGAGCGGCTGCGGCCTGGGCGGCACCTCATTGATTAATGCCAGCGTCTTAATCGAATCAGATCCGCGCATCTTTAATGACCCTGCGTGGCCACGCGATTTTGTCAACGATGTGGATACCGCACTTAAATGCGGCTATCAAAAGGCACGCGCCATGCTAGGTAGTGCCACTTATCCAGATGGTAACAACGGCTTTCCAGTGCTCAAAAAAACCGAGGCAATGCGCCAGTGCGGTAAAGCGATGGGCGTCGAAACCAAACTAACACCGCTAGCGGTTAACTTTGAAACACATGCAAATGGCGTCAACCATGTCGGTGTTGCGCAAGCCCCCTGCAACCTTTGTGGTGACTGTACTACTGGCTGTAATTTCACCGCCAAAAACACCACCCAGATGACCTACCTGCCTGATGCTACAAACCACGGCGCTGAAATTTTTACTCAGACTAAAGTCAGTCACCTCTCTCGTAAGGATGACCACTGGGTGATTCATTACGCAGTCAGCAATAACGGCAGCGATGCCTTTGATGCTCCGGGTCAATTTGTACATGCCGATATTGTGGTACTTGCGGCAGGCACACTAGGCTCAACTGAAATCATGCTACGTTCAAAGGAACGCGGCCTTGTCACATCTGATAAAATTGGCGAATGCTTTTCCGGTAATGGCGATGTACTCGGCTTTGTCTACAACTGCGACCAGGAAATTAACGGCGTAGGACGTGGTAGCCGTCAGCCAGATGCCGACAACCCGGTTGGCCCCTGCATCACATCAGTCATCGATACCCGTTCCAGCGTTGATAATTACAAAGATGGCATGACCATCGAAGAAGGCAGCCTGTCAGGCGCGATGGCGCCGCTGTTGCCCACTGTCTTTTCAAAGCTCGCCGCCATTTCAGGTAAAGATTCAGATAGTGGCGTAATGGATTTTCTCGCTGAAAAGAAACGTAGCATCGAAAGCTTGCTGCGTGGCGCGTATCATGGCGCACTAGACAACACCTTCACTCATCTGGTGATGAGCCACGATAGTGCATCCGGCCGTATTCGACTAAAAGACGATAAGCTCTGTATCGAGTGGCCTGGCATCGGTGATGAAGCGATCTTTGGCGAGGTTAATCGTAAACTCGAATCAATGAGCAAAACCCTTGGCGGTACTTTCATCAAAAACCCCATCAGCCACGACCTGATGGATAATAACCAGGTAACGGTTCATCCACTCGGTGGTTGCTGCATGAGTGAAGATGCCAGTAGTGGCGTGGTCAACCATAAAGGGCAGGTCTACTCATCGAACAGCGGCAACGCCGTTTATGCTGACCTGTATATCGCAGACGGTGCAATCATACCCACCGCCATCGGCACCAACCCACTGCTCACCATCAGCGCAATTGCCGAACGCAATGCCAAGCTCATGGCCAGCGAACGCGAATGGAGTTTTGATACAGAGCTCCCCTCTCGCCCAGCTAACGATACCGTGATCGCTGCGACCAAACCGGGCATCCAGTTTACTGAAACCATGACTGGCTTTGTCATGCTAGATCCAAAAGTTAATTACGAACAAGGGTTCGAGCAGGGCAAACAGAACAACAGCCCGTTTGAATTCATCCTCACCGTGGTCTCTCAGGATCTTGATGCGATGTTAACAGACAGCAATCATCAGGCAGCCATTTACGGTATTGTGAAAGCGCCGATGTTATCACCCACGCCACTCACGGTCACCGAAGGGATGTTTAATCTGTTTGTTAAAGATGCCGAAATTGTTGATACCCGTCGCATGGATTACAGCCTGACCATGACCGCAGAAAATGGTGACGTGTTTTACATGGAAGGCCATAAAACTATTCATGATGACCCCGGCTTTGATATGTGGAAAGACACCACCACGCTGTTTGTTACGGTAACAACGGCTAAGGCCGATCCTTCAACCGCTATCGGCCGCGGCATCCTTGAAATCACCCCGGTTAACTTTGCCAGACAGCTCACCACTATTAAAGTACCCAATGTTGAAAGCAATACCGACAGACTCAAATATATCGCCCGCTTTGGTGCCTTCTTTGCAGGTGAGGTGTTTGATATTTTTGGTAGTGTCGCCACCGGCCTCAACTACTTCTCGGATGAAAGCCAGCCACGTAAACGCCGCCCACTGGCGGCACCCGTGCCCTCTCTGCACCACGTGGTGACTGATGATGATGTCTCGATTCGTCTCACCCGTTATCAGGGCGGCAACAAAGGACCGGTAATTCTTTCTCACGGCCTCGGCGTCTCCAGTAAGATATTTTCCACCGACACACTCGACACCAATTTGCTCGAATACCTCGTCGCCCACGACTACGACGTATGGCTGCTCGATTACCGCGTGAGTATCGAACTGCCGGCATCACAAGCCGCCTCAAGCGCAGATGAAGTTGCACAATACGACTACCCCGCTGCGGCTGCCAAAGTGATTGCAGTAACGGGTAAAGAGTCCGTACAGATGGTCGTCCACTGCTACGGTGCCACCACTTGGACCATGTCAATGCTAGGCGGGCACCTTAAAAACGTGCGTTCAGCAGTCGTCTCACAGATATCAACACATATAAAAGTCCCGCTACTAAGCAAAATAAAAACCGGCCTCTATGTACCAGAGCTGTTAGACCAGCTAGGTATTGATTCCCTTACCGCCTATACCGCCAAGGAATCTAGCTGGCAGGACAAACTACTCGACAAGGCACTGAAGCTCTACCCCATCCAGAAAGAAGAGCAGTGCAAGAACCCTGTCTGTCGCCGCGTGACCTTTCTCTATGGCCAACTCTATGAGCATGACCAACTCAACGGCATCACTCACGACAATCTGCATGAACTGTATGGTGTCGCCAACATGCGCTCACTGGAACACCTCGCCACCATGACACGTAAAGGGAATATTACCGATGCGGATGGTAATGACAGCTACCTGCCTCACCTTGAGCGCATGGCACTACCGATCACCTTTATCGTCGGCGAAGAAAACGAATGTTTTCTACCTGAAAGCCTACAACAAACTTATCAAGCATTAAGCAACAGGAATGGCGCACAGTTTTACGATTTTCATAAAATTCCTGGTTACGGCCACATCGACTGTATACATGGAAAAAATGCGCATAAAGATGTCTATCCTTATATTCTAAAGCAACTAGAGGCGACGCTGTAGCGGCCAATACCAGCAGCACAAAAAACGATACCATAAATACTCAGGGAGAAAATTTGTGAGCAATGAGAACACCAACACCAGTCAATGGTCACTCGTGGTACACCGTGTCACCTCAACCAGTGTAGAAGTCTGGGTTGGTTCTCTCTTTTCCACACTAAAAAAACCTGATATCGCACGTGTTGAACTCATACACGGCAACGGAAAAAATCAGATAAAAAAAACAAAACGCATCACAAAAGAACAGTGGCAACGTCCATTCAATAAAGTAGAACAGCGTTTCTTCAGGGTAATCAAGTTCACCAATCTTACCCCTGGTAAAGAGTATCAACTAAACTTCACACGGCGTGTTGAAGCAAATGGCACTGCAATACCTCAGAGATGGCAATCCCTTAGAAAGGGTGCCTTTAGAACACTCCCGACACGAGTGCCGCTAAAAGGGAAAAAGCCCTTTACCATTGCACTCGGCAGCTGTTTCTATAACCATCGTGATGGTGGACGTGCAGCAGCAGCCTATAAAGCCCTGTATCAACGAGGCCCGGAAAATGTTCAACCGGATATCACTTTCTTAACCGGTGATCAGGTCTACCTTGATATTGGCTTTGATTCATTATCGCTTATCCCAAGTGAAATCCGCCAACGTATCGCCGATGATTATGCGCTTCACTGGCAGGCAATGGGCAGTATATTTGCCAACGGCGGCACCTGGATGCTACCCGACGATCACGAATTCTGGAATGATTATCCATTTTATAAATCGGCCATTCCACAACTCCAGGCGCTACGTCTGCGCCATGTACGTAAAGCATGGAATGCTGCCGCTACCGATGCGGTCAATAACATCCAACGAAGCGCTGCCTTTGAAACTTTCACCATTGGTAAAGACCTCTCTGTCTGTATTGCAGACTTTCGCTCATTTAGAGATGGAAATGGCTTCACCACCCCAGCGATCCTTAACAAAATTAAAAAATGGGCCAGTGAACTGCGCTCTCCCGGTGTCTTTGTCTCTTCACAACCACTCATCGTAGAAGAGAACAGAGATGAAAAAAACCTGCTCAGCTATAAACAACAATATGCAGCACTGTTAGCGTCATTTACGACTAGCGGGCATGACATAGTATTGCTAAGTGGCGACGTTCACTTTGGTCGAATCGCCACCACACAACTTGGTAATGATACAAAAGGTCCTCGCCTTATCGAGATTGTCGCATCGCCCATGTCTAATCTGACATACCTAAATGGCATCGCGGCAGACAAAGCAAAATCCAAACCGGTCAAATTTCCTGCCCCTGATGTATGCAAGCTTAATAACTGGAAACCCGTAACAGTCACTTACAATAAGCTCTTTCAGGTCAGCACAAAAAAAGGTAACTTCTTTTCTGCCTACCCAAAAACAAGAACACGCGAGCATTTCATGACGATTAGCTTTAGCCGCAACATCACCTCCGGCACCATTGATCTCAGCGCCAATGCGTGGCGTATTCGTGAAACTAACGGCCCTAAAATGCTACCTGTAAAAGATTTTGATCGCACCTTTACCTTTAAACTTAAATAAAATTGATGGGCAACGAGGAAAAACAGATGGAAGAAACCACTCAGCAACCGAAATCGCATCATGTCACCAGCCTGAGTGGTGTCCGGTTTGGGTTGACCAGAACAATACTTATACCGCCAATAGCCAGCGTGGGCTAGCCTATGAGCTGCTGCTCAAAGGGGTCTATTTAGCAACCGCACACTGGCAACTACACGGCGGCATTAGCCTGCGTAAAAGCGACGGTTATCAGGACATTGCAACAGGCATAGGAATAAGGTTTTACATTGAACCACGCAACACTTCATTCAGCCGGGACATCCCACACTACCCATTCCGCGCTCTCTACTAAATATTAAGCATCTCTGGTTAATCCAGCATTATTATGCTGGCGTCAAAGCGATTACGCTTCTTTCTTTAACTATCGAGACAAAATAATTACTCATCACAAACCTTTCGCAAATAATCCTGCAATGTCCGCCCCACCACAGACTCATACCCCTCCTCCAGCAAACAAACATGCGTCATCCGATCCAAGCGAAAGTTCCGAAACCCATCCCGCAGTTCACACCACGCAGTCAACGTCCACACCTTACCCCAGTAAAACAGCCCCAACGGATGAACAGTACGGCTTGATGGCTGACCATCTTCCCGGTTGTAGTTGAACCCGACCTTTTGCAGCTCTTTAATGCCGACACGAAGTAGCTGCATCCGTTTAGAGACCTTTGGGTCAATACCAAAATCTGGCACCAGAATATCGTCACGTGAGAGTTCTTCGCGTAGATGCTCAGGTACGGCGGATTCAATTTTGATCATCGCCTGAGTGGCGGCTGATGCTAGCCCTTGATCCGTCCACACCTGTACCATACGTGCGCCGATCAAGAGCGCCGCTAGCTCTTCTTCGTTAAACATCAATGGTGGCAGATGAAAACCCGGCAATAATTTATATCCACTGCCCGCCTCACTTGAGATCGGCACGCCAGAGAGTGACAGGTCCTGCATATCACGATAAATAGTACGCTCGGAGACTTCGAGCTTGTCTGCAATCTCGCGTGCGGTGACAACGCGGTCTTTACGCAGTAACTGGATAATTTGAAAGAGTCGCTCGGCACGGCGCATAAGCTTATCGCTTCCTGACTGCCACTGCACTTCGCACAACTGCTTTCATGGCTTTAGTACCTAAACATTAATGCATCAATAGAAGCTTGTGCTATCGACTTTCTGGATTCCTGCCTGCAACGGGATGACGGCAAAAAAGGAATCGCGTTAATCAAACGGCAACTCCAACGCATGGCAAAGAAATCGCATATACGGTGTAGCATCGGCAAAACGTTTCATCATGGTCGATTTTAATTTTTTAGAGAGGATTAAATCCATATCAAATTGATGAATCACGATAAAATCTTTACGCCTGATATCTTCGATCATCGGATGGTCTTTGCTGAAACCACGCGGCGAGGTCTTTAATGACACACCACTAATGCGGTACTGTTTCTGCAATGGTTTATGATCACGTGCCTTTAGCCACTCGGCCTCTCGCTCAGTAATACGCGTACGAATTTTGGCGAGCGATCGCGCATCCGGTCGCCAGATACCGGCACCGAAAAAACACTCCTGCGATGAGATGTGCAGGTAGTAACCCGGTGCATGTATATCTTTGCCGAGAACATGTCGAAACTGAATGCCAATATTGGTTTTGTAGGGCGTTTTGTCTTTGCCAAAACGGGTATCGCGATGCGCCCGCATCAGCGAACCACCGATTTTTTTAGGAATTGCGACAAAATGTGGTGACAGATGTGGCAACTCTTCTGCCACATCTGTAATCAAACTCAAGGCAGGCTCGCGTACGCATCCTTCATAAAATGCCTTATGCTCATGAAACCACTCGCGCTGGTTGTTATCTGCGAGTCGATCAAGAAAATCAAAGGTCCCTTCGTTGAAGTAAACGTCCGCCATGCCCGGCCCTTATTTGTTATGTGAAAACAGTGACAGCATAGCGCCTTGCGGGTCTTTAATCACACAAAAACGGCCTGTATCGGGGATATCTTGTGCGGGCACATAGATTGCACCGCCCATCTGCTCGGCTTTGGCCGCACTAACATCCACATTGTCAACGGTCACGTAATTACCCCACATCGATGGCATATCGCCTGCCTCTGCTGGTGTTTTCATAATGCCGCCAATGTCGTCACCATTCACTTTAACTGTGGTGTACTCCATTCCGCCACAAACGATATCTTCCATCTGCCAACCAAACAACTCCCCATAAAACTGCTTTGCACCCGCCACATCGTTGGTCAATAATTCACCCCAACAAAAACGCCCAACTTCTTTCTGTGTTTCTAACATATCTATCTCCTTCAATTTAATCTTAATCACATTCTGGAGACGACAGCATAGCAAGGGGATACTGACAGCATTGTGTCAGTAGCAAAACCCATCCCATAAAAAAATGCGAGCGATAGATACAACAATACATTAACTGAATTGCGCGCTATAAAATAAAAATGGTTTTTCTATAGAAGTATCGACCATTGAAGATGGTCGCAATGCAGATGAAAAAAATACCTGACTCGGTTCAAGACTAAGCCAAACACAGCTTGAAAATCGTTCCCCCTCAACCAATTCTCAAGCTATGTCCGACCAAGTGGGACTATTTAACCAAAAAAGGTCAAAACAGTACAGCTTTTATATATAAATAATTACGTTGGTCGCTGCAAAACTTAACACTTCCTTGCTTTACCAAACCTGAACATCGACTATCTCGAATGTTTAATCAGCAATCATGAGATTTAATTACCTTTCAAGCATTGAGCGCCAGTCCATCACATCAATATGCGACAAAAATTCAGTATGGCCAAAGAACCAAAAACCTGCCATCGCAACAACCAGCAGCACAATCAGCCAAAACAATAGCTTACCCATCAGGCCATTTAAAAACCTACTGTTTTGGTCAAGTTTAATATCGCCTAATAATTTTTCATTTTGCCTTTGCCAGAGAAGATAATCTCCTGATTCAATCGTCAGCAGCGCATCTATCGAACAGCTATAAAGGTAGACCCAGGCGTATATGACTGAACCATCACCTAAAGCAACAGGCACACGCTGACGCTGATATTCACGAGGCTGCTCAAAATGGAAATCACTCTCTTCATAAGCATCCAGCGCAGAAAACAGACCAGCGGCAACATCCACCTGGTAAAGATCACCAGTCACATGCGAACCCACCGCAAACTGATAACAGCCACCAGGATAACCGTCTACTTCAAACAGTCGCCCATCCATTGTCGCAAGCCCCATAAAAGAGGCATCCGCTTCAAGCTGTGTAAAGGCTCGCGCTGCCGCATCAGTACGTATCGCACCACGTCGCAGTGTGCCGTAAACAAATAGATAATCATCACTGTTCATGGCGCCAGGATACCATCCGCAGCACTATATTTAGACCTGTAAATTAAAACTATCACTCGCGACAATCTTGCCATTGATCTGCAATTCAACTTCATGGCGACCGCTGTAGTATTTGCGGGTGGTAATAGCACGCATCGGGTGGTACTTTGTGATCATCAGCACTTCACCAGGTGCGATCGTCTTTTTAGTCAACTTGAATACCTTCGGGAGCAACTGACCATTAGCTTTCATATGATGTAGCACAAAGTCAATCATCAACGGCACAGGCTCTTTTTCAGCGCTAACCAATTTGATCTTAAGCTTCAATTCACCACCCAATGATAAGTGCCTCGGCCCCACCAGGAACTGTTCCACGCTCAACTTGACCGACTGAGGATAACCCAGCAAGGTCAATGCATCAGGGTTCCCTTGCTTCACTAAAGTACGCAGCGCATGGCGTGTTAACCATGCCATCTCTTTACTGGGTGGTTTTTTATTCCAGCGCTGCAAGGTACTAGTCACGAGATCCGGATTATCTTTTGCAATATCATTAAGGTTGTTCGCCACCGATCGTCGCACATAAAGAGAAGGATCATGTTTGAGTTTATTAAGCAGCGTTAATACCGGCGCAGGGTTATCGACATATTTAGGCAAGCGAATCATCCATGGCAAACGTGGGCGGGTACATTCTGACACCAGCCGCCGAACATGAAAATTGTCATCGTACGCCCATTCATCAAGCTGCTTTAACGTTTCACGCTCATGCCGCAAGATAAAATAGCGTATTGAACCTTCTGCTGAAAAACGACGGGTCATCTCATAAAAGGCATTCATTGAACGATCAAAGTGATTCAGCCCATAACGCGCCACATAGGCGGTCTGCGACATCACAATAAACCCATTCGGCCCGGCTAGATCGACATTTTCAAGACCATTTTCTGGAATTTCAGGTCCGAGGGAGTCGATCATAATCGCTACCGCCTTGCGAAAATCATCCGGCAGCACCTCTTTTAATGCGCGACGAACTAACTGAATACGCTCCCCCAGCCCCAGCGCTGGTAATTCAGGAAAGACCAGTTGTTCAAATTTAACAGTATTAAATGGCTTCCAGTTAGATTTCAGACGCAGTGCCAACGCATGCACACTCACTTCGCTAATGCCATCACGCATCAACATAGCTGGTTCCGCTTCTGTTTTGCTCATATTCAGATCCAAATTGATAAAGATAGGATTCTCGCATCAGACTGCTGACAACATGGTGTCAGTAGCCCATCAAACAAATCACCATCAACTTTCCGTCTCACCCTTCAACTAATTGGCATCAAATTTGCTTTAGTGAGTAGAAAGTAGACAAGAAAGGTTACACCAAAATGATTAATGCCAGACAACCAGTCCCTTATTTGCCAAACAATGCACGCCATACGGCTAATCTCAGCTCTTCTGGCCGTATTGTCGGCAAATTCGTGCCATACCACCACCACCCTAGCGCGAATAAAGTGCTCTATTTCGCAGTAACAGCCAAAGAGGTGATGTCTCGTTACAATCTCAGGGCCATTACACCGGCTAATATGGCCAAAATGAGCAGTGAACTCTACTCACTCAAAGTACTCACATTCGATCAACATGCAGCACTCTATTTTCAGCCCAATATTGCCGCTAGCGAGCAACTATTACCAACTGCCCAGCGAGACACCATCCTGGAGTGGAAAACCTTCATACGTCAACAACAGCGTAGCAAACAAGGACAAAAACAGGCAGAACAGAACTTTAAAATCCTCACCCTGTTAAAGCGCCTTAATGCACTTACACCAAGCCCTCAACGCCATACCCGCACGATATAGTTTTGACATATAAATAAAAAATCAATGTAACTAGGGTCTAGTTGACGTTTCATTTTCACCACTGTTGCGCCTGAAAAATCGCCAATCAAGGCGCGAGGAGAGCGGTTTGGTCACTCCCAATGAACGACGAGCAACACCGAATGGCGTTTTTTCAGGCGCAACCCGAAGGGCTATGTAGAATGACGACACTGCGCTTCTTCCGCCTGGTAGGACGAAAAAAGAGACTCCAGCAGTGATGAAAATGAAACGTCAACAGACCCTAGGTAAAGCACAGTTTAATTGCTAACATCAAACTCTCTAAAAAAGCTGCTTAGTAGAATACAATAAGATGAAAATATGGGTCGATGCAGATGCCTGTCCGGTGGTGATTAAGGAGATCCTGTTCCGCGCCGCGACGCGCGCCAAGATAGAGACAATCCTAGTAGCTAACCAGCCTATTCACACCCCGCCCTCGCCTTTCATTAAAATGGTGCAGGTATCGCAAGGATTCGATGTGGCTGATAATGAAATCGTCAGGCGCGTTGAATCAGGTGACCTGGTGATCACCAGCGACATCCCACTCGCAGATGAAATCATTGAAAAAGGTGGTCACGCACTGAGTCCTCGCGGTGAGCTATTCACCACGGACAACATCAAGGCTCGCCTTAACATGCGAGATTTTCTCGACACCATGCTCGCCAGCGGTGTCAACCTAGG
>QIJH01000125.1 GCA_003232725.1 Chromatiaceae bacterium | reverse complement strand
CCGTAGCGGGACTATTGCCAAAATTGACAACGCTGATGGTGCGGATTTGGAATTTAAGCTGCGCGTTCATGAATTAATAGAGGCGCCCTTAATAAGTATTGTCGAAAAAAAAGCCCCCAATGAGTGAATCGTTGGGGGCTTTTTTATGGATGCTGGTGGTAGGTGAGTTAGGCTGTGTGCTTTGGTTTGCGGCGCGCGAACAGTAACCCTGCTAGTCCCAGGCCGAGAAGGGCGGCTGTGCCAGGCGTGGGTACGCTGGTACTGCATGGGTCATTGTTGATCGAAAAATTGCCAACGCCCCATTGGAATGGGTCGATGGTGACTGATGTGATTGCCGAGCATTGGCCTTGGCTGTTGTTTGCATAGATGCCAAAGCCAGGTGTGTTGCTAGCGCTGAGTCGAAAGTATTGTTTGTCATCAATCCCGTTGCCCGCTACTTCAGTTGCGGTTAACCAGCCGCGTGCAGACATGTTTGAGCCAACGTTAAATGAAAATGCACGCGTGTTTTCTGGTAGTAAAATAGTTACCCAGTTAACACCGGTGGTGAAAATATCATAATCATTGGTTTCGCCATTAACCCACCAGCTGGTGGAATCTGCGAGGCCGCGTGACATGTCTAGTGTTGCGCCGCCAATATCAGTGAACGTCAGGGAGCCATTGATGGGGGCATTGACTGTTGATGTGCCTCCAGTTTGGGTGTCGTTGACGATGCTAAAGTCAGTCATAGCATACCCACCGATCGTATCTGGGGTTGGCGTGTTACTATCATATTGTTCAAGAATCAGGCCCGCATTTGCAGCAGATGCGAATAAGGCTGCAGCAAATGTGCTTGCGAGTGCTTTTAAGGTTTGCTTAATCATAAAATATAGTGCTCTAAATTATTTATTGGTTTGTAGTGAAATCCCTACAATGCAAGATGTATGCATTATTGGTGCCATAAATTAAAGACTACAAAAATCAATTAGTTATATTTAATATCAGTTGGCCCTCGTTTAAAAGTGTAAAGTTTATATATATTCACAAGTTCGAGTGTCGTTTTTTTGTACAGTGGTGATTGAGGTGAGCATTTGAGTGAAGATTGATAAATCGGCCTGGCATTTTTATGGCATGTAGGGGTGTTAACAATCACCGTTCGTGGCGCAATTCTGGCCCTTTTTCGCGCTGGCGGCGTTGCGGCTCGTTGCAATAGAACCACTATTGCGCCTCACCGTGCCTTGTCAGCACGAAAAATGCCTCAAAATTGCGCTCACTCTGGTAATTGTTAACACTCCCTAGTGCGATTGCAGTTTGTCTAAATTTAACCAGGAAGCGTTTGTGACCAATAACGATATATTACGCCGAATCCGTTATGCCTTTGATTTTAACGATTCTAAAATGATTGCAATATTTGCGCTAGCTGATCATGAGGTGACGCGTGAGCAGGTGAGTGAGTGGTTGAAGGCGGACGATGACGCTGCATTTCAGAAGTGTCGTGATGAGCAATTGGCTATTTTTCTCAATGGTTTGATTAATGATCGCCGTGGCAAGAGGGAAGGTGAGCAGCCTGTGCCAGAGCGGCGTTTAAACTACAATATTGTTTTTCGGAAGTTGAAAATTGCTTTAAATTTAACAGCCGAAGAGATACTCGCCATTTTTGAGTTGACGAATGTGCGCATCAGTAAACATGAGTTAAGTGCTTTTTTTCGCAAGCCGTCACATAAAAACTATCGTGAATGTCAGAGTCAGGTGCTGCGCAATTTTTTGATGGGGATAGAGCTTAAATATCGCGCCAAGGATTGAATTGGGGATTGAGCTGGATGGGTGTTGCAGTTTTGTCTTTTGTGAGTTGACGCTTATTTTTCGTCAGGTTTAGGCGCGGCCTTTTTGACGCGAATCTTGCTGCCATCGATCTCTTTACCGTTGAGCATCTTGATGGCGATTTTGGCTTCGCCTGTTTTGGGCATCTCAATAAAACCAAACCCTTTGGAATCGCCCGTTTTTTTGTCCATCACTAACGAGCATGACTGGACGATACCATGTGCTTCAAACATGGTTAGCAGCATGTTTTCGGTGGTCGTGCGGGCCAGATTTCGAATGAGTAGTTTCATGGGGTCACCGTGTTGTTGATCAATGTCGCTATTATACATCAATCACTTTGATTAGGTTTTACGTCGACAGTCGGCTAACTGTCGCACTGTTTCAGTGAGCCCCTGTTTTTCTAATAGCGCCATGTTGGTTTGAGGAATGGCGTGAACACCGGGATGTGTCGCGCGCGCGTGTTCGATACTCTTTTCCAGAATCAAGTGAAACATTGGGTAGAGTGAGCGGTTGGTGTAGTTACGCACATCGTTGGCGCTTAGATCGGCAAACTGATAATCGGGGTGAAAGCTGGCCACCTGAATAATGCCCTGTAGATTTAGTTGTTCGATGAGTAGATCGGCAACATTTAGAAACTGATTGTAATCAGCAAATTCCGAGAAACAGTTGGGGGTGATGAACAGTGTAGTTTCAATGGTGCTGATATCGCCATCACGCAGTTCCAGTAGCGCTTGCAGGAGTGATTCAGCGACCGTTTCTGGTTTGCTCGCTTGAGAGACGAGGTAGTGGATGGTCTCCTGCTTGAATGGTTTGTGGGCGAAAGGGCAGAAGTTGTGGCGCAGTACGATGTTTTTTAGCCAGCTACGTGTCTCAGCGATCACGACTGTCTCTGTGGAGTGGTTATAGTGCATCGATGAGTGCCACTCGGCTACCGATTGTAATGTCACCTGCTTGAATGACACGGCAGCAGACGCCGCCACGCCACTGCTTTGCCAGTGCCTCAAAGAGCCCTTCGTGGGCCTCTTGCATGCGCTTGCATGGGTCTGTCTCGCGGGTGATCAATAAGACTAATTGGTCGATATACAGGTATTGTCCGGCTGTATTATGCAGGTCAATCCCTTCAATATAGAGATTGGCTCGCCGGGTTGGCCAGGGCAGTGTTTGATTTATCTCTTTGCAGGCACTTTGCCAGTCTTCCATGCTTAACACGGTGACCTGCCGGTTGCCGGGTTTGCCGCGAAAATCATCGGCAACGCCAGTTGAGAGGGTGACATGCGTACTCGCTAATTCCTGCATCTCACCCCGTTTTTTGTGTCTGATGGCGATGCCGAGTAAGTGACCCATAATGACGGTTTTTCCTTGTTGCTTGCCTGGCGGAAAAGATACTAATTTATTGTATGTAATTCAAAGTAATATGCTACTCGATGAGTAGTGATTATTCGCTCAGCATTATCAGATAATACACGTTGACAACAGGGGTATGGTGTATATAATCCTAAGTGCTTGAAAGTTCGTCTTACATTTATGCACAACCATTTCGAAGTCCTGTATTAGTTTTCGTCCTGTTTATCATAAGTAATAGCAACACTTCTCAACAAATGGCTGGTTCACGTTTAAAGTGAGGCTGCCGAAATTTATTATTATGTCTACAACTACCGGTACCGTTAAGTGGTTCAACGAATCTAAAGGTTTTGGTTTCATCGAGCAGCAGTCTGGCCCAGACGTTTTTGCTCATTTCAGCGCTATCTCAGGTGACGGTTTCAAAACCCTTACCGAAGGTCAGCAGGTTGAATTCACAGTCACTCAAGGTCAAAAAGGTCCTCAGGCTGAGAACATCGTCGCGATCTAGTTTTACATCGTTGCTGGCCTCTTTTGGTCGGCATCGCTCTAATTAATTTTAGGGCATAGAAAGGGTGAGGCCTGATGGTCTTGCCCTTTTTTGTTGGTGAGCTATGCAGCCAACATCCCTTTACGGCCGCGACTGGAGCCACTGCCCATGAATGACACTGCTTTTGCATCCCTTGCACTTCAGCCTGCGCTGATCGCAAACCTCTCATCACTTGAATATCTGGAGATGACGCCGATTCAGGCGGAAAGTCTGCCTCATATTCTGGCAGGTAAAGATGTGATTGCGCAGGGGAAGACGGGTTCGGGTAAGACGGCGGCATTTAGCCTCGGTTTGCTTGAGAAACTGGATACAAAACACTTTCAGGTGCAGGCACTGGTGTTGTGTCCGAGCGGATCAGGTGGCAAAAGAGGTGCGCAGACTCGCGCGCGCTATTCAAAATATTAAAGTATTGACCCTCTGTGGTGGCGTGCCATTTAAGGCGCAAACAGGATCGATGGAACGTGGTGCTCATATTATTGTCGGCACCCCGGGGCGTGTAGAAGAGCATGTGCGACGGGGCACGCTCAAGCTGAATGGTTTGAATACATTGGTGCTGGATGAGGCGGATCGAATGCTGGATATGGGTTTTCAGCCCTCATTGGATGCGATCATTGATTGCGCCCCTCAGCAGCGCCAAACCTTATTGTTTAGCGCGACGTACCCTGATGAGATTAAATCTATTGCTAAGCGTATGATGAAAAAGCCGCTGGTGGTACAGGTGGATGCAACGCACGGTAGTGATAGTATTCGTCAGCATTTGTTTAAGGTGGATGCTGGCGGGGGGGCACGCTTTCAGGCATTGAGATTGCTATTACAGCAATATCGTCCCACTGCTACGCTGGTATTTTGTAATACTAAAAAAGAGACGCTGGAAGTTGCTGAGTCTCTTGATGCATTGGGTTTTAGTGCGTTGGCGTTAAATGGTGATCTGGAGCAGAAGGATCGCGACCGGATCCTGGTGCGCTTTTCTAATAAAAGTATTTCGATTTTGGTGGCAACGGATGTGGCTGCGCGAGGACTGGATATCGATGACCTGGATGCGGTGATCAATTACAATATTGCGAATGATTTAGAGGTACACATTCATCGTGTAGGGCGCACTGGGCGCGCCGGTAGTTCGGGGTTTGCCTGCACTTTATTTAGTGAAAATGAGCAGTATAAGATTGAGCGGCTTGAGGCCTATTTAAAACATTCAATTGATATAGAGGCATTGCCTTCATTGAACCTGCTGGATAAGTCTGTCTATAAACCAGCGATGGCCACATTGCAGATTGGCGGTGGTAAAAAACAGAAAATAAGGGCAGGTGATATTCTGGGTGCGCTGACGGGTGACGATGGGATTGATGGCAAACAGGTCGGTAAGATTCAAATCTTTGATCAATGGTCATATGTGGCGGTTAGCCGAAATGTTGCGAATCATGCATTAAAAAAATTATCTGCGGGTAAGGTAAAAGGACGCTCTTTCCGTGTTTTTCTGATGTGAGCACAGGCCTGTTTAAGGGGTAGCGCTTCTGTGCGAAAAAAACTTATGTCGCAAGGAAGAGAGAGGCTCTAAAACCTTCACTTACCATTTTTAATGCGGAAATAGCGAGCTTTAGGGGTGAGCTGAATAGTTACGCAGGAAAAAAGAACCCGTGTCTGCTTGGGGA
Organism: Chromatiaceae bacterium; assembly: GCA_003232725.1. Lineage (GTDB taxonomy): Bacteria > Pseudomonadota > Gammaproteobacteria > SZUA-140 > SZUA-140 > SZUA-76. Next base: position 14,858 of record QIJH01000125.1, on the reverse strand, counting down.
AGTACATGCAGGGCACGGGTTAATATTGCTTTGACGACATTGTGAAGGGTAAAACTGGGGAGGGAGATATTTTTACCCTTCAAGATCTATTATCTATATTGTGTAGATAAAAATCTGTGAGCGATATCGCAATCTGAAATTTGAGTAGGCATTGCGTACAGCATCTAAGCTGTACGCAATGCAGATGATGATTATCCGTTTGCCGCGAGGGTGTTGGCAATGCCAATGTAGTTGGCCGGGGTCATCTCAAGCAGACGTTTCTTTTCTGCCTCAGGTATTTCCAGGGTGTTGATGAAGTCCTGAAATACCTGCTGGGTAATGGCTTGTCCGCGGGTTAACGCTTTGAGTTTCTCATAAGGCTTTTCAATAGCGTAACGGCGCATCACGGTCTGGATTGGTTCTGCTAACACTTCCCATGCATTATCGAGGTCTTGTAACATGCGTGCAGGATTGCCTTCAAGTTTTGAGATTCCTTTAAGGCATGAGCGATAAGCGATCAGGCTGTAGCCGAGACCAACGCCAAGATTACGCAGTACCGTTGAATCGGTCAGGTCTCGCTGCCAGCGCGATATTGGTAGCTTGCTGCCAAGGTGCTGAAAGATCGCATTCGCGAGCCCCAGGTTTCCTTCTGCATTTTCAAAATCGATAGGGTTGACCTTATGCGGCATGGTGGATGAGCCAACTTCACCTTCAACAGTGCGCTGTTTAAAATAGCCCAAAGAAATATAGCCCCAGACATCACGAGAATAATCAATCAGAATGGTGTTGAAGTGTGACAGTGAATCAAAATACTGTGCAATAAAATCATGCGGCTCGATCTGTGTGGTGTAAGCGTTCCACTCAAGGCCAAGGCTCGTCACAAAACGTTGTGAAAAGCTGTGCCAGTCAATTTCTGGGTAAGCGGCATAGTGGGCGTTGTAGTTGCCGGTGGCACCGTTTATTTTCCCAAGTATGGGTGCAAGGATAAATTGGTCGCGCTGGCGCGCCAAGCGTCTTGCTACATTAGCCATCTCTTTGCCCATGGTGGTGGGTGAAGCGGTTTGGCCGTGGGTGCGCGCTAACATGGGTTGTGCGGCGTATTGATGGGCTAGTAGAGTGATGGTGCCGATCATGTCATCCATCACCGGCGCGATGACCTGCGTTCTGCCTTCACGCAGCATCAGTGCATAGGCGAGGTTGTTGATATCTTCTGAGGTGCAGGCAAAATGGATGAACTCATTAACCGCGTTTAGCTCTGTATTGGCGGCAACCTTCTCTTTCAGGTAGTACTCAACCGCTTTTACATCATGATTAGTGGTGCGCTCGATGGTTTTGATCCGTTTCGCATCACTTAAGCCAAAACTATCGATGATATTTTGCAGGTGGCTGTTGGCACCATCGCTGAGTGGCGGAACCTCTGCGATCTCTGGACAGCTAGCCAGTGCTTGTAGCCAGCGGATTTCAACGGTGACTCGGTAATAGATCAGTCCATATTCGCTAAATATCGGGCGTAGTTCATTGATCTTGTCGTTGTAACGACCGTCAATGGGTGAGATGGCGGTGAGCGTATTGAGTTCCATTGCTGTCCTGCTTAATTGCTTAATGGGCGGCAGGGGTATTATATAGAAACTCCCCTGCTGTTTGCGCGATAATTTTTCGTTTGAACATCAGTTGCAGGCGCTTGCCGCCACATTGCTGCCATAAAATAGTTGAGCGAATGGCTGCGAGTAGCAGCGCGCGCACCTTATTGGCATTGTCCGGGTTTGCCAGGTAGCCTTGTTCGCCATTAACAATGATACGTGGCTTGATATTGCTAATCGTATTGACATAGATATCGGCAATGCCAGCAATGACATTTTCGTGGCTAATGGGGTAGTGGTCTGTCTGTGCGCGTACACGTTCAATGCCGTTACTGAGCGTCGATAGCATCGCTTTATTTTTGGTGAGTTTGCCGGTGAGGTGCATGATGGTGACGATGTACTTGGTGAGTTCCATGTCTCGTTTGGTCGTGTCTTCGCCAAACTGTTCTTGTAGTAGTTCTAATCCTAGTGTGATGCCCTCTACTGTCCCGCCATAAACCGCCAGCGTGTTGGGTGGATCAATTTTGATGATGCTGTTCAGGCTCGTTTCGAATGCTATTTGATCGATGCTATTGGTCGTTGCGACCTTCTGTACCAGGCGTGTGGCTTGAAATACACCGGCTAGCGCGAGTATTTTTTCGTTGGGTGCATGACTCATTGTGTTTACCTTGGCTGATATTTAAGAGGTTGAAATATCGGTGAACATGTTGCCGATCTGGTCGATAATGCCGCCACCGAGGCATTCATCTTGATTATAAAATACAATTGATTGCCCCGGCGTTACGGCGCGTTGTGGTTGTTCAAACTGTACTGTTGCTATGCCGTTCTCAATCGAGGTGATTATGCAGGATTGATCCTGCTGGCGATAACGCACCTTGGCGCTGCAATGATAGGGGGATGTTGGCGTCTCTGCGCTGACCCAGTGCAGGTCGATCGCGTTGAGTACCTGTTTAAATAGCGCGGGATGATCGCTGCCCTGTGCAACAAGCAGTATGTTGCGCGCTAAATCTTTGGCAACGACATACCATGGTTCGCCGCTGCTATCTTCTTTGAGGCCGCCAATTTTGAGCCCTTTCCGTTGACCGATGGTATGAAACATCAAGCCGTCGTGTTTACCGATGGTCTTGCGATCCAATGTTTGAATCTCGCCAGGTTGTGCTGGTAGATAGGTGTTGAGGAACGTTTTGAATTCTCGCTCGCCAATGAAGCAGATGCCAGTGCTATCTTTTTTGGCGTGGTTTTCAAAACCCGCTTCAGCGGCTATTTTGCGGACTTCACTTTTTGGCAATTCACCTAGTGGAAATAGCACCTTTGAAAGCTGTGTCTGGCCGAGTGTGTAGAGGAAATAGCTTTGGTCTTTGTTGTCATCTTTGCCTTTTAATAATTTGAATTGGCCATTTTTTTCGGTGATGCGGGCATAATGCCCAGTGGCAATCTTATCTGCGCCCTGCCGCATGGCGTAATCAAGAAAGGCTTTAAACTTGATCTCTTTATTGCACAGGATATCGGGGTTTGGGGTGCGCCCGCTTTTGTACTCATCGAGAAAGTATTGAAAGACGTGATCCCAATATTCGCTGGCAAAATTGACGGCATCCATTGGAATGCCGATTTTGTCGCATACCCGCATCGCATCGTTGGCATCGATGGCAGCGGGACAGCTGCCATCAGGCTCTTTATCTTCCCAGTTTTTCATGAACACGCCGCTGACCGACTGTCCTTGCTGCTGTAGCAAGAGCGCGGTGACTGAGGAGTCTACACCACCGGACATGCCTACGATGATCTGTTGTGGTGACGGGTTGTGCATTTGGTGAGGTATTATAACGGTTTGCTGGTGGATGGAAACGGGGAATTATAGCAAATATTATCGTTTTTAGCAGTTTGCTGATTGAGGGTTATGGGTTGTCGATGATTCGATATTCGCCGGGTGCGACGCCTTTCAGGTTCCATTGCCCGATGGCGTTGCGCACCAGGCGTAGTGTGGGGAAGCCGACGGCGGCTGTCATGCGCCGAACCTGACGGTTTTTGCCTTCGCTGATCTTGATTTCCAGCCATGTTGTTGGAATCTGAGCGCGATAGCGCACTGCTGGTGTGCGTGGCCAGATTTCAGGCGGCTGGATGCGGCGAACCTTGGCCGGACGTGTTAAGCCGTCTTTAAGCGCTACTCCCTGGCGAAGCTGGCGAATGGCGTCGTCTGATGGGGTGCCGTCCACCTGTACCCAGTAGCTCTTTTCCAATTTGTGTTTTGGGTGTGAGATGCGGTGCTGCAGTTTGCCATCGTTAGTGAGCAGCAGCAGTCCCTCACTATCTTGGTCAAGGCGGCCTGCGGCATAAACGCGTGGGATGTCGATAAAATCCTTGAGTGTCTTTCGGCCTTCGGTATCGCTGAACTGCGTGAGTACGTCGTAGGGTTTGTTGAATAAAATCAGCATCTAACTTTTTGGGTGGTCGTGCAAAGGTCTCTGTAGATGGTAGCACTTAATCGAGCGGAGCGGGTGTTGGGGGTTTAGACTGTCGATTGGCGGGTCATTATTTTTGGCGCATAACAACGAAGAGCGAGGGTGCGGGCCTCGCTTTAGATGTAAACCTGTCGCCAGAACGCTTAAGTGGTGGTGTCTACTTAAGGGTGCTTCTATTCATTCATGAACGTGCCGCTCAAACGCCAAATCCGCTACATCAGCTGGCAATAGTCCCGCTACGGTGTGCCCCTTGGGTATTGCCTGCTATTGATGCCTTGATGTAGCAGATTTGGAGTTCAATCTGCCGCGCCCTGAATTAATAGCGGTGTCCTTAAGCCGTTTTCTGACGGAGGCTAATTAAGTTTTTGTTCGTCGTCGCTCTCTTTATCAGGCTTTATATTTGCAGCAAAGAGGCCTTTGGGGCCTTCTGAGAGCTCAAATTCAACCTTTTGGCCGCCTTTGAGTGTTTTATAGCCGTCGATTGAGATGGCTGAGAAGTGGGCAAAAATATCTTCGCCGCCTTCGTCGGGTGAGATGAAACCAAATCCTTTGGTGTTACTAAACCACTTAACGAGTCCACTAGGCATAACTATACTCCCTTCCATATTCGAGCATCACTATCTTGTTAGGCATGAACCGGAGCCTTTTCTATTGACTGCGTAGCAAAACAATAGCCCAATAAGCAAAATAGTCAAGTACTTCAGTTAGTGTGAATTTCTTGCGGTTGCGGGGGGTGAAAGGTGGCCGGATTATTGCTATCATATTAGATGGGATTCTGTTTTTTATTTCACGGCTAATGGGTTGTTGTTTAGTATGATGTTTTTTGCTTTGGGTAATAACTAATTACCCATGTAAAACAAGCTGTTATAAGATGTTGTCAGGTGATGTTTTTATTAAGATAAGGTATAATAGAAGGCATAATGGATAAAGAGGATCAACATAGTTCTGACGATAATTTGGCACTACAGGAGGCTAGGCCAAAGTTAAAACGTCCGCCACTTTATAAAGTGTTACTGCTTAATGATGATTACACGCCGATGGATTTTGTTGTCCATATTTTACAGGACCATTTTAGCATGGCTAACGAGAAGGCAACTCAGGTCATGTTGCAGGTGCATACACGGGGGGTTGGCGTTTGTGGCGTTTTTACACGTGATATCGCTGAAACCAAAGTAGCCCTGGTAAACCAATACGCGCGCGAAAATCAGCATCCGCTGAAATGCACCATGGAGGAAGCGTAGCGAACCAAATCTAGGTAGGCGCCCAATGTTAAGTAAAGATCTTGAATACACACTCAATGCAGCATTTCAGTCTGCTAGAGACAGAAATCATGAGTTTATGACAGTAGAACATCTGCTGTTGGCACTGTTTGATAACGCTGAATCTTGCGCGATTCTCAGAGCGTGCGATGCCGATATCGATGGGTTAAGGAAAGCGCTTGAAGCCTTTCTTGAAGAAAATACCCCGTTACTCGGCAGCGAAGAGCGCGAAACTCAGCCGACACTCGGTTTTCAGCGGGTGCTGCAGCGCGCTGTTTTTCATATTCAATCTTCAGGCAAGCGTGAAGTAGGGGCGCCGAATGTTCTGGTTGCGATTTTTGGTGAGCAAGACTCGCAAGCGGTCTATTTTTTGAATAAGCAAAATATCACTCGCGTGGATGTCGTTAGCCATCTTTCTCATGGCCTTTCAAAGACCTCAAGTGATGATGAAAATGAAAGTGTCTCCTCCGATGTCGACGGTACAGCAGATCAGCCGGAGGCTGCTAAGACGCCGTTAGAGAGCTATGCTACAAACCTTAATGAACGTGCTAAAGCGGGCAAGATTGACCCACTGATTGGGCGTGATGCAGAAGTGCACCGTGTGGCGCAGATACTTTGTCGTCGCCGTAAAAATAATCCATTGTTAGTCGGTGAGGCGGGTGTTGGTAAAACCGCAATTGCTGAAGGGCTGGCAAAGATGATTGTTGATAAAGAGGTGCCCGATGTGCTGGCGGAAAGCACGATCTATTCGCTTGATATGGGGGCGTTACTGGCGGGCACAAAATACCGTGGTGACTTTGAAAAGCGTTTGAAAGGGCTGCTTGCTCAGATTGTAGAGGAAGATGGGGCTGTGCTTTTCATCGATGAGATACATACCATTATCGGTGCCGGTGCTGCATCGGGTGGGGTGATGGACGCCTCAAATTTGCTTAAGCCAGTGTTGAGCTCTGGTGAATTACGTTGTGTGGGCTCAACGACATATAATGAATATCGCGGCATTTTCGAAAAAGACCGCGCGCTGGCACGCCGTTTCCAGAAGGTCGATGTTGATGAGCCTTCAGTGAACGAAACCATTGATATTTTGAAGGGTTTGAAGTCTCGCTTTGAAGAGCACCATAAAGTGAAGTATACGGCTGATTCACTGAAGACTGCTGCAGAGCTGTCTTCGCGTTACATTAATGACCGTTTTATGCCAGATAAGGCGATTGATGTGATTGATGAGGCCGGAGCCAATCAGCGTTTGCAACCCGTATCTAAGCGCAAAAAAACCATTGGAGTGAAAGAGATTGAGGCGATTGTTGCTAAAATTGCACGTATTCCCGCGAAGAGTGTGAGTAGTTCTGACAAGGCTAAACTGCGCACCCTGGAGCGTGATTTGAAAATGGTGATCTATGGACAGGATGAGGCGGTCGATACACTAGCGACGGCCATTAAAATGTCTCGTTCTGGCTTGGGTGAAGCCACTAAGCCGATTGGTTCATTTCTGTTTACTGGGCCAACGGGTGTTGGTAAGACAGAGGTCTGTCGCCAGCTTTCTCACATTTTAGGCATTGAACTGATTCGTTTTGATATGTCTGAATATATGGAACGCCACGCTGCTTCACGTTTGATTGGCGCACCACCGGGTTATGTTGGTTTTGATCAAGGCGGTCTGTTAACCGAGGCGGTTAATAAACAGCCTCATGCCGTTTTGCTGTTTGATGAGATTGAAAAGGCACACCCGGATGTTTTTAACCTGCTCTTGCAGGTGATGGACCACGGTACGTTAACGGACAATAATGGTCGTAAGGTGGATTTTAGGAATGCGATTATCATCATGGCGAGTAATGCAGGTGCAGAGCAGATGAGTCGAGCATCGATCGGCTTTGCGCATCAGGACCACTCATCTGATGGGATGGAAGTGATCAAGCGCACTTTTACCCCTGAGTTTAGAAACCGTCTTGATGCGATTGTGCAGTTTAAGGCGCTGGATGCGGTGACGATTGCCAATGTGGTTGATAAATTCATTATTGAACTAGAAGCGCTGCTGGAAGAGAAAAAGGTGGTGCTTGATATTGAAGAGCCAGCGCGCGAATGGCTCGCGATGCACGGCTATGATCCTGCGATGGGTGCTCGTCCGATGGCACGTACGATTCAGGATTATGTGAAAAAACCATTGGCTGAAGAGTTGCTGTTTGGTCGCCTGGTTAAGGGTGGTCGAGTGAAGATTGGTGTTAAAGATGATGAGCTGACGTTCGATATCGCAGGGGTTGAAGAAACCGTCGGTGGTTAGTTGCACTGTTCCAGCAATCAACGGGTCGGTTGCTGGAAATCCTTCGTTACGATTACGCTTAACCCTGCTGCTGAATCAGCGTGCGCGGTAGGTGATGCGCCCTTTTGAGAGATCATATGGTGTTAGCTGTACGGTCACTTTGTCACCCGTCAGGATGCGGATGTAATGTTTGCGCATTTTTCCGGAGATGTGTGCGGTGACGACATGTCCATTTTCGAGTTCCACGCGGAACATTGTATTTGGCAGTGTCTCAACGACGGTGCCTTCCATTTCAATATGTTCTTCTTTTGCCATGCGCTAATAATCGTCTAATTTGAGTTTTAGTTGAGTTGTTTTTGTGGTGGGCTTTTCAACCGAATATTTCAGGGTGAATGCCTCATGCCCGTCGGGGTTACCACCTGAGCGGCGAGATTATACACCATTTTTTTTTATTTCTCGCGATTGCTGCATATAAGAGCCAAATTGAATCAAAAAAATGACTAATCAGTCGCTGTCAGGCAGTAAAAGAGGGTTTTTCCACTGTTTAGGTGCGAGGCTTCGTCTATTGCAGCCGCTTTCAATATGATCAATAAAGGCAGGGCGTGCGATTTCTTCCGTGCCGAGACTGCTCATGTGGTTGGAGCCAACCTGGCAATCGATCAGTGAAAACTGCCATTTTTTGAGTTGTAAGACAAGATGGACAAAGGCGACTTTTGATGTGTCTGATTCACGACTGAACATTGATTCGCCAAAAAAGACCTGGCCGATAGCGATGCCATAAAGCCCACCGACCAGTTTGCCATCACGCCATGCTTCTACTGAGTGAGCATGGCCGAGGCGATGCATCTCGATGTATGCGTGTTGCATCTCCGCGCTGATCCAGGTGCCGAGGCCATCACGGCGAGCATTGGCACATGCTTGAATGACTTCATCAAAGGCGTGATCCAGGGTGATCTCAAAGCGTTGTTGGCGAAGTCGTTTTTTCAGGCTGCGGGAGACTCTTAGTCGCTCCGGGAATATAACGGCACGCGGATTGGGACTCCACCACAGAATCGGCTGGCCATCGTTGTACCACGGGAAGACACCGTGTCGGTAGGCATTGAAAAGTGTTTCTACTGAGAGGTTGCCACCAACAGCGAGTAGACCATCTGGCTCTTCCAGTGCAAGCGATACATCCGGGAAGTGGCATTCCGCTTGATAAGGGTCTAGATAGGCAGGTTCTAGTGGTGCATTCATGAGGGCTGCTTTTTGTACGGTAGATAGCGGCTCAACATCTCCTGGTAGCGCTCTAAATCCTGTCGTTCATAATTGACGGCCTTTTGAATCGCTTCTCTAAATGCCGGATGCGCGATCCAGTGACGTGAGTGGGTGGTGGTCGGATAAAAACCGCGCACCAGTTTGTGTTCACCTTGCGCGCCGGCTTCAAAGCGTTTGAATTTGTTGGCAATGCAGTAGTCGATCGCGCGGTAGTAGCAGACCTCAAAATGAAGGCTGTGATAGTCGTCAAGGCAGCCCCAGTAGCGCCCATAAAGGGTGTTGCTGTTTACAAAGTTGAGTGCGGCGGCGACATCCTGGCCATCTTTTCGCGCCGTGATCATGATGATGTTATCTGCCATTGTTGCGCCAATTTCTTTGAAGAAATCGATGGTAAATGGTGTTTGATGGCCGCGTTTTAAGTAAGTATTACGGTGGAAGCGGTAAAAATTTTCCCATTGCTCATCGTTTATTTCATTGCCATGGAGCAGTTGTACGATGATCTCGGCTTCTTCGATGCGTCGTCGTTCCCGTTTTATTTTTTTCCGGTGACGAGAAGCGAGTTGCGCGAGGAATGCATCAAAGTCTTCGTAATCGTGATTAACCCAGTGATACTGGGTGTCGGCGCGTGCTATCAGTGACGGTTGGTTGAGGTGTTGTTCATCATGCTCATCCAGGAAAAGGCAATGCAGCGATGAGACCTGGTTGGTTTGTGCGTAGTCGAGAATATAATCGATCAGCGCAGCTATCGTTTGTGTGTCATTGCGGTCTTCTATTAACAGGCGTGCGCCGGGCACGGGCGTGTAGGGCGTTGCGATGACTAGCTTGGGGTAGTAATCCAGCCCGTTGCGTTCATAGGCGCCAGCCCACGCCCAGTCGAAGACAAACTCACCCCATGAGTGGTGCTTGAGGTACATAGGTGCTGCTGCGATTAATTGCTCATTGCGATGGCCAAGTACGTAGCGTGGTTCCCAACCACTTTCTGCGCCAATGGATTGATGGCGTTCCAGTGCACTGAGAAAGGAGTGGTTCAAAAAAGGGTTGTCAGCCGCGAGGCGATTCCAGTCGGCGGCGGGAACCGCTTGAATGCTGTCAGCAATGGTGAACTTCATCGTGTTGCGGTGTGTCGGTTTTGCAAGGCGTGCAGTATCCATGAGCGTATGTGAGACGTTTTGATCCGCGCCGTTGATGTGGGGTAAGTGATCAGCCGTCCTGTTGTGATAGTGTTAGCGGTTATGTAAAAGATTTAATCATGCCTGCAATCTCAAACTCACCTTCTGACTGGCCTGGGTTTGAGCGAATGACTTCGATCACGGCATCAAGCGGTGGTGTTGCGCTAGTGCCGGGCACGAGGTGAATCTCAATAAGTGAATTGACTTCCAGGGCTTCGCTAGCGATGAAGAAGATACCGTTGCCGCTGAGGTTTTTGGTGACGCCTTCTTTCTGCACATCATTGCTACCCGCTTTTCTGTATTTAACGGTGCATTCTGTTTTGATGCGCTGAAAACTTCTTAACTCATTTACATTGTACATCTGGAGTGCCTCTTCAATGCAGATTCAGTTGTTTTTTATAGTGTAGCAGCCTGAATTCTTTCAGGCTGCTAACCTATCTGCATTTTATTGCTTAATGGATCTCTATTCACCCTAAGTCCGAGAGTCTTCTAGCTTGTCCAGAAAACGCTCGGCATCGAGTGCCGCCATGCAGCCGGAGCCTGCTGAGGTAATCGCCTGGCGATAGATCGGGTCTGAAACATCGCCTGCGGCATAGACGCCAGGAATACTGGTCTGCGTGGCGTTAGCACTGCCGCCATTTTGCGTCGTCAGATAGCCATGCTCCATCTCCAGCTGGCCATCAAACAGCGATGTATTGGGTGAGTGACCGATGGCGATAAAGACCCCTTGAACCTGAAGTTCTCTGGTCTCATCCCCGCCAAAGCTTTTCATGCGCAGGCCAGTTACGCCGCTGTCGTCACCCAGTACTTCATCCAGGGTCTGCCCCCATTCGATGGTGACATTGCCTGTCGCTGCTTTTTTGAGCAGCTGATCGGCGAGGATCTTCTCAGAGCTGAATTTATCTCGACGGTGAATCACGGTGACATGTGAGGCGATATTTGATAGATAGAGTGCTTCTTCGACCGCTGTGTTGCCGCCACCGATGACTGCGATTGGCTGGTTGCGGTAGAAAAAACCATCACAGGTGGCACAGGCCGAAACGCCGCGTCCCTGGAAGGCCTCTTCCGAAGGCAGTCCCAGGTACATCGCCGATGCACCGGTGGCAATAATCAGTGCATCGCAGGTGTAGGTAGCGCTGTCACCGGTTAGGGTAAATGGGCGTTGTGTGAGATCGGCAGTGTGGATGTGATCGAAGATGATCTCGGTGTTGAAGCGCTCCGCATGGGCCTGCATGCGCTGCATCAGCGCGGGGCCTTCAACGCCTTCGTTGTCACCTGGCCAGTTATCGACATCAGTCGTCGTGGTTAGCTGGCCGCCCTGTTGCAGGCCGGTTACCAGTACAGGCGCTAAGTTCGCGCGAGCAGCATAGACCGCGGCAGTATAGCCAGCCGGGCCTGAGCCGAGGATTAACAGGCGGCAGTGTTTTGTTTCGCTCATGGGTGTTGCTCCATCAATTTTGTGTCAATTATTGTACTTAATTTGTTATGTCGGTGTGCTACAGTGCTGGGTGTTTCAGGCGTTTGAGTTTTCGAACGATTTAATTACCATAATTCATTTAAATGTCAAAGGGTTAAAGCCTAAAGTCATGTCAATATTTGGCTGAAAAGCGTTCTGAAGGTACTGCCGTGCCCATGACTAAAATATGGGTGAAATACTACGTGAAGCAAGGAGCCTGGTCAAAGATGCGTATTGGAATCCCGCGTGAAATTAAACCGCTCGAAGGGCGGGTTGGTCTGATTCCCGCTGCGGCGGCTGAATTGGTAAAACAGGGGCATGAACTGTTCCTGGAACAGGGTGCTGGTGAACTCAGTGGTTATGATGACGCGCAATACAGCGCGTTAGGTGTTGTGCTGCAACCGGATGCGGCGACGCTTTATGGGATCGCAGAGATGATTATTAAGGTCAAAGAGCCGATTGAGCCCGAAATCAGCCTGCTGCGAAAAGATCACCTGCTATTTAGTTACCTGCATCTGGCTGCTGAGCCTGAATTAACCCAAAAACTGCTTAATATTGGATTGACTGGTGTCGCTTTCGAAACGGTTGAAGAAAATAGCCAATTACCATTGCTTGCCCCAATGAGTGATATTGCGGGGCGACTGGCGACACAAATTGGCACCACGCTGTTGCATCAGCCCAATGGCGGCAAAGGCATTTTGCTCGGTGGCCTACCCGCAGCCCCGCGTGGCCGGGTGGTCATTCTGGGTGGCGGTGTGGCAGGTGGTGGCGCGGCAACGCTGGCGGCCTCGATGGGTGCTGAAGTGGTGGTGTTTGATAAAGATCGTGCCAAACTGGAGCAGATGCGCGCGTTAGGCCCTAATGTGACGGCACTCTACGCCTACAATGACCTGATCGCAGAAGAGGTGGCACGGGCTGATCTGCTGGTCGGTGCGGTGTTGATCCCTGGTGCAAAGGCACCGCACCTGGTATCACAAGAGATGGTTAAATCGATGGTAGATGGTAGCGTGGTGGTCGATATTGCTGTCGATCAAGGCGGCTGTATTGAAACGACCCGCGCCACCAATTATCAAACCCCAACTTTTGTGTGGGAGGGGGTGGTGCATTTTGGTGTGACTAATATGCCAGGCGCGGTGCCGCGCAGTGCATCGCAGGCATTGTCAGCAGCGTTAATTCCGTATGCGATTAAATTGGCTAATGGTGAACTGGATCAGTACGCTAGCCTGCAAGCGGGCATTAATGTGCGTGGTGGTGAATTAATTCATCGCGAATTAATCCAGCTGGCGTTAAAACAATCGTGACTTATTTGGGGCGTGATTAAATAATCTATGGCATAATTCGATACTGTTTTTACAGTCGCCGGCAGCCATTTTTTGATGTCGGATACCGAATTTTAATCTCAAATTTTAAAGACTAAGTGAGTGGGACGAGCATCGCGTAATAAATCAGAGGGGCCATCGCCATTGGCGGGCCATATGGTGAGAGGGTTGCGTGAGGGCGCGCTCTTTATTCTTGGCGTGGTGGCGTTGTATATGCTGCTGTCGCTGGTGACCTATGATGCCAACGATCCTGGCTGGTCTCACAGTTCCAATAGTGACATTGCCCATAATAAAGGTGGTGTCGCGGGTGCCTGGTTTGCGGATATTTTCCTCTCTCTGTTCGGTTATTTTTCGTATCTGTTTCCGTTGATGGTGGCCTATGGTGGTTGGTTGCTCTATCGCGGCGATGCCTCAGAAGAGCTGGTTGATATGCGACAGTTTGCCCTGCGCAGCGGTGGCTTCCTGTTAACGATAATTGCTGGCAGTGGTCTGGCCGCTCTTCATTTTGTCAGCTCGCCTGAAGCGTTACCGATGAGTACCGGTGCCGGTGGTGTGTTGGGTGGTGTGGTCAGTGGCATGCTAGTGACACCGTTTAGCTTTATCGGTGCGACGTTATTGCTGCTGGCGCTGTTTATGAGCGGGATTACACTCTTTACAAGTCTGTCATGGATTGTGTTGATGGATCGTACCGGTGAGCTTACTTTCAAATTGATTGATGCTCTGTGTAGTAAGTACGACCGTCTGCGTGACTATCTTGAAGGACGTCGGGTGCGCAATGAGCGTAATGAAGTGACGGCGGTGGCGAAAGAGAAAGATAAGACGCGCGTTAAACCGCGTATTGAACCGGTGATCAAAAAATTGCAGCCGAGTACCCGCATGGAAAAAGAGCGTCAGGTGCCGCTCTTTAAGACCACTACCCAAGGTGATCTGCCGCCGTTGTCGTTGCTGGATGAACCGGAGCCAACGAAAAATAATATTTCTCATGCCTCGCTTGAGGCGATGTCTCGCCAGGTCGAGTTGAAACTACAGGATTTCGGTATTGAAGTGCAGGTGGTCGAAGTGCATCCCGGGCCGGTGATTACCCGTTATGAGCTGCAGCCTGCAGCAGGAGTGAAAGTGAGTCAGATCAGCAATCTGGCGAAAGATCTGGCGCGCGCACTGTCGGCGATCAGTGTGCGCATTGTTGAAGTGATTCCGGGTAAATCGGTAGTGGGGCTTGAGATTCCCAATGAACACCGTGAGATGGTGCGCCTGAGTGAGATCATCCAGTCGGAAGCGTATGATCGGGTTTCGGCACCAATGACGTTGGCGCTCGGTAAGGATATTAGTGGTAATCCGGTAGCGGTTGATCTGGCCAGGATGCCGCATCTACTGGTGGCAGGGACTACCGGTTCTGGTAAGTCGGTTGCGGTTAACGCGATGATCCTGAGTATGCTATATAACACATCACCAAAAGAGATGCGCCTGATTATGATTGATCCGAAGATGCTGGAGCTTTCAATCTACGATGGCATTCCTCATCTGCTTGCGCCTGTGGTAACAGATATGAAAGAGGCTGCCAATGCGCTGCGTTGGTGTGTTGCTGAAATGGAGCGACGTTATGGCTTGATGGCGGCACTCGGAGTACGCAATATCGCCAACTTTAATCGCAAAGTACAGGATGCGATCGATAGTGGTAATCCGATTCCAGACCCGCTGGCAAAACCCTCCGATGCACTGACGGTTGATGGTGAAGAGCCTATTATGCTTGAGCCGTTGCCGTATATCACGGTGATTGTCGATGAGCTGGCCGACATGATGATGACCGTGGGTAAAAAAGTTGAAGAGTTGATTGCGCGCTTGGCGCAGAAGGCACGTGCGGCAGGTGTGCATCTGATTCTGGCGACACAGCGTCCGTCGGTGGATGTGATCACCGGTTTGATTAAAGCCAACATTCCAACGCGTATTGCGTTTCAGGTCTCATCCAAGATTGATTCACGTACCATTCTGGATCAGGGTGGTGCTGAGCAGTTATTAGGCCATGGTGACATGCTTTATCTGCCACCGGGTACGGCAGTACCGACACGTGTTCATGGTGCCTTTGTTGATGACCATGAAGTGCATAAAGTGGTGGCGCATCTTAAAAAATATGG
>QIJH01000146.1 GCA_003232725.1 Chromatiaceae bacterium | reverse complement strand
AACCACCCGCCGAGTCACCTTCCACTAAAAAGAGTTCGGTACGTTCAAGGTCCTGTGAGCTACAGTCCGCTAACTTGCCCGGCAGTGCAGGACCGGTGGTAATTTTTTTGCGCACCACTTTTTTACCGGCGCGCATGCGCGATTGTGCATTGCTAATCGCCAGCATTGCAATCTGTTCACCAGCATCGGTGTGTTGATTAAGCCACAGACTAAAGGAGTCTTTCACTACGCCGGAGACAAACGCGGCGCATTCGCGTGACGACAGACGCTCTTTGGTCTGCCCACTAAACTGCGGATCTTCCAGCTTGATTGATAGTACATAGGCGCAACGTTCCCATACATCATCCGGTGCGAGTTTAACGCCACGTGGCAGCAGGTTTCTATACTCGCAGAACTCACGAATTGCATCGGTCAAACCGGTACGCAGGCCGTTTACATGGGTACCGCCCTGCCCTGTGGGAATCAGGTTGACGTAACTTTCAGTGATCAACTCGCCACCTTCAGGTAACCAGACCACTGCCCAATCAGCCGCTTCACGTTCTGAGGAAAGGCTGCCAATCAACAATTCATCTGGCAACAAGGTATAGCCTTTTACCGCGTCATTAAGATAGTCACTCAGACCATCTTCGAAATACCACTCTTCACGGCTATTAGCCTTTTCATCAAAAAAGGAGACATGCAGGCCGGGGCATAACACTGCTTTGGCACGCAACACATGGCGCAGACGCGAGACTGAGAACTTGGCTGAATCGAAATATTTACCATCCGCCCAGAAATGGATCGAAGTGCCGGTATTTTTTTTGCCAACGGTACCGACCACCTTGAGCTCTTCGACCTTGCTACCATGTTCAAATGCCATGGTGTGTTCTTTGCCATCACGCCTGATCTTGACATCA
The DNA here is from genome assembly GCA_003232725.1 of Chromatiaceae bacterium. Lineage (GTDB taxonomy): Bacteria > Pseudomonadota > Gammaproteobacteria > SZUA-140 > SZUA-140 > SZUA-76. The sequence goes on along the minus strand of QIJH01000146.1, from coordinate 15,374 downwards.
ACCCGCTTAGAGAGCGCGTTTACCACCGAGACACCGACGCCATGCAGGCCGCCGGAGAATTGATAGTTTTTATTGGAGAACTTACCGCCCGCATGTAGCTTGGTCATGATCACTTCAACACCTGGCACCTTTTCTACCGGGTGTTGATCAACTGGCATACCGCGGCCGTCATCCTCAACCTCTAGTGAGCCGTCTTTATAGAGTGTGACCGAGAGTGTTTTGGCATAACCCGCAACCGCCTCATCGACACTATTATCGATCACTTCCTGTGCCAGATGGTTGGGGCGCGTGGTGTCGGTATACATCCCGGGGCGTTTGCGAACCGGTTCCAGGCCGGTTAATACCTCAATCGACGAGGCATCATAATCTTTACTCATGTACGTTCCTGTTCCCTGTTCCAGTTCAATTTCGGCCTTGCTTTTATAGGATTGCCGACGGGCATGGAGTCTAGCACCAAGCCGACAGCGAATAAAAGCGCCATTTCCGTCCATTATGTCGGCCGCCGATTTTTATAGTAGAATTCAGCCCGAGAATAAAATCCGCCCGCAATTGAGGGCCATCGATGCCGTACGGAGACAATTTTGGTCACAAAGAAGCGCAGTAAAAAAGATTCCCCACCCAATTTTGAAGCCGCACTCGAAGAATTGGAGACGCTGGTCGAACAGATGGAAGCGGGTGAAATCACCCTTGAGCGGTCGCTGCAGCACTTTGAACGCGGTATTGTGCTCACCCGCACCTGTCAGGAGGCGCTAAAGAGCGCTGAACAAAAAGTTGAAATCCTCCTGAAAAACAACGCTGACGCCCATACTCAACCGTTTGATACCGACCGTGACTGATCCCAATACCATCACAGATAACAGCGCTTCATTTAAGGCTCTGATTTTACAAAGCAAAGATCAGGTACAGGCGGCACTCAATCACTGGCTACCCGCTGAAGATAGCAAACCCGAAACCCTGCACAGGGCAATGCGCTATTCAGCACTCTCCGGCGGCAAATATGTGCGGCCGCTGCTGGTCTACGCCACCGGCAAAGCGCTGTGCGTCAATGCTGAGGCGCTGGATGGCCCTGCCTGTGCGATTGAGCTCATTCATAGTTACTCGCTAGTGCATGATGACCTGCCTGCGATGGATGACGATGACCTGCGCCGTGGCAAACCCACCTGCCACAAAGCATTTGATGAGGCGACCGCCGTATTAGTCGGCGATGCACTTCAATCATTGGCATTTCATATACTGGCTGTAGATATCGCTATTCAAACCCGCATCGAACTGCGAATCAAAATGATCGAAACACTGGCGCATGCCAGCGGTTCCCTCGGGATGGCGGGGGGCCAGGCAATCGACCTTGAAGCAGATGGCAAAGGTACCAATTTCACCCTCGCGTCACTACAATACATGCACTCGCAAAAGACAGGTGCATTGATCCGTGCCAGCGTGCGTCTTGGCGTATTAAGCGCGCCGGATTGTGATGAGGCACTACTGACCCGTCTTGATCGATATGCAGCGGATATTGGTCTCGCCTTCCAGATCCGCGACGATATCCTCGATATCGAAGCATCTACCGACGTACTGGGTAAAAGTCAGGGGGCCGACATCGCCCGCAACAAGCCCACTTACCCCGCACTGCTTGGAATGGATGGCGCAAAACAGAAGGCGCAACAGCTACACGAATCGGCACTAGAAAACCTCGCCACACTGGGTAGCGAAGCAGATTCACTACGCTGGATCTCAGAATACATCGTACAACGCCCCAACTAGCTCAGTTTTTCCGCTCCATAGAGCGCGTACTCGAACAGCCAGAATCAATACTTTTTATGTTATATTGCGCGATTGCGTAAAAACAGCCGATTAGAGCTCAATGACAACCACTGACAACAAACGATATCCACTGCTACACAAGATAGATTCCCCTGCGGATCTTCGCCAGCTTTCTGCAGCGGAGCTGGAGCCGCTGGCACGCGAGCTGCGTGATTTCCTGATTCAGTCGGTCGCCAAAACAGGTGGCCATCTCTCATCCAGCCTCGGCACGGTTGAATTGACCGTGGCACTCCATTACGTCTACAACACACCGGATGATCGCCTCGTGTGGGATGTCGGTCACCAGGCATACCCACATAAGATCCTCACCGGCCGCCGTGAACGCATGAACACCCTGCGAAAAAAAGATGGCCTGTGCGGTTTTATCAAACGCTCCGAGAGTGAATACGACACCTTTGGTGTGGGCCACTCCAGTACTTCGATCAGTGCAGCACTCGGCATGGCGATTGCCGCCGAAAAGACGGGTAGCAAACGCAAGGCAGTCGCGATCATTGGCGATGGTGCGTTGACCGCAGGAATGGCCTTTGAGGCACTCAACCACGCAGGCCATCTTAATAACGACCTGCTGGTAATCCTCAATGACAACGAAATGTCGATCTCACCTAACGTCGGCGGGATGTCGAACTATCTGGCAAAACTGCTCTCAGGCAAGCTCTATACCTCGGTACGAGAAGGTGGCAAAAAAGTATTAAGTGTCGTGCCGTCGATGCGTGAACTGGCACGTCGCGCCGAAGAACATATGAAAGGGATGGTGATCCCCGGCACGCTGTTTGAAGAACTCGGTTTTCACTACTACGGCCCGGTCGATGGGCACGATATACCAACATTAATTACCACCATGCAAAACCTGCAGCAGCACAAAGGGCCACAGTTCCTGCACGTGGTGACTAAAAAAGGGCGCGGTTATCTGCCTGCAGAAGAGAACCCCTGTACCTATCACGGCGTTACCCCGTTTGACCCCAGCAGCGGCAAAATGCATGCCAGCAAGTCTGGCAGCCCAAGCTACACCCAGGTTTTCGGTGACTGGTTATGCGATATGGCGAAAGAAGAGCCCAGCCTCATCGCAATTACCCCTGCGATGTGTGAAGGCTCCGGCATGGTTAAATTTTCACACCTCTTTGCAGATCGTTTTTATGATGTCGGTATTGCAGAACAGCATGCCGTGACACTCGCCGCCGGACTCGCCTGTGATGGCATCAGGCCAGTGGTGGCGATCTACTCAACTTTCCTGCAACGCGCCTATGATCAGCTGATCCACGATGTCGCGATCCAAAACTTACCAGTACTCTTTGCCATCGATCGTGCTGGTCTGGTCGGTGCCGATGGCGCGACCCATGCTGGCAGCTTTGATATCAGCTACCTGCGCTGCATTCCTAATATGGTGGTGATGACCCCGAGCGATGAAAACGAATGTCGCCAAATGCTTTATACCGCGGCCAAACATAACGGCCCAACAGCCGTGCGTTACCCACGCGGCCGCGGCCCGGGCACTACCGTTAAAAAAGAGATGCGAGCAATAGAACTTGGCAAGGGGCGCGTTCTTAGAAAAGGAAAATCGACCGCCATTCTCGCCTTTGGCAGCCGCGTTCAAGCAGCGCTTGCTGCAGGTGAAGCACTGAACGCCACCGTTGTCGATATGCGCTTTGTAAAACCGATCGATGAAGCCCTTATATTGGAAATGGCCAATAGCCACGAACTGCTGCTCACTATCGAAGAAAATGTCATTATGGGCGGTGCTGGTAGTGCGATAAATGAAGTACTTAACGCCCACCGTGTTGTCAGGCCGGTGATCAACCTCGGTCTACCTGATGAATATTGCGAACAAGGTGACCATGAATCACTACTTGAGAGCTACGGCCTCAGCAAGGAAGGCCTCATCAACAGTGTAAATGACTTTCATCAGCAGGCGTCTTGCAATACAATAGCCACTCGCACCAATTCCCACTAATTCAGTCAAGATTATAGCTATGCCCGCTCGTTACACACTCAAGATCGTTACCGACTTTGCTGCCGCACATTCACTGCGTGACTACCCTGGCGATTGCTGTCGTCTACACGGCCACAACTGGAAGGTCGAGGCAGAGGTGATTTGCACCAAGCTGGATCACCTCGGCATCGGCATCGATTTCAAGACCATTAAAAAAGAGACCAATGCGATTGCTGATCAACTGGATCATCGCTATCTCAATGAAATACCTCCTTTTGATGAGATCAATCCAACCGCTGAAAATATCGCAGCCTTCCTTTTTAAAAAGCTGTCAGAAAAATTGAACAGTGATGTGCTACGTGTCAGCGCCATCACACTATGGGAAACCGAACGCGCCTGTGTGCGTTATTCAGAGGATCAAGCGTAATGAACGACACCACCCAAATCGCAGATGTTCAAAACACCCCGGATAATCGCCAGATTCCGATCAATAAAGTCGGCATCAAAGATATCCGCCATCCGGTGCGCGTAAAAGATCGCAGCGAAGGTGAGCAACATACCATCGCCACCTTTAACATGTATGTCGATCTACCCCACAATTTCAAAGGGACTCACATGTCCCGCTTTGTGAAGCTACTAAACTCTCATGAACGAGAGATCAGCGTTGAGTCTTTCGATGAAATCATGGTCAACATGGCCAATCTGTTAGATGCGGAATCGGGTCATGTTGAGATGAGTTTTCCTTACTTCATCAATAAAGAGGCACCCATCAGCAAGGTAAAGAGCCTGCTGGATTATGACGTCACGCTGATTGGAGAGATCACAGGTGGCAAGACAGTAATGACCATCAAAGTGGTGGTACCCGTTACCAGCCTCTGCCCCTGCTCTAAAGAGATTTCTGATTACGGCGCGCACAATCAGCGCTCGCACGTCACCGTTACCGCCCGTACTGAAGGGTTTGTGTGGATTGAAGACCTGATCGATATTATCGAACAGGAAGCATCATGCGAAATTTTTGGTCTATTGAAGCGCCCCGATGAAAAATTTGTTACCGAACGCGCTTATGATAATCCCAAGTTCGTTGAAGACATGGTACGTGATGTCGCCGCGCGCCTGAATGCCGATGATCGTATCACCGCCTATACCCTGGAATCAGAAAATTTTGAGTCAATCCATAATCATTCAGCCTACGCCTTGATTGAAAAAGTAAAATAAAGCAAACCGACCATTAATTTCCACGCAAATAAAAAGGAAAAACATCTCTCTTCAACCAACAACATCATAATATTCTAAAATACAAATATTCACCTCAATCCATAAACCGAATCTTAAGGGCACCTCTATTAATTCTGGGCGTAACAGCTTGAATTCAAAATTCGTTACATCAAGGCGTCAATAGCAGGTAATACCCAAGGGAGCACACCGTAGCGGGACTATTACCAAAATTGACAACGCTGATGGTGCGGATTTGGAATTTAAGCTGCGCGTTCATGAATTAATAGAGGTGCCCTTTAGTACGCACTACGCTTGCACAGAGCGGCAATTAGCATATCTTGAATGGTGATTTGGTAAGCCAAGTGATTTATGTGATGATACGTAAGCTACAACCCAGGCAGGTCTGAACTATATTAATAATGACTAGGACAACACGAATAACCAGCTTTATTCGCACCCTGACCGGACGCATGGTGCTCGGGGAACTGCTTATACACTCCATATTGATCCCAATCCTCTTTTTCGGCATCAATATCATCGTCAAAGATGGCTATGAATCAAGGTTCATCGAGCAGGCCAATTCAAAATCAGAACTGCTAGCAACACTCGTATCGCACGATATCAACCAACAAAAAATAGCCAATCTGCTCAATGATGCTGTCAGCAGCAATCAAATTCTCGCTGCATCATTAGTCTATGAAACGGGCAATGTCATTCATAGCCAATCACGTACCGCAACATTGATCCCCTTTAAAGAAGACCAACAATTTGCTCAGCATGATGATAATGCCTACCATGTCACCACTACTCTCATCACTAGCAAGGGAACGACCGCTACGCTACAAACCAGTTTTGATGAAAAACCGATTGCCAGGCAGATTCAAAGCACCTATCAAGTCAGTATCGTGCTGGCCTTTGCGTACATTTTAATCACACTGATCCTTTCTGGCTTGCTAGGCCAACAACTAACCCGACCGATACGGAAACTGCGTGATGATGCGCGCGCCATCGCATCAGGGAATACAGACAAGCAACTCAACGTCATCTCATCAATTTCTGAAGTTGCCAGCCTGACCGACAACCTTGAGACAATGAAAAAAGCACTGATTAAACATAATCAGGATTTACTTGCACGCGAAGCACACCTACGTTCGGTAATGGATAATGTGGTTGATGGCATCATCATTACCAATACCGAAGGGATGATTGAGTCGCTTAATCCAGCGGCCATTAGCCTTTTTGATTACACCAAAGGAGAACTCATCGAAGAGCACATCAATATCCTGCTCGATGTCAATGCGTTGTTAGCGATAGAACAACATAACATCATTACCAATAACGCTGTCTCAGCCACTCAAAGCAAACTTCAGGAGACTGAAGGTTATCGCAAAAACGGGGGCATATTCCCACTAGAAGTGGCTATTAGTAAAATGATTGTGAATGATCAGACTCACTATATTTATGTCACCCATGATATTACGGCAAGAAAAAATGCTGAGAATGAATTAAAACAACTACATGATGAACTTGAACGTCGCGTGATTATTCGCACCAGTGAACTGGCCGCCGCCAATGAAGAGCTAGAACATCAGGCACTGCACGATTCACTAACAGACCTGCCTAACCGCGTGTTACTGCTAGACCGTCTCAACCAGACAATGCTGACCAGTCAGCGCAATAAAACAAAGTTTGCACTTTTCATGATCGACCTTGATCGATTTAAAGAGATCAATGACACGCTAGGCCATCACTATGGCGATATCATTTTGCAACAAGTAGCCATGCGCATGCGTGAAGCACTGCATCAATCGTGCACCGTCGCACGACTCGGCGGTGATGAGTTTGCTATTCTACTTCCTGCCATCGAAGGTAGAACGGAACCAGCTAATATCGCCACCGCCATTACCCATGCCATCGACCAACCCTTTCTACTGGAAGAACAGGCATTTCATGTCGGCGCCAGCATCGGAATTGCATTGTTTCCTGAACACGGCAGCGATACATCCACATTGATGCGCCATGCCGATATCGCAATGTATGTGACTAAAAATAATAATGGCGATTACACTTTTTATGACCCATGCCACGATCAACACAGCCGTGATCGCCTCGCACTGACCACTGAGTTACGCCATGCCATCGACAATGATGAGCTGCGCTTGCACTATCAACCCAAGATTGATTTCAAAACTGGTAATGTAGCCGAAGTAGAAGCATTAGTACGTTGGCAACACCCTCGTTTTGGCCTCATGACACCAGACCATTTTATTGCATTATCAGAACACACAGGGCTCATCAGACCTCTCACGCTATGGGTGATACGTGAGGCATTAAGCACTTGCCACCAATGGCACAAAATGGGACACATACTGAAAGTAGCGGTAAACCTTTCCACCCATAATTTGCACGACTCTCAATTAACAAAACACATTCAGCAAGCCTGCAATGAGAGCGGCGTAGATACAGGCTATCTGGTGCTTGAAATCACTGAAAGCGCCGTGATGTCAGACCCGGTTAGCGCGATGAAAGTGTTAGGAGAGTTATCGGCGATGGGGATCAATCTTTCGATCGATGATTTTGGAACAGGTTATTCATCACTCGCCTACCTCAAACAGCTACCGATGGATGAAATCAAAATTGATAAGTCATTCGTGATGGATATGATCAATGATAGAGACGATTACATTATCGTTCGTTCAACCATTGACCTCGCCCACAATATGGGCCGAAAAGTAATCGCAGAAGGAGTTGAATCACCAGAGATATGGAATGCTCTCGACAAAATGGGCTGTGATATGGCGCAGGGAAGCTATATCAGCATGCCAAAATCAAGCGATGATTTTTCACAATGGCTACAGAACTCCGAATGGTGCCTGAAACAAGCTAACTAGGTGACGTTACACAACAAATAATGCAATTAACTGCAATACTCCCCATGCAAACAGCGCCGCCACCACATCATCCATCATAATACCGAAGCCACCTTCCACCTGACGATCAATCACCTTGATTGGCCACGGCTTCCAGATATCAAACAGGCGAAACAGCACAAACCCTAATACAATCCATTGCCAGCCAGTTGGAGCAGCAATCATTGTCAATAGATAACCTGCTATTTCGTCCCATACAATACCGGGATGGTCATGCACCCCCAGCATTTTTGCTGAACGATCACACAACCAGATACCCACCAACGTTACGGCAATGGCTACCGCAATATAACTGGCCAACGATAAAGGCTGCAGTAGTAGATACAGCGGCACGGCCACCAGAGTACCCATCGTTCCCGGTGCATATTTTGATAACCCCGCACCAAAACCCAGCGCAAAGAAATTAACGGGCTCTTTTAGATCTGATAACAACAGCCGTCTATTATATTTGCTCATCTACACTGAACCTTTGAAATGTTCATAACCTGATTGTTCTATTTGATACTGTTTACCGTTTTTTTGTATACAACGCAAACCACTGCCGTTATCAATGCGCCCAATACAGTGCGCCTTAAAGCCATGCATCGCGAGTGTCGCTGCGACTTCATATTGTTTCTCTGAAGCAACCGTAAAGCAGAGCTCATAATCATCACCCGCCAACAGCGGTAACGATTGCCAACACTCATCTGAAAGTTGTTGCGCAACTTTATCTTGTTGACAACCACGAAAAGCGGATGACAACGGCAACGCATCCAGTTGAATCTTCGCGCCAACCCTGCTCGCTTTCAGAATATGGCCAAGATCACTCAGCAGACCATCCGAAAGATCAATGGCGGCATTCACCAGGCCATTCAACTCCAATGCTTCAACAATTCTAGGCGTTGGTTTCTCTAAGCGGGAGATGATCCTGGACAGTTGATTTTGCGGAAATGCTATCTGTTGCTCTATTGCCAGCAATGCCAGGCCCGCATCACCGAGCGTACCGCTCACATAGACCCAATCACCCAACTTTGCAGCATCACGTCGCCACGCCTTGCCCATTTCAACAAAACCCATCGCCTGCACAGTGATCGACAGCGGACCACTGGTGGTATCACCGCCAATCAACTGTACCCCATGTTGATGAGCCAGCGCGGCAAAGCCCTGACTAAACGCAGCAAGCCACACCTCGTCCACTTGCGGCAGTGTCAGCGCAAGCGTCACCCACGCAGGCCTGGCACCCATCGCAGCCAGATCACTCAGGTTAACGGCCAGTGCTTTATGGCCTAACGAACAGGGGTCAACATTTGGGAAAAAGTGCACGCCAGCAACCAGCGTATCCGTTGAGACAACCAACTCATGCCCTGCTGGCAACGACAGGATCGCTGCATCATCACCGACACCGAGCACCACATCATCACGTTCACTGCCGCAGCCGGTGAAGTAACGCTCGATCAGTTCAAACTCCATCGCAACCATGGTTAAAACTATCGTTACCTGCGGGGTCTCTTCTGCTTAACTTCCTGGCCACGCAGTGTCACCGCTAATTTATCAAGCACACCATTGACATACTTATGCCCTTGATCCGCACCAAAGGTTTTGGCCAGCTCAACCGCTTCATTAATCACCACTCGATAAGGCACATCAATATTATATTGAAGCTCGTAAGCACCCATGCGCATAATTGCTAGCTCAACAGGGTCAAGGCTTTTAATCGAACGATCCAGGGCAGGCATCAATAACTCATCCATTTTATTAACCTGCTTTACCACACCACTCAACAGACCACGAAAATAACTACTATCGACTTTTTTGACATCTTTCTCTTCAAGGATCTGTGCGGCAACCTCGGCAACATCCGCTCCGGTCAATTGCCACTGATATAATGCCTGCACGGCGCAACGACGCGCCTGACTACGTGTTCGACTCATAATACCTTTTACTAACGTTATAAACTAAAATTATGCGTCTAACGAACGCATTAAACTTGCCATCTCAATCGCGCTCATCGCAGCCTCGGCACCTTTGTTACCCGCCTTGGTACCGGCACGTTCAATTGCCTGCTCAATGGTATCAACGGTCAATACACCAAAAGCCACGGGAATATCATACGCCATTGCGACGGCACCAATCCCTTTAACGCATTCACCCGCAACATATTCAAAATGTGGGGTACCACCTCTAATCACCGCCCCTAACGTGATCACCGCATCATAACGCTGACTCGCCGCCACTTTTTTTACCGCAGTCGGCAGTTCAAAAGCACCCGGCACATGCACAATGTGAATGTTATCTTCTGTCACACCATGCTGTTTTAATGTTGCCAACGCCCCTTTCAACAGGTGATCAACAATAAAGCTATTAAACTTCGCCGCAACAATCACAAAACGTGTCTTGGTTACGTTGAAGTCGCCTTCAAAAGTTTTAATCGTCATCTTCAATACTCACAACAAAATTGATTCATTAACGTAGTCGTGTTGTTAAACTTAATGGCACGGCACATAATCGACTACTTCCAGACCAAAACCGGAGAGACCATGCAGGCGTCTCGGTTGCCCCAGCACCCGCATCTCATGGACACCCACATCAAGCAAAATCTGCGCGCCGATGCCGTAGGTTCTCAGTTCATTACCGTGCGTCGCTTGCGGCTGATTAATGCCCCGCTCGCGCAACTGGTAATCCATCACCTGTCGAATGGTGGCATTGGCATCGAGTTCTTTTTTGAGAATCACAATCACCCCGCAACCCTCTTTAGCGATCCGTTCCATCGCCGATTTCAACGGCCAGGCACCATCAAGGCGATCAGCAGATAACATATCGGCCAGGTGATCTTCAAGGTGAACACGCACCAGCACCGCTTCACTCATATCAGGCTCACCGTAAACCAGTGCCAGATGCAACTGGGCATCAACCACATCCTGATAGGAGATCACTCTAAAAGTACCATACAGCGTCGAGAGAGTACATTCAGCTACTCGCTCTACGGTCTTTTCATTCTGCACACGATAGTGGATGAGATCAGCAATCGCCCCCATTTTCAAGCCATGCTCTTCGGCAAACAACTCCAATTCAGGGCGACGCGCCATGGTGCCATCCTCATTGAGAATTTCCACAATCACGCTCGCTGGCTCTAATCCAGCCAAGCGTGTCAGATCACAACCCGCCTCAGTATGACCCGCACGCGTTAACACCCCACCATCCTGCGCCATCAGCGGGAAGATATGGCCTGGCTGGGTCAGGTCTTCAGGGCCAGGATCAGGCTTCACTGCTGCCAGCACCGTAGTGGCGCGATCTGCCGCCGAAATCCCCGTTGTCACCCCTTCTGCTGCTTCAATTGAAACGGTAAAATTGGTCGCATGATTACTATGCGTGTCACTCACCATCAACGGCAGGTTCAGTTTTTCACAACGCTCACGCGTTAAGGTCAAACAGATCAGGCCACGCCCGTAACGGGCCATAAAGTTGATATCATCTGCGCTGACCGCGGTTGCCGCCATGATCAGGTCACCTTCGTTTTCACGATCTTCATCATCGACCAGCACCACCATTCGCCCCTGGCGAATCTCGTCAATAATCTCTTCTGCACTACTCAAAGGCATCGGCTTAAACTCCGTTGATGGCATGACGGTTCATCAGTCGACAAAGCCTTGCGACGCCAGTAACTGACGCGAGATATTTGAGGTCGGCTTGACACTACCACCTTGCAGCAGGCGCTCAAGATAACGTGCCACCACATCAACTTCGATATTAACCTGAGTGCCCTGTTGATACTCACCAATGATCGTATGTTGCTGCGTGTGCGGAATAATATTCACCTCAAAGCCATTTTCACTGACCACATTGGTGGTTAAGCTCACGCCATCGATACAAATCGATCCTTTAGATGCGATATATTTCGATAGCGCCAGCGGTACCTCAAAAACAATAATAATCGACTCACCCTGCGGTTTGATACCGGCCACATGCGCGACACCATCAACATGGCCACTCACCATATGGCCGCCGAGACGAGTGGTCGGCAACAACGCCCGTTCCAAATTAACGTGACTGCCCGGTTTAAGCCCACCTAATGTTGTGCAGGAGAGTGTTTCAGCCGAGACATCAGCAGCGAACTGCACATCCGTTTTACTCACCACGGTCAGACAGACACCATTCATCGCAATGCTATCACCCAGCTGTGCATCGCACAGGCCAATTGATACCGACACAAAATTCATGCGTGACTCACCGCCTCTGTTTTCGATTGAGACAACCTTGCCGACTGCCTCTACCAATCCTGTAAACATAATCGCCTCATTCTCATTCACTATGCCGGACAGACTACAGGCTGCAGCGTTATCCGCCAGTCATCGCCCACCGCACGTATCTCTTTTGTCTTAAACGAAACACGCTGCGACATTTTTTCCAATCCGGGCAAGGCCATCAACCCCTGCGCCTGGTCGCCCATCAAGTGTGGAGCCATATAGATAATCAACTCATCTACCAGACCCGCCTGTAACATGGCACCACTCAACACTGGCCCCGCTTCAACCATCAATTCATTAATCGCTAACGCAGCTAGATACTCCACTAATAACGATAGATTAACGCGCTTGCCACTGCCTGCGAAACGACACACATTAACACGCTTGTGGCGCAACGTATCGAGTATTTCAGAGCATTCAACCGCGGTCGCAATCAACTTCTTTCCCGGTAAAGATAAGGCACGGCTCGCCATTGGCGTACGCAGCGACGAATCAACAATCACCCGCATCGGCGGCCGCGACGCTTCACCTGCCAGCACCACATGCAGTTCATCAATACCTTCTGGTCGTACATCAAGATGCGGGTCGTCTGCCAACATCGTGCCAATACCCGTCATGATCGCATCACTTCTCGCGCGTAGTCGCTGCACATCCTGACGCGCCGCTAGCGAGGTGATCCACTTGCTCTCACCTGACGCCATCGCCGTGCGACCATCCAGTGACATCGCCAGTTTACAGCGCACAAATGGCCGTCCACGCGTCAACCGTGAAATAAAACCAGGATTCAGCGCTTCCGCTTCCGTCTGCAAAACACCAACGTTAACCTCAAGACCTGCCGCTTTCAGTCGCGCAACCCCTTCACCTGCCACGCGCGGATCAGGATCCTGCATCGCAACCACCACGCGGCTGACACCCGCGTTAATCAACGCATCAGCACAGGGCGGTGTACGCCCGTGGTGGCTACAGGGTTCCAGTGTCACATAGACCGTTGCAGCCACACTCTGTTCACCTGCCGCATTCAGCGCATGAATTTCAGCATGAGGCTCACCGGCACGCATATGCCACCCTTCACCAACAACTTCGCCCTGCCGGATGATCACACAACCAACGCGTGGATTAGGGTGAGCGGTGAAGATGCCTCGCTGTGCCAGCTGAATCGCTCGCGCCATTAACTGAAAATCTGTCACGCTATTTTTTATCACGCGACTCTTTCTCATCTTCACCGGGCAAGAGCGTTATCTGGCGTTTTTTCAACTCAGGTGAAGACTCATTTTGCAGCCGCTCAATCTCTTCACGAAAGGCATTCACATCCTGAAAACTTCGGTACACAGAGGCAAAGCGCACATAGGCCACTTCATCCAGGTCACGTAACTCGGCCATCACCCATTCACCTAGCTGACTCGAAGGCAGTTCACGCTCTCCGCTTGCTCGCAGCTTATGCTTGATGCGATTAATTGCAGTATCAATATCTTCAATATTAACCGGCCGTTTTTCCATCGCACGCAGCACACCCGCACGTAACTTTTCTTCATTAAATGGCTCACGTGTACCGTCGTTTTTCACCATACGAGGCAAAGCAAGTTCAGCTGTCTCAAAAGTTGTATAGCGTTCACTGCAAGTCACACATTCACGCCGACGACGCACCACATCACCATCACTGGCAAGACGTGAATCGATCACTTTGGTATCAGCTTCACCACAAAAAGGACAGTGCATATTGGGACACTCAGCGTAGTGGGAAAAAAGAAACGATATATCAAGCAGCAGCGCATTGCGCTGCCGCTTATACGCTATTGATAGACGGGAAAACGCTCGCAAATCGCTAACACGTCACCTTTAACACGCGCCACCACCTCATCATTACCAAGATTATCCAGCACGTCACAAATCCAGCCAGCAAGCTGTGTTGATTCATCAACGGTAAAGCCTCGCGTAGTGATCGCCGGTGTTCCGATACGAATACCACTGGTCACAAAGGGTGACTGCGGATCGTTAGGCACACTGTTCTTGTTAATCGTAATATTGCTGGCACCGAGTGCCGCATCAGCCTCTTTACCACTCATCCCTTTATCAATCAGGTCTACCAGAAAGAGATGATTATCCGTACCACCAGAAACAATTTTGTAACCACGAGACTGGATCATTGACGCCATCGCCTGAGCATTGGCAACCACCTGTGTTTGGTAAATTTTGAATTCAGGCAGCAACGCCTCTTTGAAAGCCACAGCCTTACCAGCAATCACATGCATTAGCGGCCCACCCTGCGTACCTGGAAATACCATTGAGTTCAGTTTCTTCTCAATGTCAGGATTACGCTTCGCCAGAATAATACCGCCCCGTGGGCCGCGCAGTGTTTTATGCGTAGTCGATGTGGTGACATCCGCAATATTAACGGGGCTTGGATAGACACCAGCCGCAACCAAGCCGGCTACATGCGCCATATCGACGACAAAATACGCGCCCACTTTATCAGCGATATCACGGAAACGCTGCCAGTCGACAACACGTGAATAGGCACTAAAACCAGCGATGACCATTTTAGGCTTATGCTCAAGCGCCAGCGCTTCCGCCTGATCGTAATCGATCTCGCCAGTCTCTTCATTCAACCCATACTGCACTGCGTTAAAAATCTTACCAGAGAAGTTAACCTTAGAACCGTGGGTCAGATGGCCACCATGTGCCAGACTCATGCCCATGATGGTATCACCCGCATTCAATAGCGCAAGGTAGACAGCGGCATTCGCCTGCGAACCCGAATGTGGCTGCACATTGGCATAATCAGCACCAAACAGCTCTTTCAGGCGATCAATCGCCAGCTGCTCAACGATATCGACATGTTCACAACCGCCGTAATAACGCTTGAACGGATAACCTTCAGCATACTTATTGGTCAACACAGAACCTTGTGCTTCCATCACGCGAGGGCTGGTGTAATTTTCAGAAGCAATCAGTTCAATATGCTCTTCCTGACGAACCGCCTCTTTTTCCATTACTGAAATTAATTCGTCATCAAAACCACTAATCGTCATATCCGATGTAAACATCTATTCACTTCTCCAGGCTAGCCTCTGGCAATCCCGCAAAAGACCACCATTATTTCGTCAAAACTTAAACGACATATCATACCTGATCAGATAAAATTACTCATTATCAAAATTCAATACCAGCCATAAGGGCACCTCTATTAATTCTGGGCGTAGCAGATTGAATTCAAAATTCGTTACATCAAGGCGTCAATAGCAGGTAATACCCAAGGGGGCA
>QIJH01000044.1 GCA_003232725.1 Chromatiaceae bacterium | reverse complement strand
AGAGAGAGTTGTTTTTGGCTATGGGAGCGGATCATAGTGCACGGCTTTTGTGAGTAAAGGGCTTGTTTACCTGCACTATTATATCAGAAAGTAGGAATTAACTCATATATATCAATTAGTTATTGTTTTTGAGGAGACTCTAAATATGGAGTGTTTTTTAGCTCTGCATCTAATCTGGTGTTTGCACTCGCTTATATCTCTCTAGACCACGCTTAGTGGGCCATATCACCGTAGTTCTTGAGCTTTTCGATGTTGTTGCATATTCCAGCCCATCATGAACACCCATTCCGAACGAAGATGAACACCTATTCCGGGCTGAAGATGAACACTAGTTTTTTATATCTATTTTCATACACCCAAAACAACTCGGACCAGAACATGTTGAAGAGTATTTGTCCCGTCTGATTACCGTAGACAAGGTACCTACTTCTTAATGATAAAATCGTTCTATCCGTTCAAAGCGGCAGCAATGCCCGCCTACTGTGCTGACACAGGAGGCGACTCAACAACTCCTTCTGTTAATGAATGGCTCCCATGCCCTAATGGCAAAAATACTTTACGGTGACGGTTTGCGGCTGATGGAGTGTATCCGGTTCGCATTCAGGACATAGATTTTGGCTACAATAAAATCTTTATTCGCGGTGGCAAATGAGGTTCAACACAAAATAAAAAGAATTTGGAGCTGGCGATAGGAGTCGAACCTACGACCTGCTGATTACAAATCAGCTGCTCTACCAACTGAGCTACGCCAGCACTGCTTAACAGCGCGGCAAATTATAACAATAAACCAACAATAAAATCATCCTCTTATTTACAATTTAACTGCAACTAACAGGAGTCAGCCGTGCAACCGGAAAACGATCCGCGAGCACCACTCCCAGCTCATCAGCCAGAATACGCTGCCGCTCTCCCTCAAACCCTGAAAGCACCAGCCAAAACTCTTCCTTTTTACGATAACGCTCTTGGGTTTGATAATTCACATACCCCAACGCCCTCAACTCACGCAAGCGCCGTTTTCGCGTCTCTTTTTGCCCAAAGATCCCTAATGAAATAATCAACTGACCATCTTCCAACCGCGTCACGGCAACATCTACAATCCCTTGAGCCTTAAGCGCTATCACATCATCCCGTGCCGATTTAACCGACGCGTATTCCGTTAGATAAATCCACTCACCCAGCAAGCTTTCAACCTCACGCGCAGTAACCGCAGCATCAAAACCATACTGTTCTGCCATCACCACCAACTCCTGAGGCTGCACACGCAGCTTAAATGGCCCCGCCTTGTAACAAAGTGCCACTAACGCAGGGGCAACAACCTCTTCGTCAACACCTGCATGAGTAACAGGTGGTATTGCAGCACCAGTAAGGTCAACAGGGTCAGGCACCACCATTGGAGGCTCGACCAGCGCCACCGGCTGAGCAGGAATCACATCAATGACCATTGACGGCACCTCACTGACTAACGTCAACGTTGCCGCACCACCCTCGTCAGCAGATGGCGTCAACACCTCTTCTGACACCGCTGACTCCACCGCATCTTTCAGCAGGCCACGTTAAGCGCCAATACCATCAGTACAAATGCCCTCATTGATTCGCCGCTCCCGCAATCATCGCCACGCCCTTTAACACTAAATCAGGTTCAAACACCCCTTCACATTGCAAATGCGGCCTCAACATACTGACATCCCCCCCCGTCAACAGCAATGAAACACCCTCACCAAGCGATTGTTGTGCATCCACAAACACCCGGTCAATCAACGCCACCGACGAATAACATGCGCCAGCCGACATTGCATCTGCGGTATTTCGCGCCATAAAGTGCATCTCACCAGCCGCTCGCCCGCCGTTTGTCACATGCAATCCCTCTGTATTTTTCACTAACGTATCCCGCAGCAACGATACACCGGGAACAATCATTCCACCAAGATGAACGCCCTCTGCCGTTAGCAGATCAACCGTCAAAGCGGTGCCACAATCCACAAGACACAGCGCACCATCACATAGCTGGCGTGCGGCAATCAATGCCAACCAACGATCAACGCCAAGACTAAGCGGCTCATCGTAACCATTGACAACACCAAAAGCAGCAGCCTGCGTCGCAGCCATTTCAACCTGGCAGTCCCAGATCTCACTGACCACACGGCACAGCTGCTCACGATAAGCATCGTCGGCCACACTTGAAACGACCACATGCAAAGGGTGGCAATGCCTCGCCTGCACCGCGGCAACCATGCTTGCAACGTCACCTGCACCACGCGTCTGCGCACCACCCGGCTGAAACTCACCCGCAATCAAACAACCCCATTTAATCCTGGTGTTACCGATATCCAACAATAAGATCATCATGATTCCAGCGTTAATACCATTTACGACGGCACCACTTCACGTAACAAAGAGACATCACCCGACAGATAGCGGCTCGTTTCACCCCCACGCTCAATGAGTAATGCGCCCGTCGCGTCAATCCCACGCGCCCTCCCTTCAATAACACCTTGGGCCTGCTGCAATGTCACGGATTTACCCGCCATCACATCCCACTGCTGCCAGCGTGACATAAACGGCGCGAAACCCTCTTTCTGGAACTCAGACATCACCACCGCAATCGCCGTAATCAAGGTCGATGCTGCCCGATTTCTCGACACCGGCTCTGGCAACAGCTCATCCAGCGCAACCCACGGCTGATCAATGATTGACTCATCAAGCGCTGATGGTGCCCTCAAATTCACACCCACCCCGATTACAACCCGGCTCGTGCCAGAAAACTCACCACTCATCTCCAATAGAATACCGGCCAGTTTCCGCCCATCTATATATAGGTCATTCGGCCATTTCAACCCTGGCCGCGAAAGCCCTAGAGACGACAAGCCCTCCGCCAGCGCCACGGCCACCGCCAGCGACAAACCAGAAAGCGTATCCGGCCCACCATTAAAACGCCACACCAGTGAAAAGCAGAGATTAGCACCAAAAGAAGAGAGCCAGCGCCGCCCCTGACGACCACGACCAGCGGTCTGATACTCAACAAGACAGACGCTACCACTAGGCAACGCCATTGCCTCAGGGCGCATCAAATGGCTGTTAGTAGAAGCCAACACAGGGTGTAGATCAATGTCAGCAATCAAAGGGCGTGCCGCCTGTGGCAGGCCATCAATAATGCGTGATACACATAGCAACTCAAGAGACGTTCTGAGCCGATAACCTCGACCTGTCACCGCATAAATATCGAGCCCATAACCACGCAGCGTTTGAACATGCCGCCAAATAGCGCCCCGCCCAACACCCAGTTCCGCACCCAACGCATCTCCAGAGTGAAAATCACCATCCGACAGTGAGTTAAGTAGCTTGAATCGAGTCTGCATTGCGCAAGTGTAACTGAATCAACCACACCACGCCCATACCAACAAATACTTAAACAATGAAATCAATTAATAACAGGCAAAAAAAAGCCGGTGCGAGCAATATCACACCGGCTATACTAATCTATGAGCAACTGCAAATAGATCGACACTGTTACTGTACTAGCCAATAACAAGTGCAACCGCCCACAAACCAAGCACAATAGCGGTAGTTGCGATAACAATCATTGAATCATTTTTATTAACATTTACTGCAGTTGACATAAAAGCACTCCTGATTTGGCATTAAACTTTAAATATTTATCAACCAATTCCTCAGTAAATCAACCTACTAAACTGGCGGGATAATAGCCTTTTTTTTAAAGGGCATTTAAACCATACATAAATAAGGTAATAGAATCAAGTCCACATTTACAGCAATAAACAAGTGAATTCCCTACATTGCAGCAACCACTCACCCTACACCCTGTAAACCGTTAAAGTCTTTTTTTGAGAAGCAGCACGCCATATGAAAATCAAAGTACCCGACACTCGCTTTATCGATAAGAAAAATACCATCATCGCGTAAAAAACACGGCTTAACCAGGCCAGCGACAATGAATGGCGCAGTTGCAAAAACTTGAAAGGCCACCAGCGAATCACCAGGTATTAAGCACAGCACCAGCATAAAACTGGCTTAAAACCTGCCGTTACACCTACTAGAAGCCAAAAACTGTCAAAAGCACTCTTATGTCACTTTAGGAGGAATGCAGCCATGCTAAGTTATATCTATCGTATCGTTCGTGAATTCCAGCAAACGCATCATTGCTCACCAAACATCCTGTACCTGAATAAAGAACAGTTTCACCATTTGCGGCATTCATTCGCAGACCCGGATGACATTGGCGCCATGACTGACCAGCTCGCCATGTATATCATCATCAGTCATGATGTACTTCACCCCCACTTGGCTAGCATTGAGAAATGCTGGGGACAATCAGAGCAACTACCTGAGATCAATGTACACCATACAGTTTTTGCGCAAAAAAGCTTAAGAAATCATAAGAAAGGGAAATGAAAAAGCGGTGGTGTTAATTCCCAGATAAGGCATTCAGCAACCTAGCTGGGATTTAACGTTGACCACCGCTGAGGTTTGCCTACCCACATCATGTTAGATCGGATAAGCGAATTATAATTTTACTACTTAAAACAATATCTCTCGTGAATAAAGCCTAAGCTCACTCACAAAAAAAACATTAGATGTTAGTACCAATCAGCCCTAGAACAGTAATAATTGCTGCAATAGCAAAAACAAAAAGGCCATCCGTCTTCGAAATATTTGCATCAGACATTATTCTCATCTCCTCAAAATCAAACTCTGTATGTATGTCAGGAGTGCCTTACCGCTGCACCCCTCCTCAAGGAGTAACATAGCAAAACACTCAACAAATTTGCAAGCATTATTTCAAAGAAAAATAACATATTTATTATGCTGTTATAGCGATATTGACCTTTTAACTACTGTGGTTTTTTCGATTAATAAAAAGACACCATCAGAAAAAATAACGCATAAAAAACATGGTAGCCGATATTCAAAAAAGCAGAAAACAGTACCAGCCAGACAACAGACAATACGCCAATACAACGGACACACACCACACAAGCCAGCAAACATCGTTTTTAAAGAATCAATTAATGACACCGATACGGTCATTAATTAAGCAACCGTTTTTCACCAGGTGAACTTTGAAAAAAAATGGATTTAAGATTGCAGTCATCACAGCCTTTCTATTGCTCGGCTGGCAAACAACCACGCTCGCCAACACTAAACCGGGCACTGCCACGCATGACATAAGAATTCTGATCGATGTTTCTGGCAGCATGAAATGGAACGACCCCGACAACCTTCGCATTCCTGCCTTGCGCTTGCTTGCCAACCTGCTACCCAGCAATGCACAAGCGGGTGTATGGACCTTTGGACGCCACGTCAACATGCTAGTGCCACTCGCTCCCGTTGATAAACAATGGAAACGACGCGCCACCAAAGCAGCTGGCGAAATCCGCTCCAACGGACTGTTTACCAATATTGAAGGAACCTTTCAAAAGTCGACATGGGACTGGAAGCAAAACAAGCCAGATATTGAACGCACCATTATTCTGCTAACCGATGGGATTGTCGACATCGACAAAGACGCTAATAAAAACCGTGCATCTCGGGATAATATCATTAACAACATTGTGCCACGGCTCGTCAAGTCTGGCGCAACAATACACACAATCGCGCTCTCAGGTGAAGCGGATGAGCTTCTCCTGCAGCAACTCGCAGCCTCATCTAATGGCTGGTATGAAAAAGCCCAAGACGCTGAAGGGCTTGAGCGTATTTTCTTTCGTATGTTTGAAAAAACAACCCAACCAGACACGCTGCCTTTAATCGAGAACAAAATCATCGTCGATAACAGTATCAATGAGATGACATTATTGATTTTTAACCGCAATAATGCGCAGCCGCCCATGGTCACAACCCCCAAAGACATCGTCTTTGGGGGTAACAACCCACCGCAAAATGTTAGCTGGCACCATGAATCACGCTACAACCTCATCACCATCACCAACCCAACCAGCGGTACCTGGTATATTGATGCCGATACCGACCCCGATAATCGCGTCATGATAGTGACCGACCTGAAACTTGTTACCACTTCATTCCCCAATAATATATACCTGGGTGATGAGCAACACTATTTCGCATCACTCTCCAACGAAGGCAAGATCATTAGCAAACCTGCTTTTCACCGCTTTGTCGACATCAAACTACAACAGATACACAAAGAGAGCCAAACACGCTACAAACTAAAAGATGACGGCGATGACGCTGACAGGAAAGCAAAGGATGGCACCTACAGCATCAACCTGAGTGATGTGCTCACAGAAGGGCGACACGAACTGATCACCCGAGTTGACGGGGTCACATTTAAACGTGAAAAAAGACACCTGATCAATGCCTATGCCTCACCAGTGATCATCGCGATCAAACCCGAAAAGATCCTTGATGCCGAGATAGAAACGCTATTCGCCATTCCACGGGCGGATATGATCAACCCAGATTCGATCAATATGATCGCAACTATCTCAGATAGCGCCGGTAAAATTCAACGCATCGACATTCCACGCAGTAGCCATAATGAATGGAAGCTACCTTTAGGTGATTTTGCTGCCGACCAGCAACATCACATCACCATTGAGATCACCGGAACACGCCCCAATGGCCGACCTGTCAAAAGCCGCGTAGGCCCCTTCTCATTTGGTACGCATACACAGCCAGTCGAATCAATTGAAACACCTAATGCCAATGAATTAACACCGTCCGCAGAAACAGAAATAACAATTGATAACGAAGTTAACTGGATGGCCGTCTCAATTCCATTTGTTATGTTCAACCTCCTGCTGGCTGGCGGCATTTTCTTTGGATATAAAAGATGGAAAGCCCGGCCAAAATCCGTGCAGGAAAAACCGTGGGAAGCGCTCGCTCATGAATAGCCTATATGCATCACTATCACTCATCCTTGCAGAAGTCATTCTGTTCTTATTAGTCGCATGCGGCACCCTTATTTTTTTAAAGGTAAAAGAGCAGCGAAAAGACAAAAAAGCGCTATTAGCACTGACTGAAAAGATAAAAGAGAGTAAAGAAGAGCGCCTCAATGTACTATCAATCAAGCTTAAAGAGAGCCATGACCTGGATAGTGACGTACTTAACGCCACTGCAAAAAAAATTCGCGACACAGAAATAGAACTCTATATCACCATGATGAATATCTATGCCAATAGAGACAGCGAGGCACTAAAAAAACTCGATGAAAATATCGCGGCATTCACAGAGTCCAACACCAAACTCGGCACGCTTAGCATCGACAATAACACGCCTGCCGCTGGTACAACCAATAATGAAGAGTTCAATGAGCTAAAAAATGAACACGCTCGCTTACAACACGAACTCTTCACCACTCAACAAATAAACGAGCGCCTGGAAAAAGAGCTCGATATGGCCAAAAAGGAGATGCGCGAAACAGTAGCCGAATTCATCTCTGCATTCAATGGTGGACGTGATGCAGCCGAAGAAAAACTCGCGCAAATAGAAAAAGTGAATGAAGCCAAGCAGGCAACCCAGCAAGATGAGGCACCCGTCCTGCTCAATGATACCCCAATAAAAAAAGAAGAGCTCCCGCTAGAAACCGATAACGCACTGACCTCTGCAGAGAGAACGGATGAACCAGCAGTCGCAGCGGCTGAAGCGACCACGGATGAGTCCCCACTGTTAACAGAAAATGACGGGGCAGCTGATAACAACCCGTTCCTCAGCATCGACGAAAACGCCATCCCCAACAGCGATGCTGAATCAGCAGACAGCACGATTGATCGTGCAACAGATGACAGTGAGCTGGACATTGATCCTCAACTCAATACCGGCTCATCGCCAACCACACCAACACAGCCCCCTAAAGACAACGCTAAAACTAAAACAACAGATGCGCCTGCGGTCGATGATATTGACGCACTGCTCGCGGCCAACAGCGATGACACCGAAACAGTACCCACTGAAGTAAAAAGTACTGATGAAAACTTTAACCCGGATGATATCGACGCACTACTGGTGACGGCTATTACCGATAGCGAAACAGCAGTCGATGCTAACAAGGTTACCGCAGAAAAAGGGGTCGCCCCCGATGACATCGATGCCCTGCTCGCTACCAATACGACAACAGATGAAAAAACAGCAAGCCTCACCACAGAAGAGCCGCTTGATGTTAGCGCCGATGATATCGGTGCTATTCTAGAGGATATCGACTTAACAACCGCAAGCGCCCTGCCCAGCGATAACAAGGAAGTCGAAAAGGCGAGCTAAGCCGCATAAAAAAAGCGACCATTTGGTCGCCTTTTCTATCGTCTAGCAGCATAAGCAATTACAGCTTATCGGACTCACTTGCTAAGTAAGAAGCCACACCTTCAGCCGTTGGGTTCATCCCTTTATCACCCTCTTTCCAGCCAGCAGGACAAACTTCACCGTGCTCTTCGGTGAACTGTAACGCATCGATGGTACGTAGCATTTCATCAATATTACGACCCAGCGGCAGATCATTCACTACCTGGTGACGAACCACACCCTCTTTATCAATCAGAAATGAACCACGCAGGGCCACCGCTTCATCTAACAGAACATCATAATCACGCGCGATGTTTTTGGTCAGGTCAGCCACTAACGGGTATTTCACATTGCCAATACCACCCTGCTCGATTGGCGTATTTTTCCATGCATGATGGGAGAAGTGTGAATCCACAGAACAGCCAATCACCTGTACGTTACGTTTTTCAAACTCAGCTATTCTATGATCAAACGCAATCAACTCGGATGGACAAACAAAGGTGAAATCCAGTGGGTAGAAAAACAGTACTACGTATTTACCACGCGAATCAGAAAGTTTGTATTCTTCGTTAAAGCTGCCATCAGGCATCGCCGCCACTGCGGTAAAATCAGGGGCTTCTTTGGTTACCAGTACACTCATTTTTTCGATCTCCTTAAACAAAACTTATCAAATTCAGCTGAAACAACCCTTCAGGGCAAGCATGCCCAAACAGCTATTCTATGTGAGGCCAGGGTCTGTTGAAGCCCTAGAGTTTAGCGTTTTTATTGCCCACTACAACCCCGATTTCATAAGGGCAATCGCCACGCACCTCACAGGTATGACTGATGAAGTGTTACAATCTCTCTACAGACACCATTATACATAGACTCACTGCCAGCACATGCCCCGCATATACTTGACAACGTCACTAGCCAGCGATTCAGAAATTACGATTGAAGGCAGCGCAGCCAACCATATCGGGCGGGTATTACGCCTCAAAAGCGGTGATAAAATCACACTATTTAATGGTAAAGGTGGCGAATACAGTGCCGTGCTCACCTCAATTGAACGACAGATAATTCATGCACAAGTCGGTAAATTCAATCCTCGCGAATCTGAATCGCCGTTACAAATAACACTCGCTCAAGGAATTTCACGCGGCGAACGAATGGACTATACCTTGCAAAAGTCCGTTGAACTGGGCGTTAATCGCATCATCCCGCTCACCACAGAACGCTGCGGCGTCAAACTAGATGAAAAACGTGCCGCCAAACGACAACAACACTGGCAAGGGATTATCATCAGCGCCTGCGAGCAATGCGGACGTAATCGCATCCCTGAAATTTTACCCATCACCTCTCTAGCGTGCTGGCTTGGCGAAAATC
Organism: Chromatiaceae bacterium; assembly: GCA_003232725.1. Taxonomy (GTDB): domain Bacteria; phylum Pseudomonadota; class Gammaproteobacteria; order SZUA-140; family SZUA-140; genus SZUA-76. The sequence continues at coordinate 8,727 of QIJH01000044.1, read as the reverse complement.
ACACTGAAACACAGCCATTCGTACTGCATCACAGCGCAAAACACTCTTTGCGCCAGCTAGCGCCCCCCTGCGGCCCGATATCACTACTCATCGGCCCAGAAGGAGGACTTAGTGAGAACGAGCTAGAGAACGCCTCTCAAGGCGGATTTCAGGGCATCCAGTTCGGGCCGCGCATCTTGCGCACAGAAACAGCCAGCATCGCAGCATTAGCCGCACTGCAAACATACTGGGGCGACCTAGGGTAACAATAGCGGGCCTCAGATAGATTACGAGAGCGGCACAGAAAGGGTAAAACTAGCGCCTTGTCCACGCACCGTCTGCAGCTGGACATGGCCGCCGAGACGACCCACCTCAGTATTCACCACATCGAGCCCCATCCCTCTGCCTGAGACAGGTGAAAGCAGCAATGAAGTACTTAGCCCTGGGTGAAAAACCATCTCCGACAGCGCCGCTTGCTTCGCCTCCTGACTCGACGTCACGTAACCACTCAGCAGCGCCTTTTCACGCACGGCCTCTTCATCAATACCCGCACCATCATCAGCAACCGTGATCACGCCTACTGAGCGATCCTGATCGAGCATTAAAGAGAGCGTAATCAGCCCGTCTTCTGATTTACCTGCCTCCGCCCTCACCGCAGGTGACTCAATGCCATGATCAATCGCATTCCACAGCAACAGCTCCAGTGGTGCGATCAATTTGCCGATAAGTTCAGCAGGCAGCACCACATCCTCCCCCGTCACCATCAATCGCACCGGCTTACCCAGCATGATGCTCGCGCGCTCAACCAGAAACTGTAAGCGAGGTAATTTTTGCGCCAATGGCAAGCCAGACCCAGACTGCTCAATTGCCACCGGCCATTGCTCACTGTGCCCAGGCAAGATGCTCGATATCGGTAGCACCGACGCTTTCACCACCGCTATGCGACCAGCCTGCTGCTCCAGCAACTCAGTCACCACATTCAGGCGGGCAACATAGCGATTCATCAACTCAAATAGCGTTTCACACGCCTTCAGCTCACCTTTCAGAAAAGCCACCACACATGATTCAAGATACTGGATATTACTCACCAGCCCCTCAACCCCATACACCAGCACTGCCCCTTTAAGCGCGTGTAAATGGCGTAAAAACTCACTTGCTAATGGCAGATGATTGGGCACCTTCTGCCATTGAGATAAAACAGAACGAATATCTCGTAATGAGGCGCCCACACTATCCAGGAACTCTGCCATCACACCCAGCGGACAATTTTGCAGACAAGATTTAGCATAATGAGTTATCCTCAAGGCACTATTCTGAGCCATTTTATCTTCAATATTCTCAAGAAAGTCATCATCACTCTGATAACCATCACGTAAATTTTCGATATAGCAGACCACATCATCCACCACCGCTGCATAAGCCTTTAATCGCGGCACCGAAACAGCCACTCCCTGCTCACCAGCACACTGAGTCGTGCTGTTCAGCACCTCAACCACTCGTGCCAGCGATAAATCACACAGCGGCAAACTCACCTCTCTCATTTGCCGACAGATCAACGCCTCTTTGTCATCCGATGGCGAAGCAATACACTCCGCTACCAATTCACGAATACGCCCAAGATCAACCAGTAATTGAGTCGTGCTTTGCGGGGAGAGCGCCTGCGGTCGTGCACCCTGGCCAGAATCATGGTTCAAAGGGGTCATAGACAGTACAACCCTGATGTAGTAATTTGACGCATCTTCAATTCATACCTGCATTGCCAGTGGCTCTATACTTTCACATCCTTAACGTCGCATATGGTTGCAAGGAAACACGCCATGTCATCCATATATCCACAGAAGTACGCTGTTTTTTCTGGCAAGTACACCCGTAAAATTTTACACTTGACGTGAGGCCAAACCTATATTAGCGACCAATTTTATACCCCCAATATTTCGGCTGATTTTTCGAAAAAAATACTATCAACATTAAATAATCACTTTAAACTCACCATGTTAGATAAAAAAACCAAAAAACCAGAACATCGCCAAGCAAGCGCAAGCGGCGTATCATATGGACAACACTAGGGTCTGTTGACGTTTCATTTTCACCACTGTTGTACCTGAAAAATCGCCAATCAAGGCGCGAGGAGAGAAATTTGCTCATTCCAAATGAACGACGAGCAACGCTGAGTGGCGTTTTTTCAGGTGCAACCCGGAGGGCTCGGCCGCTTTTTCCGCCCTGCTGCGTTGTCAGTCGCTTATGTAGAATGACTACACCGCGCTTCTTCCTCTTCTGTGTGCCCCTTGGGTATGCAGGATGAAAAAAGCGGCTCCAGCAGTGATGAAAATGAAACGTCAACAGACCCTAGCAACATTAATGCATTAAGCAGGCAGTCAATAATCGACATGAGCACAACACAAAACGACCCAGTCCCTCACTTGACGACCGCATTAAGCGGCCCGTTGCTACAACTCGAACGTCTCCTGCTGGATCAGCAGGCTGGTATTGAGGGGTGGTTTCGCCGTCAATGGCAGCTGACAAACGCGCCGTTTTACACCTCGGTTGATCTACGCAATGCAGGCTTCAAACTCGCACCTGTTGATACCAACCTCTTTCCAGCCGGCTTTAACAACCTGAATCCAGCGCTAATATCGCTCAGCATTCAAGCGGCACAAGCAGCGATTGAGCGCATCTGCCCCACCGCCAATCAAATATTGATCGTGCCGGAGAGCCACACCCGCAACACCTTTTATATGGAAAGCATCGCGGCACTACAGGACATTCTGCAAAAGGCGGGTTATGACGTACGTCTTGGCTCTCTCTCCAAGGAGATCACAGAGAGCCAGACAATCGAACTACCATCAGGCAGCAGCATCACACTGGAGCCACTGGAACGCTCAGGCAATCGAGTCGGCATTGGCAATTTTTCGCCCTGCATGATCCTGCTCAACAATGACCTCTCCAGCGGCCGCCCTGAGATTCTCGACAATATCGAACAGGAAGTGGTACCGCCACTTGAACTCGGCTGGTCTAAACGCCTCAAATCCGAACACTTCACCCACTATCGCCAGATCGCCAAAGAGTTTTCAGAAATGATGGAGATCGACCCGTGGTTAATCGACCCGCTCTTTCTACAATGCGGTGAGATTGACTTCAAGAAACGCGAGGGAGAAGAGTGTCTCGCCAAAAACGTCGGCTCATTGCTCGCCGCTATCCAGAAAAAATACGACCAGTACGGCATCGACAAAGAGCCTTTCGTTGTGATCAAAGCAGATGCAGGCACCTACGGCATGGGAGTGATGACCGCCAGCTCCGTTGCAGAGGTACAGAGCCTCAACCGTAAACAGCGCAACAAAATGGCCGCCTCAAAAAGTGGTGCCAACGTCAATCAGGTATTGTTACAGGAAGGGGTCTACACCTTTGAGACCTGGGGCGAAGAGGCATCCGTCGCCGAGCCTGTGGTCTATATGGTCGACCACTTTGTGGTCGGCGGCTTCTACCGGGTGCACACCCGTCGCGGCCCTAATGAAAACCTCAATGCACCCGGTGCTCATTTTGAACCGCTCGTCTTTGCCGAGCCTTGCACCACACCATGCCAGGAGATGGAAGCGGATGCAGAAGCCAACCGCTTTTACGCCTATGGGGTGATTGCACGCCTTGCAATGCTGGCCGCGGCGCGCGAAATCGCTGAACATAAATAAGAACAAGACAAAATGATGAGCAAACCCAACATAAAACTGGGCATCGTGATGGACCCGATCAGCGCCATCAACCCCAAAAAAGATAGCACCATGGCGATGCTGCTAGCAGCACAACAGCGCGGCTGGCAACTTTACTATATGGAACAGAATGATCTCTTTCTCGACAGTGCCAAAGCGTGCGCCACCATTCGCCCGCTGAGCGTCAATAGCAGCCTCGACCACTGGTTTGAACTGGGTGATGCAACCACCCAGCCGCTCGCTGATCTCAACGTAATTTTGATGCGCAAAGACCCGCCTTTCGATATCGACTACATCTACACCACCTACCTGCTTGAGCAGGCCGAAACGGCGGGTACGTTAGTGGTCAACAAACCACAGTCGCTGCGTGATGCCAATGAAAAACTCTACACTGCATGGTTTCCACACTGCTGTGCAGCCAGCATGGTGACCAGCCAGCCAGCACGGATCAAGGCATTCCTTGCTGAACATGGCGACATCATCGTCAAGCCACTTTCAGCGATGGGCGGCGCATCGATCTTTCGCGTCACCAAAGATAGCCCCAACGTTAACGTCATCATCGAAGTGATGACCAACAACGGACAAACACTGACGATGGCACAGCGTTACCTACCGGAAATATTACAGGGTGATAAACGCATCCTGCTGATCGATGGCGAACCGATCCCTTACGCATTAGCACGCATCCCTGCGGAAGGTGAAACCCGCGCCAACCTCGCCACCGGCGGTACCGGCATTGGCCAACCGCTGAGCGAACGCGACCAGTGGTTATGCAACGAAATAGGCCCAACACTTAAATCAAAGGGACTCACCTTTGTCGGCCTCGATGTAATTGGCGACTACGTCACCGAGATCAACGTCACTAGCCCCACCGGCATACGTGAACTCGACAACCAGTTCAACCTCAACATCAGCGCTAAATTGATGGATGCCATTGAAGCTCAATTGGCCGAGGTGCGCCTGGCGTGAAGCCTCTTTGGTTAAGCCTGCTGCTGATCGCAACATTGGGTATAACCGCCTGTAGCGAAGCACCCCCACAAGTTCACAAAGCAAAGCTATTTACCCTTGGCACGCTGGTAGATGTCAGCGTGCATCATCTGGATAAGGCGAGCGCGCAACAGGCAGTTAAAATTATTGAAGACGAACTTGCCATCATCAATCGTCAATGGCACGCATGGCAAGATGGCCCACTCATGCAGATCAACCAGCAACTGGCACAAGGTAAAACCATCACCATCGATTCAAGTAGCCACCACTTTTTACAGCAGGCACAACGACTCGCAGCCAATAGTGATCAGCTTTTCAACCCCACCATTGGCTCGCTAGTTGAACAGTGGGGCTTTCATAGCGATGACCGCCCGGACGCTGCGCCGCCGACAAAAAAAAGGATCAATGCCGCGCGAAAACAGATGCCATCAATGGCCAACATCACCCTCACCGCAACAACACTCACCAGCAACAACCCTGCCGTGCAATTTGATTTTGGTGCCTTTGGCAAAGGCTATGCGATCGACCGTGCAGTGGAACAACTCAAGCAGGCAGGCATCAAAGATGCCATCGTTAACGCAGGCGGGGATCTACGTGCCATCGGTTCAAAAGGTGACCGTCCATGGCGTATCGGCGTACGCCACCCTAGCGAAGCTGGCGTAATCGCCTCGATCGAGACCGATGGTGATGAAAGTGTCTTTACCTCTGGCAACTACGAACGCTTTTTTGATTTTGATGGCAGACGTTATCACCACATCATCGACCCCCGTAGCGGCTACCCCGCTAACGATGCCATCTCTGTTACCGTGATTCACAACAATGCGGCCACCGCCGATGCCGCCGCCACTGCGCTTTTTATCGCCGGCACAACACAGTGGCCACAGATTGCTAAACAGATGGGCATCGATGAAGTGATGCTGATCGACAATGACCTGACGATCTACATGAGTGCAAAAATGGCGCAGCGGATTCAGATTGAGATCGACGATGCGCAGATCAAAATCATCGATGACGAGAGATGACTCGCGCCGACTATTACATCGTGCTGTTCGCTGCACTGCTGCTGCCCTACCTCTATATCAGCCAATGGACGGGCGATAAGGCAGGCATTAGCGCCACCATCATGAATGGCAATGAGACCACCGAGGTGTCACTTGCTCACGACCATACACTTGAGATTGACGGCGCACTCGGCACCAGCACCATCAAAATAGAAAATGGCAAGATTCGCTTCACCGCTTCACCCTGCCTCGGTAAACAGTGCATCCACAGCGGCTGGCTGGAACATGCGGGTGAATTCGCCGCCTGCCTGCCCAATCGCATCAGTGTTGCAGTGCTGGGCGAAGCGCCTCGCTTCGATAGCATTAATTTTTAATCCCGATGAGTGACGACCCCGACAGCGCTGCCACCACTAAAACAGGCATCAGCGTCACCACCACACCAGAGGATCATGTCATTGCATGGCTGGCAGCCCTTGCGATCGCCATCCATATTATCGAAAGTGTTCTGCCCAGCCCGCTACCCGGCGTAAAACCGGGGCTTGCCAACGTCATCACCATCGCCGTCTTTATTCTCTATGGTTGGCGTACGGCGGTATGGGTTTCGATGTTGCGGGTATTAGTCGGCAGCATCCTGATCGGCACCTTCCTCTCACCAACGTTTATGTTGAGCTTTAGTGGCGCCATCGCCAGCCTGATTGTACTGTGGCTCGCCAGTCGCCTACCCGGCGCAGGGCTTGGGCCCATTGGCCTCTGCCTGATTGCCGCGATGGCACACATGTTTGGACAGTTTTATACCGCCTACCTGCTCTTCATTCCGCACGATGGCTTGTTCAAACTACTGCCACTATTGATGACAGCCGCGGTCATTTTTGGCATCATCAGTGGCATTATCGTGCGCTCGATGTTGCAGCATCTTGAAAAGCGAAAAAATGACACAACCGCCCAGCGGAACAAACAGGAAGAGTAACCATGGTCGCCGTTTCACAACCAACGCCATCTCGCGTCACTTCATCTGACCGACTCGGCCTGACGATGTTTTTCGCGATTGTCCTGCACGCCATCATTATCCTTGGCGTCACCTTTGCGCCAGAAGACGAAAGTAAAAATGAGATCGCCCCATCACTCGACATCACCCTGGTGCATCAACAGAGCCAGGAAGAGATCGAAGATGCAGAGCTACTGGCGCAAGCCAACCTGGCCGGTGGTGGCAATGCCGAAGAGACCTCTCGCCTGGCAAATCCAGCGTCAACCGCTGCCGACATTCCTGACCCCGGTAGCGCCACCGCCAGCAGCATCGCCGCTGCGCCACCACCGCAAGAAGCCAAGCGCTCACAGATTGTGATGACACAACAAAAAAGCACGCATGACACTGTCGTCACGGAACTCACTCCCGAGGTCAAACAGCAAAAACTGATCACCGCCGCCGAACTGATCTCGCGCAGCAAAGAGATCGCGGCCCTTAGTGCCGAGATCAATCGCACCATGGAGAATTACGCAGGGCGTGAAAAACATCGCTTCATCTCCGCCCGCACCCGTGAATTTCGCGATGCCGCTTATCTTGATGCCTGGCGCAGCAAGATCGAACGCATCGGTAACATCAACTATCCTGAAGCCGCACGCCAGAAGAATCTCTCCGGCACCCTCATCCTCGATGTTGCCCTGCGTCCCAACGGCACCGTACGCGAAATCACCGTACGTCGCTCATCCGGTCATAAAATATTAGATGACGCCGCCAAACGTATCGTCAGACTCGCCGCACCCTTTTCACCATTCCCCAAAGCAATGAAAAAGGATACTGACATTTTGCACATCACCCGCACCTGGCAGTTTTTAAGTGATAATCGATTGCAGACAAACTAGTTACTTACCATCTAATGAAAGGCTAATATCCCAAGGAGGTCTCTTCACTAAAATACCATTTTATACTTCTCTAGAGCAGTGGGCTGAAAAATACATGTTAGAGATTCATGGTAATGGCTCACTTAATGACTCAAAGCAACAACTAGGCACTATAGGTATAGGGTTTAACCTTAAGAACCTCGCAGATTAATAGAATAAAACTGTAGCCCGGGCTGAGCTTCCAGCGAAACCCGGGGGAATGTGGCACTGCCTACATTTAATATCAATCCCGGTGATAGGGATGCCCCTTCATCACCGACCAGGCACGGTAAATTTGCTCAGACAGCAGCACCCGCACCATGGCGTGTGGCAAGGTGAGTGGCGACAGTGACCACTGCTGTTCAGCACGTGCGCGACATTCATCGGAGAGGCCATCCGGCCCACCCACTAACAGTGCAACATCACGCCCTTCTCCCATCCATCCTTCTAGCTCCCCGGCAAGCTGACGCGTGGTCCACGATTTGCCACGCTCATCAAGCGCGACCACTTTTGCATTTTTGGGAATCGCCGCGAGCATCTTGCTGCTTTCATCTTTAATCGCGCGTTTTACATCTGCGCTTTTTGAACGCCTTCCCGCGGCAATCTCAATCAGTTTGAGTTTGCACTCTGCGGGCAGACGCTTGGCGAACTCCTGATAACCGTCTAACACCCACTTCGGCATTTTATGGCCAACGGCAATCAGGTGAATCTGCATACTAAAGCCGATTAATACTGTATGATCAGTCGCGTTTACGCTTTACCACCAGTGCTCAATTTACTGGCCACTTCTTTTTCAGCCGCACCTTCATTTTCAAGCTGATAGAAATCACGTGTCTGCGGTAACATCACATGCAGCACGACATCACCCAGATCAACCAGCGCCCATTCACCTTCCTTTTCACCTTCGGTACCGAGTGGTGTACAACCCGCCTCTTTAGCCTCTACTGCAACACTGTTAATGATCGATTTCAGATGACGACTTGAGGTACCACTCACCACAATCATGTAGTCGGTGATGGTGGTCATCTTATGCACATCCAACACCACAATATCAACGCCTTTCATCTCTTCAACAGCGTTGACGACTAGTGTCTTTAATTCTTCAGCTTTCATTACTTCTTACCTGTTTAACTTAAATATAAATGTTGTTCTTTGATGTAGGCGCTCACTGCCACCGGCAA
>QIJH01000168.1 GCA_003232725.1 Chromatiaceae bacterium | reverse complement strand
CTCCATTTTTTCGATCATTTATGCCTTGCTGGAACGAAAACTAGCTCTCGTGCAAAGGTCTCACTATAAGATGGCCAATGATACACGTTTCACCGACCAGAGATAAACAGGCTTATGCCAGAACAGGCAGCCTCAAAGGGAAAAATTACAGTTCAAACACCTGATGGCCAAGCAGGCGCTTCAGATTGCGCTCCGGCATCAACTGCTGACACTCATCAAAAATACGTTGCTCCTCACCCGGTTTATTGTGAGTGATAAAAATCTCTGGCGTGTGATTCAGTTTTTTTAGATCTTCCGCCAGCAGTGAAGGGCAATAGTGACGTGCCTTAAGGCTCAATTCTCGATCCTTATTACTGAATGCAGCCTCAACCAGCAGCAGATCAAGCCTTTCATGCGCATTTAATGCTGCCCAAAAGGTGTCATTGGTCACCGTATCACCGGAAAAAGCGAATACGCCGCTATCACAAGCGACCCGATAACCGACCGCGGGAACAATATGATTAACAGGGATCATCTCTAACGAGCGTCCCTCCAGCTCACAGATTTCCCCCGGTGAAAGCACATCATAGACCATCACAGGAATTTCAGGTGTTGGCAATTTGGCAAAATCAGGCCAGACCGCCCAATTAAAAATATGTTTTTTCAGTACATCAATCGTTGGCGCTTGCGCATGAATAATGATCGGCTGTTTCAGCTGGTCAAAAATACTATCCACCATCAACGGCAGACAGGCAATGTGATCCAGATGAGAATGGGTAACGAAGACATGGCGGATCTTCGCCATCTCTACAAGCGTCAGCTCGCCGATGCCCGTGCCAGCATCAATTAAGATATCGTCATCAATTAGCAACGAGGTCGTTCGTAATCCATTTCCGATCCCACCGCTGCAGCCCAGCACTCGCAATTTCATTCGATGCTTCCTGAATAGACACTGTCAGCACGCTCAATTAAGACAAGCCCACTAGCAGTAGACAATATTTCGCGGCTCAAATTGAAATACATTTTTGAAATCACCCTACTATTTCACCTTAAATCTACTTCAAAACCCTTTAACACCCACCTCTCGCCACAAATATGGTGTTAACATGACAGGTAACCATGTACTGTAGAATCGTAACACTATCATATCTATCGACATTTTCTTTTATCTTTTAAGTTAATTTTGTCCATCCAGTTAAATACTTAACAAAAAGTAACTATTCAACATAGTGGAAGATGAGTATGTAACTATTCCGCTTGCTCCTGAAATCTGTCAGTTTAAGGAGAAAAATATGAGTTTACAGGTGTAAATGATCATTTTTCAATGCAGAAATGGCAGATTTCAGGAGCAAGCGGAATAGTTACAACAAAAACAGCTCTTCAATGACTTCACTGCTTGTGTCATCATTCCATCCTATTGGAAAATCCTAACTAAAATATGAGCAATACAATAATCAGCTTCGCTGCCATCGCCTGCTATCTCGCTACTGCGACCCTGCTGGCCATGCGCCTAACAAAAAAAATAGAGATGGACAATAAAACCAAGCTAATCCTGCTTGGTCTGGTTGCAGTGGTTCTGCACGCCACCGTATTAGCCTTCAATATGTTTACCCCGCAAGGGATCAACTTCGGTTTTTTTCACGCAGCATCACTTCTTTCCTGGCTCATCGCACTTATATTGTTAACCGCAGCGCTCACCAAGCCTGTTGAAAATCTTGGCATTGTATTGCTGCCACTGGCTGCGTTAGCAATCTCGCTCAGTCTGGTATTTCCATCGGAGTATTACATCAGTGAAGTCGGCACAACACAGATCGGCGCACACATTCTGATTTCGATTGTCGCCTACAGTCTCCTGAGTATTGCAGCAGTGCAAGCAATCCTGTTAGCGATACAGGATCGCCACCTACACAACAAACATCCCGGCGGCTTTATTCGCACCCTGCCACCACTGCAGACAATGGAGGCCCTGCTGTTTCAGATGATCGGACTTGGATTTATTCTCTATAGTCTGTCACTTGTCAGCGGCGCACTGTTTATTGAGGATATGTTCGCACAACACCTGGCCCACAAAACTGTCTTTTCGATCACTGCATGGACGGTGTTTGCGATCTTACTGTGGGGTCGCTGGCAATATGGCTGGCGCGGAAAAAAAGCGATTCGCTGGACGTTGGCAGGCTTTAGTGCGGTACTGTTAGCCTATCTTGGAAGCAAACTCGTACTTGAAGTGGTACTCAAATAAGCCAATGACGCCTCGCGTTATCACCCCAATCAGCCGCGCTGTAAACAGGATGACACTTCGTGAATGAGATTTCACTCACCACACTGCTCGTGGTTCTCTTTGTGCTACTGCTGATTTCGGCATTTTTCTCGGCCTCCGAGACAGCCATGATGAGCCTCAACCGCTATCGCCTGCGCCACCTTGCGCAAACAGGGCACGCAGGCGCAAAGCGCGCACAGAAACTGCTCGAACGCCCAGACCGCTTAATTGGACTGATCCTGCTCGGCAATAACTTCGTTAACATCCTTGCCTCTTCAATCACCACTATCATCGCACTCAAATACCTGGGCGAGGCCTGGATCGCAGCGGCGGCAGGTGTACTAACCCTGGTGATTCTGATTTTTGCAGAAGTCACCCCCAAAACAAAAGCGGCACTGAACCCAGAGCACATCGCCTTTCCAGCAACCATCATTCTCAAACCACTACTGATTATCTGTTATCCGATGGTCTGGATGATTAACATTATCGCCAACAACCTACTCAAACTACTCGGTGTTGCGCCCAACAGTGGCGCACTACAACAACTAACCCAGGAGGAACTGCGTACCGTGGTGAACGAGGCAGGTGCTATGATTCCACAACGTCATCAAAAGATGCTGCTTAACATCCTTGATCTTGAAAAAGTCACCATCGAAGACATCATGGTGCCACGTAATGAGATTATCGGTATTGACCTCGATGACAGCCTCCAGGAGATCGTCAAATTACTCACCAACAGCCAACATACCCGGCTCCCCGTCTTTCGTGAAAACATCAACAATGTGCTCGGCATTATGCACGTGCGCAATGTACTGCCTTTTATCCATAAAGAAGACTTCAACAAAGAAACCCTTCTCGGCATTGCAAGAGAGCCTTACTTTATGCCGGAAGGCACACCACTTAACACCCAGCTATTGAATTTCCAACGCCAAAAACGACGTATTGGCCTCGTGGTCGATGAATATGGTGATATCGAAGGGCTGGTCACATTAGAAGATATTTTGGAAGAGATCGTCGGTGAATTCACCACTGATGTTGCCACCACTATTAAGGATATTCACCCACAGGAAGATGGTAGCTTTCTTGTCGATGGCAGCTCCAACCTGCGCGAAATCAATCGCACCATGCAGTGGTCATTTCCGATAGATGGCCCCAAAACATTAAACGGCTTAATCACCGACTACCTGGAATCGATTCCAGTTCCCGGCACCAGTTTACGCATCGCAGGCTACCCAATAGAGATAGTACAAACTTCAGATAATACGGTCAAAACAGCACGAATCTATCCTGAACTAAGGGTGGAAAAGAGAGAGGAAGCAGCTGACTAACACTGTCAATAACAGCAGGTTCGATCAGACTAATCAACACTATCCCGCTTCGCACGACAACAACGATTACGCCCCTCTTCTTTCGCCTTATAGAGCGCCGCATCAGCCAATGCAATCAAGCTTGCGCAGTCCGTCCCACACTGCGGTGGAATACCAGCTGCGCCCAATGAGATCGAAACAATGTCAGCCACATCTGAAAACGCATGCTTAAGCGCTAGCTTCTCCACCGCAAGACGTAACTCTTCCGCAATCACCATCGCACCATCAAGGTCGGTATTCGGCAATACAACCGTAAACTCTTCACCACCATAACGCGCTACCATATCAGATGAACGACGCATCGTATCTGCTAAAGCCTTGGCAACCTTTTGCAGACAATCATCCCCACCCTGGTGCCCATAGCCATCATTATATTTTTTGAAGAAATCGATGTCGATCAACAGCAATGCCAGATTGGTCTTTTCACGCACCGCTCGCTGCCACTCCTTCGAGATGTACTCATCAAAGGATCGTCGATTGGGAATACCACTCAAGCCATCAATCGCAGAAAGACGTTGTAGCTCAACATTCTTGGCTTTCAGTTCTTTTTGTAATTCATGTAATTCACGGAAAGCGGCATCACGCTGTTGCTGCGCAACATAACTACGGGAATGTGCCTGGATACGTGCAATCAACTCAATTTTATCCGGTAGCTTAACAAGGTAATCACTGGCGCCACAGCTAAAAGCCTCACTTTTATCTTTTGGATCCTCCTTACTCGATAATACAATGACGGGTGTATTGCTCAACATGGGATGATTGCGATAAAAACGCACCAATGTCATGCCATCAATATCAGGCATCACAAGATCCTGCAAAATAGTAGTCGGTACAATTTCAGCAGCCATTTCAACAGCCATTTTAGGATCACTACAATAATGAAAAGTAATGTTCGACTCACTGGCTAACATACGGCGAATCGCTTCTGCCACCATCTGCTGATCGTCGACTAGCAACACCACAATTTCATCTGCAGCTTTGCCTTCATCTGATAATGGTTTATTCACGTTACTCATATCGACTGCCCCATGCTTAGTTTCTAATTACGCTGTCATAACGCTTAAGCAATACTGCTGAAATTTCATCCAACGGAAGAACTTCCACTGCGGCATTCAGTGCCACCGCCGCTTTAGGCATGCCGTAAACTGCACACGAAGCCTCATCCTGCGCAATGGTATAGACGCCTTTTTGACGCAACGCTAGCAGTCCAGCCGCGCCATCACGCCCCATACCCGTTAACAACACAGCCACTAACCTCCCACCCCAGTGCTGTGCAACACTTTCAAAAAAGACGTCGACTGAAGGACGATAGACCATCCCTTTGGGCTCTTCAGTATATCTCAAACGCCCAGCGGAAGACATGAACAGGTGATCATTCGTTGCCGCAAGATAGATGATCCCAGAAGAAATTTTCTCTCCCTCTTCCGCTATCTTTACCTTCATTTCACATTGAGTATCTAGCCACTCGACCAACTCACATGCGAAATGCGCATCAATATGCTGAATGATAATGACACTACCAGAAAAACCAGCTGGGAAATCAGCAAGCACTTTTGCCAAAGCAGGCGGCCCCCCTGTTGAGGAGCCAAGAATAACGAGTGATTGACTGCGTTGTGCGAGCGAGCTTGCACAGCGTTGCACCACATTAACAGAACCATGCGGGACTGTTGGCCGCGTTAACTTTTCGATCGTTTTGATTTTATCAAGAATCGTAACCTCACCCTGAATATCACCGGCAGCATTCAACACCGGCGTTTTAACAACATCCAGCGCACCGGCCCCCATCGCCTCAAAGATCATCGCGCTATTGCCTTCAACTGAACCCGTCACTATCAAAATTGGACAGGGTGTCTCAACCATTATTTTTCGGCTGGCGTCAACGCCATTCATCACAGGCATAATCAAATCCATTAAAATTAGATCAGGCAGATCATTAGCACATTTATTTACCGCTTCCTCACCGTTGATAGCAATCCATGCCAATTGATGGTCTGTCGCTGTCGATAAAATACGCTTCAGACCTTCAACCGCCATCATCATGTCGTTTACTATCGCCACCCTCATCTCGCCTCTCCAATCAAGTCAACTACCGCTTCGCGCAATGACTCATCATGAAAGCCACCTTTTGTTAAATAATAGTCAGCACCCGCTTCAAGCCCCAGCAAGCGATCCTCTTCTCGATCTTTGTACGAGACAACCATCACCGGAATACGCTGTAGTAGCTCATCTTGTTTAATCAATTTCACCAGCTCAATACCATCCATTCTCGGCATATCGATATCTGTAATCACTAAACGATAATCTCCGCTGCGCACCGCATTCCAGCCATCCATACCATCAACGGCAACGTCAACTTCATAGCCATACGCTTCTAACATTTTACGTTCTACTTCTCGCACAGTGATCGAATCATCAACCACCAGCACTCGCCGACGATCTTCATTAGCCGGAAGACTTTTACCGCTCACCTTATCTACCCGCCCTTTTGATATCAGTTTCACAATCGAGCGCGCCATATCATCAACATCAATAATCAATGTAGGCGAACCATCATCCAGTAAGGCAGCAGCACTCATATCCTTAATTTTACCTAGGCGTGGGTCTATCACCTGAACGGCCAACTCACGTTCACCCATGAACGCATCAACAATCACCCCATATTGGCCATGCCTGTCACTCAAAATCACCACATATAATTGCCGATCTTTCCTCGCAACTGGCGCCAAACCAAATATCTGAGAGGCAGAAACAAGGCCTATATGACTATCGTTCCATGTCACATATTGATGATCCTCAACCAGTTCAATCTCATCAGCAGAGATCTTCAGCAGATGATCAATTCGCGCCAGTGGAAAAGCGTAGCTTTCACCACCAATATCAACCAACAATGTTCTAATAACCGACAGGGTCAGTGGCAGCTGCATCTGGAAACGCGTCCCCTTCCCTCGCTTCGATGAAACAGTAACGACACCACGCATCTCTTTAACTGAATCATGTACAACATCCAGCCCCACTCCTCTTCCTGATATTTCGGTCACTTCACTTTTTGTACTAAAACTGGGCAAAAAGAGAAATTCCAGTAGTTCGGCATCGCTCATTTGAGCCAACATCTCCTCACTACTCAAACCGCGCTCTAGAATTTTCTGCTTCAACGACTCAAGATCGACACCGCGACCATCCTCTTCAACGGTCACCAGTAACATGCCAGAACGATGGCGCGCATCAAGCTTCACAATTGCCTGAGAAGACTTGCCACTTTCAACACGTTCCTCTGGCATTTCAACACCATGATCCACAGCATTCCTCAACAAGTGATTAAGCGGCGCTTTTACCATCTCTAACACATCACGATCAACCTGCGTCGTAACACCGGTAATTTCAAGGCGCGCATCTTTTCCAAGTGAACGTGCAACATCTCGTACCATTCGTTGAAAGCCATCAACGCCATCAGAGAAGGGTCTCATACGGCTCGCCAATACTTCTCGATGCAATCGTCCCGCAAGATTTGCAGTGCGATAATCAAAGTGTTCCAGATCAACCAATCGATCAGATAGCGCCTCGCGTTGCTTGACTGCTTTTCGCTGCAACTCTATCAATGCCATCTCTACCGATGGATTAACATCGACTTCATTGAATTTCTCACGCAAACCATCAAGCTCACTTACCAGGTCAAACTGAAAGCGCTTAAAGCGCTGCATCGCTTCAATATGTGGGTGCAACCAGCGCGCCTCAACCATCGCCTCACCTGCGAGTCCCAGCAGACGATCCATACGTTCGGTACTCACACGCAACACACGCTCTTTTACTTCAGCCAGTGACACAGCCTTATCAGGTGGAGCAGCTGCCGCTTTGCTCTTTTCAATATCAACAACACCATCTTCAGAAGGTGGTTCAACAGCTGCTACTTGCTCTCCCACATCAACTACAACAGGGACAGTTTCAATCAGCGTAGCCGAACGCTGAGGCCGCTCTCCACTCAATATTCCTTGAAGCGCTAAAACAAGTGCATCTAGCACCGTATCATTTTGATCACGCCACGATAGCAAGTCAGACTCAGCCAGTTTTGAAACTTGCCCCATCACATCAACGCCACTTAAAAGCACATCGATATCAGTACTCATCAATGTCAGTTCACTCTTCTGTGCAGCTACAAAACAATCTTCCATCACGTGAGCGATACGAACAACGGGATCAATATCAACCATCCGCGCAGCACCTTTGATAGAGTGCGATGCACGCATCATCGACTCAAGGTTATCGGTTGCTGAAGGGTCTTGCTCTAATACAAGCAGACCATCAGTCAATAATAATAGCTGTCCTTCTGCCTCCGTTTTAAAGAGATCAAGCATTGAGAAACCACTAAGGTCATCACTCACACGAGATTCCTCTGCAATGAATTAAACAGCAGTTCCTGGTCTAACAGTCCCACATGCCGGCCCTCTAGCTCAAACAGACCTGCAAGATGAGAATATATTGAATTTGCAGCAGTTGCCGGTACTTCACGAATATTTTCCTTCCAGATACGATGCGTGCCAATAATTTCACTCACAGGAAAAACAAATTGCTCTCCGTCTTTTACAAAAATCACCAATCGTTCAAGGAAATTTTTACGTAATACAGTAGTATCTGAGTCACCACCCTTATCGACAGATAACAATCTCCCCATCGACACCCAAAGCTTTAGTTCACCGCGTACATTAACCAACCCCTTTACGACAGAGCTTTGGGAGTTTGGAATACCATGTACCGGACGAATCTCAGAGATCTCTTTGATCGTGATTGTCGGCAGACCCAGCCATTCATCACCCAATCTAAACACCACGATTGATAGCGAATCATGGCTTTTCCTGGTTTGCTCTTTTGCCAGCAAAGAGGTCCAGTAATCCTGATAGTCTTCAGGTATCGCGCGGGTTAATAGGCTACGCCCGGCATTTGAATAAACATCACAGTTTCGGCAATGTAATACATCATCTAAACGCGGGCATTTCTCATCCTCAGCACCCCAAACACCAATGGTTGACCAACAGTTTTTTATCTGTTCATCCATTTAAACACCCATGAAAAACAATATTCACTGGCTTGCCCGCACAGCACGTCGACGAAGACTTTGAGCCTCGCCGCTATCTCCATTACGCTCAGCATGAAGCGCAAGATGCACTAATGCTTCAGCATGATCTGGCACTAAATAAATAGTTTTTCTAAACATCGATTCTGCCATGCTTTGTCTACTTGACGCCTCATAGACAAGACCTAACAAATAATAAGCATCTGCATTACTAAAGCGCGCTATGAGATCCAGGCATAGGCTCTCCGCTTCTTCAAGCGCACCCTCATCAGCGAGTTCCTTCGCCTTTGATACCAGCGCCTGCTCGTCATTTTTCGTTTCATAGCCCGCTATGCCCATATACGCAGAAAATGGCTTATTGCGAGCACTATTTTTCAACACCTGATCAGCGCTAGTATGTCGGCTCCTCACCGACAACATCGAGCCATGCTTCTTTGAAAATGCATGAAAGCGTTTGTTGTAGTCACCCACCACAGAGTGGCTTTCATCGCCATCTTTCTTAACAAATGCAAACGCACCACGCAGCCGTAATGACTTAAACAGACTATTGACATTATTATTTGCCTCAGCGTGCCCAACAAACAACACACCGTCTGGTGCCAATAGGTCATGAAGCTTATGAACTGCAGATTTTTGGTCTTTGCTATCAAAATAAATCAGTAGATTTCTACAAAAAACCACATCATAGCAACCCTTCATCAAAGAGAAGTCATCTTTTAATAAATTCCCATGATGAAAATTCACTCGGCCTCTTATCTTCTCTTTTAAACGATAACCGCTTTCAATTTTCTTAAAATATGTCGTTTGAAATGTCAGATCAGCACTACGAAAAGAGTTATCTCGGTAAACACCCGCCACAGCCTTATCAAGAGAAGCCTGACTAATATCGATCGCATCAATCAGCAGTCGATCAGCTGGAAAACCTGATTTATCAAGCACCATAGCAATCGTGTATGGCTCCTCTCCGGTAGAACAGGGAACACTCAACACCTTAAGCATTCGTGAGTTTTCTTTGGGTATTAACCAACCTGATTTAATATGACCAGAAAATATATCGAAAGGGACATCATCCCTAAAAAACCAGGTTTCAGGGATGACGACCATTTCCACCAAACGTTTAAATTCATCTTCAGAACTTAACAACATCTGATAATATTGCTCAAGATCATCACAACCAGAATTCACTAAACAACGTTTAATGGCATTTTGCACCGATGCAGTACCAACCGAGCTGATATTAAGCCCAATTTTATCTTTTAATAATATTTCAATCTTCTCGCACATCACTCTTCCGGCTCAGCAAGGCTACCGTACAAGACACCGCAATCATGTCGAGATAGTAAACGATCCACATCCATCCACTGGATGATGCCATTTTCATCTGTCATCATGTTTGAAACATAATTATTTTCTGAGGAGTGCTGCGCAGAACGATGAAATTGCTCTACTTCTAGTGATATAGTTTCTGTTGCATGCTCTACAATCATCCCAAGATGATGTTCATGATGATGATAGTCGAGGTATTTCACTAGTAAGATTCGCGTACTCATCACTGCACGAGATATAACATCTTCAAGCAAACAACGAATATCAATCACTGGTACTGGCACTGCCCGATAATTACATAGGCCCGCGACATAGTTAGCCGTGTTGGAAAAATGATTCAACTTCACCAACGGCACCACTTCAATCACTTTTTTAGCATCGACCACATAACGGTCATCACCAACACGAAATATAATAAACAGCATCAGGAGTCGATCTTGAATTGGGAGACACCACCTTGAAGACCATGCGCAGCATCATTAAGACGATCAATTGCACTATTGGATTGACGTAATGACTCTACCGTTTGTTGCGCAGATTCACTTAACTGAATCATTGCCTGCTTAATCTGCTCTGCACCTTCAGACTGCATATGCATACCTTCGTGAACAATTTCAAAGCGTGGCGTTAACGTCTGCACCTGATCTATAATCTGCGCAAGCTGAGCACCCACCTCACGCACATCATCAACACTGTTTTTCACCTCTTTCGAAAACTTCTCAACACTCATCACACCGGCGGATACAGCTGACTGCATCTCTTGTACCATCTGCTCAATATCCAATGTGGCGACAGCTGTTTGATCAGCCAGGCGACGAATCTCAGTGGCCACGACAGCGAAACCAACACCATACTCCCCCGCCTTCTCAGCTTCTATGGCCGCATTAAGTGATAATAAATTGGTTTGATCTGCCACTTTTGTAATGGTGGTCACCACCGAATTAATATTCCCTGCTTTTTCACTTAAGACTTCAAGCTTGGATGCAATCGCATTGGATGCATCAACCACAGAGTGCATCGTCTCTTCCATACGAACCAAGCCAGTATGGCCACTAGCAGCTGCCTCAGCAGTACCAGATGCAACTCCCGCCACTTCGTCCATCGTATTAACCAGCTCTTTACCCGTTGCTGAAATTTCAGTGGCCGTAGCCACAATTTCATTTACAGTCGCCGCCTGTTCAGCCACCGTTGCCTCTTGCTGTTTAGCTGAAGCGGCTATTTCAGTTGAAGATGATGTCACCTGGATACCTGACTGCTGAACCTGTGAGACAAGCCCATTGAGACTGTTAATCATGGCCTGAATACCTTGAGCCATGCGACCAACAGCATCATCGCCGCTAACATCAATTTCCCCAGTCAAGTCACCTGCCGCGGCACGTTGCACCACCATTTGCACCTGATCAACCTTCTCTTCAAGGTCTTCCATGGCAATGCGGCGCTCCTCCATCAGCTCGCTTAAATTATGAACCATCGATTGCAGGCCAGAACCAAGCGAGCCGATGGCATCCTCCCCAGAAAAAGTAACAACGCCGCTCAAATCACCTTCAGCCGCCCGATTGACTACATCCAGTAAAACATTGACCTTCTCTTTTAGTATTTCAGCAGCATCATGCTCTCGTTGTGCCTGAACCTGCTGTTGTTGGCTCGCGCCATCCACATTGTCGGCCATTGTATTGAATGCCATGCCAAGCTGACCGATTTCATCTTGGGATGAAACAGAAATTCTCACCGATGAGTCACCCTCGGCACGCTTATTAACCGTATCCATGACTCGTTTCAGTGGTGCAGAAAGCCATTTTCCCAATAAAAAATTAGCCAGCAACAAACCAACGACTAACAATGCGATATTTGCAATTATTTGTGTCCGCACATCTTTAGCAATGGTTTCATCGACATGCTGTAACGAATAACTCACTCGAATAGCGCCATTAACCGAGTTCTCAGGTACATTGTGACAAGCTAAACAATTCATATCACCAGGTTTCTCCCCCGACGTAGCGCGAAATGGTGTTAAAACAGTCAGTACTCGCCCTTCAATATCCTTATCAAAATCCTCACCCTGCTGTAGCTCCATAATTTCTTCGCCCTGCAACGCACGCCTATCCCACTCATCAACCGGGGCCTCTTCAGGAAAACCTGGGCCATATTGCTGATTCACGGGTTCACCTCGAATGACTCTCGCATCAACAACATTATTGCGTTTAAGTATTTTATTTCTCAGAATGCTACGCTGATCCATGGTGTCCGTTAACATCATGGTATTAAGGCTATCAAAATAAAATGTAGCCAGGTCTTTAGTCCGCTCTTCTGCGTCATCCTGCGCGCGCTGTTTTTCTATAAACACGGTATACCCCGTCACCATGCTAATGACAAATACAAAAATGGTGGCAACTGTCAGATTGATCTTCACCCTCACGGACAGATGACCAAATAACGAACCACTCTCTTGTGATGCCATAGAAACCCTCTAACCTGCTCTGGAATTTTCAATTATAAATACGTTCACAACCTCAATTTTCACACCATAAAGTTGTCAAAGATTAATACGGCTAAACATTTCAGAACTTTAATAAGTTCCTAACTATGCTTAAGAAATGATAAATATCAATAAAACTTCAAAATGCACGCCCAATAGATAGGCTTACCGTATCCATACGGCTCTTGGGTTGATGAACTAACAACGAACCTGTGGTGACAACTGGAGACTTGGAAAAACGATAACTATCATAAACAAAATAGAAGAACGTACCCTTATCCAGGCCATGACCACTAGCCATCTGAAAACGATATGAGAAGAATAGAGAGGGACTTTTTCCAGGTGTCAGTTTTACAGCAGGCATATCAACGATCTCTTCAGTAAACAAGGGGTACTTCACCCCGGCGCGCCACAAACTCTTCCAGAATGATTTCCTATACTCCAGCCCCATGCCAACGCGCATAAAGATAATGGAATATTCCTCGTTAAGCCCACGAACAGCAACACCCTGAGAGTTTACGCCATCGCTAATCCCTCTCGACCACCAATCAAATCCAATCCCTGCAAACAAATCCAGTGCGTGTGCTCGAAGAGGGTTCTTATATCGATAGCCGCCAAGAAACTCTCCAGACAAGCCCGCATAATCCACATCTGCTGGGCTAAAGTGCCCCCCGGGTTGGCTCTGCCCGTCATACTCAACGTCGCCCCCGTAAAGAGAACCCGTTATATTATACAGATAACCATTGCTCTTCCGCACATGGTTATTACGGGAATACCTTAAATAAGCGCGTAAACCCTGCTCCGTTAATAAGCGTGCATCGTCACGTCCAAACTCCTGCCAACGAAAAATTTCAGCACCAATACTTATCTCTGTGATATCCGAACCAGATGACTCAGCAGACATTAATTTCGAATTAAAAAACATGAGGAAAATACTAAAAAAAATAAAAATTATTTTTTTATCCATTCTAATATCACACCCCAAAAAAATTCAATCAACATCGCAATAATATCAAAGCTATAAAATCTATCTTCAATATAGGACACAGGATCAATGACTCATTAATCTGCTCTATAAACTCAAAGCGCACGTCACATTCTAGTCACGAGACTCAAAATAAAAGCAGTCATCAGCTAACGATAGTCGAATTGAAGAGAACCTTCAAATTAGATTTTTTTTCGTTCCTTAATAGAGAATTAAGACAGGTTTTACTCTTCATCCACGAGCCGAAAATCAATGCCTGACAAGTCTCCCGCAGAGTCCCATTCGTTACCCCACTTATCTGCTGAAATATAATCTTCAGCAAACTCTTCATCCAGTTCTAAATCATCACCTTTTGGGTCACTCATGCAAATAACCTCTCTTACTATGTGAGAATGTCGTAAAACACCAGTCAATACAAAGGCCGGGACGGCCAGAAACTAATACAACGACTATTTTGTATATCGGCTCAGCCAGAAGAGACTTGATAAAAAGGAAGGATAAACTAAAAAGTAAAAGCTACCGCCAGATAGTGTTTCTATGTCTCATCACTACAGGCAAAACGATATTCTTTTGAAGCACAGAATGCCAACCATTCAGAAAAAAACTGATTCACCCGTCGTTTCTCAATCGGGTAGCGTATTTTATTATTAGGGTAGGTATAGATGCGGGCAAAACCGCTTCTGTTTTGATAGGTCAGCACCTCAGCAACCCGCGCATCAAGGTAGACTTTCACCGTCAAATACATATCTGGCACAATTTCATTACCATCAAGTGCATGTAAAAAAGCGATTGTTAGCGTGTATTTCCCACGTTGTACGACATTCATATGTAAATCAGGCAGATCTCTGGAAGATGAAAGCATCGCCGTATCGACACCCATATCAGGCACTAACCTTGCTAACGCCTGATAGTTCTCTTCATACATGACCATTAACGGTTTTTTATTAGGTATTAACATCATTTTAAAAAATTCGTTTCAATACATTTATGTTATCGACCATATCAAAGAACAGTTTACGCACTATTTAAATTACTTTACGACTGCCACTGCAAACGCAAACGCTTACGATTTAACATTAACCACTGTAACGCAATAATAGGATTAGCGGAGCTAATACGGCCACTGTGAAGTAGTGCCACAGCCTCATCAAAGGTTACCACGCTTACCTTGATATCCTCGTTCTCATCAATAAGTCCATGGATGCCTCCAACCCCTGTAGTATCTACCTTGCCACAAAACAGCGCGGTTGACTCTGTCGTACCACCAGGACTCACCAGATAATCACACACATGCTCTAACTGTTCAATTTCACAGCCCGCCTCTTCAGCCATCTCTCGATGTGCCACGCCTTCAGCACTCTCACCTTCATCAATAATCCCCGCCACTATTTCAATCAACCAGGGATCCGCAGGAAAATCCAGTGCGCCAACTCGAAACTGCTCTATCAACACCAGCTCATCGCGTACTGGATCATACGGTAATACGGCAACGGCATGTCCTCGTTCAAAAATCTCTCGTGTTAAGATATCACTCCATTCACCATCGTATTTTCGATGCCTAAGACGCAACCGGGCAATACTAAAAAACCCCTGATAACAGATCGTTTTCTCAATAATCTCAACGTTATCTACCGCCACAGGACACTCCTCATTCAATCACTGCTATTATAACGACAAAATGCCAGAGCTCTTTCAAGTTAAACAACTCACTATTGCCGGAAATGAACAGACAATCGCAAAGCTATCTATGGCCCCTGTTATTCGTGCTGCTTTTAGCTATTATTGCAGCTTTTTCGCTAAAGGCTAAGCAACACGAAAGCAATAAACCAACTTTCACGTTAGGCTGGGAAAGTGCAACGCCATTCATTGAGCCCAGGCGCGCGTTAGCGTCAACAACATACAATAACCATCTATATGTACTAGGCGGTATTGACGCCGCAAACAATTACGTTCGCACAGTGGAATACACTAAAATTAGAGCCGATGGAAGCCTCGGCAGATGGCAAAAGACAAACCCACTAAATGAAGGCCGCTTTTACCTCGCAGCTGCTGCAAGCAACGGATACCTATTTGCAATCGGCGGAGCCAAAGGGGTATTAGGTGAAAATAACATCCCCGTAGCAACCGTAGAAAAGGCCAAAATCAACCCTGATGGCTCGCTTGGCAGATGGATGCGAACAGATGACCTGACCACGCCACGGCGCGGCTTGACAGTCAATCAACACAGCAACCGTATTTATGCACTGGGGGGATATAACGGCATTTTCCTTCATTCAATCGAATATGCAACAGTAGACAGTAATGGGCAACTTAGCGAGTGGACGCTCTCGCCTCAACAATCAACAGTAGACCGCTACATTCATTCTTCCGCGATCTCAGGTGAAAACCTCTACCTGCTCGCTGGCCACATGAAAAATGACCAAACCGTCAGCTACGGCGATGTTGAGTTAAGCCAGATAAGTGATAGTGGCACACTATCACCCTGGCGCATTGAGAACACGAAGCTACTGACCCCCCGCTTTATCGCCTCTGCATTTTCACTCGGCAGTTACCTCTATATTTTGGCGGGGCATGATGGCGCAAAGCGGCTAGATAGCGTCGAGTTCACCGCCATCGATAATGCAGGGCATGTGGGGCGCTGGCAACTCACCTCAACACTAAAGACCCCTCGTAGTGGTACCGCAGTAGCCCCCCATAACAAAAGGGTTTATGTGCTTGGCGGCATCAACCAACACAAGGTACTCAATAGCGTGGAAACAGCCATTCAAATAGAAGACGGAAACTTGGGATACTTCTCAGCGGTCATTCAATAGATAAAGCGCGCTCAACTAATCATTTTCAGCTTTTTTAGTGGCGTCTTCCTGTTGCTTGCTTTGCAACGCCAATGCTTCCTCTTTTTCTTCCTCATCCCGAAGCTTGCGGTTCTTCTTATCATCTAGCATTAAAAAAACTAAAAATGCGACAACTGCCAATACGATGGCAATCTGTATGTATATCGCTAACATCCTGACCCCTTGGTTTTCGTTTGCTACGAACAATTTTGACGGCAAGGCACACGATACACCAGACCCTCATGCTTTTCCTAATATTTCTGTAACTACTCAGCTAACCCATGAACTCCACCCGTTCAGCGTTAAAAAATGATCATTTACACGCCTTGCACCCGAGGGCATAAAGAAACTGGCAGATTTCATGGGCGATCTGAGCAGCCACTGTTAATTTTGACTACTCGCTGAGTAGTTACATATTTCTATCTATTTTTAATACCCAACCTGATTTTTAGCCTGCCACTTAATTTTAAACCAGAAACGTACCCCAAAGTTCGCATTAAACAACCTCATTAACACCGATTCTTAGCCTGCTCGAAGGCTTTTCAGAGCCAAGCAACACATCATCTTCTCGCCGCCGTTTTGTACGGCGCTCGCGATGACAGCGCGTATCCAGTAGTGGCCAGTCGTTCTCCTGACGACGTTCATGCTCACGACGGTCTCGCGATGCTATTTTACGGCGCTCATGCCCTATAACAGGGTGTGGAATCGCCCTGTTTCCCGCTTGATCCCGCTCTCGATAAGCAACACTTTCAGCTTCTTGTACTGATTCAGACTTCGTCAGCAACAAGGTTTTATTACGTTGCGTACCGACATCATCAGGACGAACGTATTGAGGGTCAAACATTAGCATCAGACAAATACCACCGTCACTCTAAGAGATAGAGTGATTATATCATGACTGTTTTATCTGCAAAGCGCATTAAATGAACATTAATCCTTCTGTTTCATAAGGATACCCAACGACATCCCAATTAAGCTCAAGGCGCTTCTGCAATGTACACCGCTCGTTTTGGTGCAGGCAGTCCTTCAACAGTCAAGGCTCTATCATCGGGATCAAGAAAATCAGGGAGCGAATCAAAGGTCATCCAGCTGGTACTACGCTGTTCATCAAGCGATGTCACCGCAACATCCACCAGGCGAACATTCTTAAAACCACAACGCATTAGCCACCCCTCTAGTGCCTGTGGCGACGGAATAAACCATACATTACGCATTTTCGCATAACGCCCCTGCGGCACTAATACCGTGTCAGCATCGCCATCAACCACTAACGTCTCCAGCACCAACTCCCCGCCGGCGCGCAACAGCGAACGCAATTCATAGAGGTGATCAATCGGTGAACGACGGTGATACAGCACGCCCATCGAAAAAAGCGTATCAAAACCATTTAGTTTTCGAGGTAAATGTTCAATGCCCAGCGGTAACACGTACACGGGCACATGAGGCATATACTGCTGCAGGGCCTGATACTGCATCACAAACAATATGGTTGGATCAACGCCCACCACCAACTCAGCCCCTTCACCCGCCATACGCCAGGCGTGATAACCATTACCGCAGCCCACATCCAGCACATAACGCCCCTTTAGCGACGAAATATGTTGCTGAAGCCGCCTCCATTTCCAATCCGAACGCCACTCAGTATCGATATCAATACCAAACATCGAATAGGGTCCCTTTCGCCAGGGGTGCATAAGGCGCAGCTGACGCTCAATTTCGACAGTCGTCTCGACATCAATATCACCAGCTTCGCCAATCCGCACACAATCAGAGGACAGCTCGATCGATGATGGTTTAATCTTTGGCAGCCCATCAACAACTGCCTGCCATTTAGCAAGATCCCCGTGCCCGCGTTCAAAGGTTGCAGCCACCGCCACAGGTAACGTCTCAAGCCACCCTTCAAGCAGCGAACCCGCAAGCTGCTCATAAAGACGGTGATAAACAGTCACTTCACTGCCATAAACGAGACAAAGTTAAGGCACTGAAACCACTGACGCACTTCGTTAAAGCCGATATCTCGTAGGCGCGCCTCGTGCTGCTCACGCGTCTCAGGCACCAGCACGTTATCCAGCGCCGCACGCTTTTGACTCACCTCTAACGCACTGTAACCGTTGCTACGTTTGAAGGCATGGTGCATTTCAGTAAAAAATGCGGCCTCTGTCTCGTCACTAAAAGCCAGTTTTTCCGCCAATAACAACACTCCACCCGGTAGCATGCCAGCATAAATTCTCTCAATCATTGCCATGCGACGAGAGGGGGCTATAAATTGCAGCGTCAAATTTAAAACAACAACAGAGGCATGCTCAATGGAAACATGCTGAATATCAGCACATGAAAATTCAACCGGAACATCAACCGGAACATCAACCGTATCAGCGTTCACATATTGACGGCAGCGTGACAACATCGCTGCAGAATTATCAATGGCAATCAGTTGACAATCTGGCTGTGTTAAGCGACGGCGCATCGATAACGTCACCGCACCGAGAGAACAACCCAGATCATAGAGCCGACTAGCCGGCTGTGCATATTGAGATGACAAGATCCCCGCCACATTAATCAGGGTGCTGTAGCCCGGCACTGAGCGATTAATCATATCGGGAAAAACATCCGCGACTGTCTCATCAAAGCGAAAACTGACAATTTCATCGAGCGGCGCTGCATATAGCTGATCCGATCCTGGTTTTTTCATTTCAAACACACCTTCATATCAATACAAACAACGTCATAAACCATCAAACCTCATTATACCCTGAGCAAGCGAGATCATGCCAAAACCATATAAAAAACCAGTAATTTCCAGTGTCAATATTTATTACTACAATTTTTTTTTAAAGTGACGATACAATCTAACAAGAATGCACTTTACCGCATGTAATTGCAGATAACTGTTAAGATCCCATTGAAAAGCATGGAGGCTGACAATGAAATCATCACCACTGACTATCACTGCGTGCTTTATTACCCTATTGCTCACGTGCACGAGTGGCACCGCCATCAGCGTAGACCCTAGCGTTCCGCTAGAAGAGGTAAAACAAGTCACTGAAACGTTGCTCTCACTGAGCAATACGACTCAAGGCCAACTAATGCTAAAGAAAGTTCCTATCAAGAAAATCAGTTCCACTTCTATGGAAAATTACGCTTCGCTTAACAAGTTGGGGCTAGAAATATTTTATCAAGAACAATCTTAATTAAAGAATAACGACTCAATGGGCCTTCTAGGAAAACTACTGCTACCAATCTTAATTGGCGTTTTCTGTTTTGCCATCGTCATTCATTTCTATTGGGGCGAGAGCCTACAAAATGACAAGCAAGAAAAAATCATAGCGCAAGAAACCAGAGTACTTAAAACATTAGAACCAAGCCTTATTCGCTCTCTACTTGCCGGTGATTTTGCCGCCTTACACAGCAGCCTGTCACACACACGCCAAATCCACAAAGAACGCTGGAAACAGGTGGTACTAAGGAATCCGGATGGAATTCAAATTTATCCGATCAAAAAAACTATCTTATTAGATGACAACAATTATATCTCGCTCTCTCACCAATTGTTAGTAAACAATGAGAATGTCGGCGACATCCAGTTAATCATTGATGTCACGCAAGAACTTCAAATAGAAAAACAACGCATATTCAACCTGGAATTAATTGCACTGTTACTCTTTGCAGTCATTGGACTGATGAGTGCTTTTTGGCAGAATGCAGTTATCCGTAAACCAGTTTTACGGCTTGAAAAAGCAGCTAGCCGACTGGCAGATGGTGATTACAAAATCCAACTACCTCACCAAGGTAACGACGAGATATCCAACCTGACTATCGCCTTTAATACCATGGGTAAAGAGCTTTGGCGCACGACCCACAGCCTTCAAGAATTGGCACAAACCTCTCGTGCCAACGAAGTCCGTATTTCGACAGTACTTAATAACATTGCAGATGGCATCATCACCATCGATGAAGCAGGAATAATTGAGTCCTTTACACTCGCTGCAAGAAAAATTTTCGGCTACACCGAGGAGGAAGTGAAGGGCAAAAACATCACTCTATTGATGCCTGCGGCATATAAAAAGGTACATTCAGAGGGGCTACAACGGTATATCAAAAGCAACCAAAAAACCATTATCGGTACTCGGGTTGAAATTGAGGGTCAACGAAAAAATGGAGAGATTTTTCCACTTGAACTCTCCATCAACGAGATGAAAATTGGCAACCAACGCCTCTTCAGCGGCATTGCTCGTGACATTACCAAACGTAAGCGAGCAGAAAAGCTTAAAAATGAATTTGTCTCCACCGTTAGCCATGAGTTGCGCACACCGCTGACCTCAATTAGCGGCTCATTAGGACTCATTAATGGCGGAGCTTTAGGTGACATACCCCCTCAGGTCAAAGAGATGTTAATTGTCGCCAATAACAACACAGACCGACTATTACTGTTAATCAACGACATCCTCGATATACAGAAAATCGAAGCGGGTAACATGATGTATACCCCATGCATAATGGAGGTTGCACCGTTCATCGAACAGGCAGTTGAAGTTAATCGAACCGATGCCAAAAAATTCAGCATTCACCTTAAAATCATCAACAATCAATCCGGTATTCAAATCAATGCCGACTCAGGTCGTCTCATGCAGGTACTGTGCAACTTAATCTCAAATGCAGTTAAATTTTCACCTGCGGGAAGCACTGTCGAACTTAAGAGTATCGTCATAGATGGACACATCAACATTAGCGTTACCGATCACGGCACAGGAATCCCCACCTCATTTCATCATAAGCTATTTGAGAAGTTCACTCAGGCGGACTCCTCCAACACTCGCAAAACGGGTAGTACTGGACTAGGGCTCTCCATCAGTAAAGCTATCGTTGAAGCGCATAAAGGAGAAATGGGCTTCTCAACAGAAGAAGGATTTGGCTCCTGCTTCTGGTTTAAATTACCCACGATATCCTCAGAAAAAATTAGTGATACCAAAAAAGCATCGCCAGGACTACTGGCAGAGTAGTGAGCCGCAGACGGTTCACTCTCACGCAGCAGATACGTTTGCCTCTGCCACACCTTTCTCAAAGCTCAATTCATCATGCAGCAACGATATCTCAATAATATCACCCGCCAAATACTTCCCGGCAAGGATCTCCTGCGCCAAGCGGTTTTCCAATTGACTCTGGATTGCACGTTTTAGCGGCCGCGCACCATAGACAGGATCAAAACCCGCTTTACCCAGTTTATCCAGTACCTGATCGCTCAACTGCAAACCAATATCTCGTTCACGTAAACGCTCACGTAGATGATCGATTTGAATATCGGTAATTGCCCGTATCTGCGCCTGTGCCAACGGATGGAAAACCACTACGTCATCGATACGATTAATGAACTCAGGACGAAAATGAACACTAACACCTGCCATTACTGCGTCCTTCATCACCTCGTAATTCTCTTCACTAATCATCTCCTGGATCACCTGTGAACCAATGTTTGATGTCATCACAATCACCGTATTACGGAAATCGACCGTACGCCCATGACCATCCGTCAGACGACCATCGTCCAGAACCTGTAATAAAATATTAAATACATCAGGATGCGCCTTCTCTACTTCATCTAGCAATACAACCGAATAAGGCTTACGACGTACCGCCTCGGTCAGATACCCCCCCTCTTCGTAACCCACATAACCAGGGGGCGCACCAATCAAGCGTGCTACCGAATGCTTTTCCATAAATTCAGACATATCGATGCGCACTAATGACTCGTCAGTATCAAACAGAAATGATGCCAGCGTTTTGGTCAGTTCCGTTTTACCAACACCTGTTGGCCCTAGAAACAGAAACGAACCGTTAGGTCGATTGGGATCAGAGAGCCCTGCGCGTGAACGACGAATCGCATCAGAGACCACCTTCACCGCCTCGTCCTGACCAATCACACGTTGGTGTAACACATCTTCCATGCGCAGCAGCTTTTCACGCTCGCCTTCTAACATCCGCGTTACCGGAATCCCGGTCCACTTTGAAACAACCTCTGCAATCTCTTCCTCCGTAACGTTATTACGCAGCAGTGTCATCTCCTGCATCTCGGCCTGCCCCGCCATATCCAACTGCTTTTCCAGTTCCGGAATACGCCCATATTGCAGTTCTGACATCCGCGCCAGATCGCCACCTCGCCGCGCCGTTTCCAGTTCATTACGCGCATGTTCAAGCGCTTCTTTAATTTTTTGTGTCCCCTGTAAGGCAGCCTTTTCGGCCTTCCATACCTCTTCTAAATCCGCAAATTCAAGCCCTAGTCGGCTGATCTCATCATCCAGAATCGCGAACCGTTTTTTCGATGCATCATCACTCTCCTTACCCAATGCTTCACGCTCAATCTTAAGCTGAATCAAACGCCGTTCAAGCCTATCCATAGACTCTGGTTTAGAATCAATCTCGATACGAATACGGCTCGCCGCTTCGTCGATCAGATCAATCGCCTTATCCGGCATCTGACGATCTGTAATATAGCGATGTGAAAGCGTGGCCGCCGAGACAATTGCAGGATCGGTAATTTCAACTCCGTGATGCACTTCATACTTCTCTTTCAGACCGCGCAGGATCGCGATGGTATCTACCACGCTTGGTTCATCAACCAGCACCTTCTGAAAACGGCGCTCCAACGCAGCGTCTTTTTCAATGTACTGACGATACTCATCCAACGTCGTCGCACCCACACAATGCAATTCACCCCGCGCAAGTGCAGGCTTTAACATATTGCCCGCATCCATCGCCCCTTCCGCCTTACCGGCTCCAACCATAGTGTGCAATTCATCGATAAAGAGAATAACCGAACCCTCTTGCTTAGCAAGATCATTCAACACACCCTTGAGACGCTCTTCAAACTCACCGCGAAATTTTGCACCGGCAATCAACGAACCCATATCGAGCGATAAAAGACGCTTACCCTTAAGTCCTTCTGGTACTTCACCGTTCACAATACGTTGCGCTAACCCCTCTACAATAGCCGTCTTACCGACACCCGGCTCACCGATCAATACCGGGTTATTTTTAGTACGACGTTGCAACACCTGAATAGTGCGACGAATTTCATCATCACGCCCAATCACAGGGTCAAGCTTGCCCTGCTCAGCGCGCTCTGTTAGATCGATAGTGAATTTTTCAAGCGCCTGGCGCTGCTGCTCAGCATTGGCATCATTGACACGTTCACCACCACGCATCTCGTCAATCGCTTTTTCTAATACGCCTTTCACTGCGCCGGCACCACGAATCGCATCGCCTAAAGAACCTTTATCTTCTACAGCGGCCAGTACAAAGAGCTCACTGGAGATAAATTGATCATCACGCTGTTGCGCAAACTTATCGGTCTTATTTAACAGGCGCCCAAGGTCATTCGAGATATGCAGGTCACCATCCGCGTCCTCTACACTTGGTAGATGATCTAGCCTATCACCTAACTGAGAGCGTAGTGCATTCACATTGATGTCAGCACGACTCAGTAGCGGACGCACTGTGCCACCCTGCTGATCAAGCAACGCCGTCATCAAATGCACTGGCTCGATAAATGGGTGATCACGACCTATCGCCAGGCTTTGTGCATCAGCCAAAGCCATCTGGAATTTACTTGTCAATCGATCCATTCTCATAAGGAGTCCTCTCTATCGTGGCAATCTCGAACATACATCTGTTTATCTCAGGATACTACTGATATAAGGGTTGATAATACCTTTTCAAGTACGCTCAGGGCGACTATTTCACTCAGGTATAATGACTGAAAAACAGGCCTTACCTCGCCACAAAACCACCATAAAATAAGGTACACTTGATTCTGCTGATCTCATTTTTTCCTTGAGGGACTGATTCGATAACGAGTGAAACGTCATCTCGTGACCTCGATGCTTCTACTCATCGTCAAAGCGTTTGACAAGCACTATCTTTCATAGAACATCATTAATATATTAAGGCCTCATTGGCAGTGCCTTGGGAATCGTTTTAATGGCAATACTCACATTACCATCAGACATTAAAAAAACTGTCAAAGCTGCATTAAAAGAGGATATTGGCAAAGGAGACGTCACCGCCTCACTAATCTCACCAGAGACCACGGCCATTGCTACCGTCATCACACGTGAAACGGCTGTTCTTTGTGGGCGTGAATGGTTTACCGAAACCATGCTGCAACTGAGCGATGAGATATCCCTCAATTGGCAAGCACAAGATGGCGATCTGATCAATGAAAACCAGACGCTATGCACCATTCAGGGGCCTGCTCGCGCTATCCTCAGCGCGGAACGTGTAGCGCTCAATTTCCTGCAACTGCTTTCCGGCATTGCGACCGAGTCACGCCGCTACGCCGATCGTGTCAAAGGGCTAAAAACCACTATCCGCGACACTCGAAAAACCATCCCCGGCCTGCGCCTGGCGCAAAAATATGCGGTACGCTGTGGTGGTTGTGAAAACCACCGCATCGGCCTTTACGACGGTGTTTTGATCAAAGAGAACCACATCCTCGCCTGCGGTTCGATCACCAAGGCAGTCGAACAAATTCGTCTCAGCCACCCCAAAATGCAGATCGAGGTTGAGGTTGAAAACCTCGAAGAGTTCCATGAAGCGCTCGCAGCCAAGGCAGACATGCTGCTGCTCGACAATTTTGATCGCGCCATGCTGCAACGCGCAGTGATCCTCAATAAGGGACAAGCAAAACTGGAGGCCTCCGGTGGAGTCACCTTCAACGAGATCCGCGGCCTTGCTGAGAGCGGCATTGATTACATCGCGATCGGCACCCTCACCAAAAACATACAATCGATCGATCTTTCGATGCGCTTTACTACCAACACCTGATGAAGGCTGAATCAAGAGAAGCTTGCA
This sequence comes from Chromatiaceae bacterium, assembly GCA_003232725.1. Taxonomy (GTDB): domain Bacteria; phylum Pseudomonadota; class Gammaproteobacteria; order SZUA-140; family SZUA-140; genus SZUA-76. The sequence goes on along the minus strand of QIJH01000168.1, from coordinate 7,757 downwards.
TTTAAACCACTTAAATCTGGTAAAATCTAGCGCATTATCGATATCTCAACCTAGGATTCCAATGCGCGCTTCAAAGTTCCTCTCCGCCACCCTTAAAGAGACCCCTGCCGACGCAGAGGTGATCAGCCATCAACTGATGCTGCGCGCGGGGATGATTCGTAAACTCGCCAGCGGCCTCTATAGCTGGCTGCCGTTTGGCCTGCGCGTGCTAAGAAAAGTTGAAAACGTGGTGCGCGAAGAGATGAATCGCGCCGATGCACAGGAGCTATTAATGCCAGCCGTGCAACCCGCCGAACTTTGGCAGGAGACAGAACGCTGGAACCAAATGGGCGCTGAGATGCTGCGCCTTAAAGACCGACACGGACGTGACTTCTGCTTCGGCCCGACCCACGAAGAGGTGATCACCGACCTGATCCGTAACGAGATTCGTAGTTACAAACAGCTACCCGCCACTTTTTACCAGATACAGAGCAAATTCCGCGATGAACGCCGTCCGCGCTTCGGAGTAATGCGCGCACGTGAGTTTTTGATGAAAGATGCCTATTCATTCCATGCCACCGATGAGTCACTACAAGAGACCTACGACCAAATGTACACCACCTATTCGTGCATCTTTAAGCGACTCGGTCTCGATTTTCGTGCAGTACTCGCCGACACTGGTGCGATCGGCGGCAGCACCTCGCATGAGTTTCATGTACTCGCCGATTCGGGTGAAGATGCGATCGCTTTTTCATCCGAGAGCGACTATGCGGCTAATGTTGAGCTAGCAGAAGCGCTCGCCCCTGCAGGTGAACGCGCAGCACCAACCGCTGACATCACAACGGTTGATACACCGAACCAGCAGAGCATTGCCGAAGTATCTGAGTTCCTCAAAGTAGATAGCGCAAAAACCCTCAAAACGTTACTAGTAAAGGGGATAGAAGACTCTGTAGTAGCGCTGGTCATTCGCGGTGATCACCAACTGAATGTACTCAAGGCTGAAAAACTGGAACAGATCGAAGCGCCACTCACCTTTGCCAGTGTTGAGCAGGTAAAAGCCGCAGCTGGCTGCGAACCAGGCTCAGTCGGGCCAAAAAATTTGGAAATCACCGTAATCGCTGACCACAGTGCCGCGCACGCCGCTAATTTTATCTGTGGAGCCAATCGCGATGGACAACACCTAACTGGCGTCAATTGGGCGCGCGATCTACCAGAGCCGATCAGCGCCGACATCCGCAACATTGTCGAGGGCGACGCCTCGCCCGACGGCAACGGCACGCTGTCAATCCGTCGGGGTATCGAAGTTGGCCACATCTTCCAACTCGGTCAAAAATACAGTGAAGCGATGAAGGCGACCTGCCTCAATGATCAGGGCAAAAGCGTCACCCTGACAATGGGTTGCTACGGCATCGGGGTATCGCGCGTGGTCGCCGCAGCGATTGAGCAAAATAATGACGATGGCGGCATTATCTGGCCAGAGGCGATTGCGCCGTTTCAGGTTGCGCTGCTACCACTCAATATGCACAAATCCCAACGTCTGCGTGAAGCATGTGAGGCGCTTTATGAGGAACTCACCACCGCTGGTATTGAAGTACTGTTTGAAGACCGTAAAGAACGCCCCGGCGTCATGTTTGCCAATGTCGATCTGATCGGCATCCCACATCGCCTGGTGCTTGGCGAACGAGGTCTCGATAATGGCATCGTCGAATACAAGCATCGTCGTGCTACCGAAACGAGAGAGATTCCACTGATCGGGATTGTAGAATATGTCAAAAACCAAGGATAAGCGCTAAAGCAAAAACACTTGCCTGACGATCTAATCAATAACATTATCGCAGCGGGTATTTATGTTCAATCAAACCAGACAGACTTCTCTTTCACCACTCAAGCTCTCAGCACTGGCACTCTGCTGCCTGCTCGTCACATCACCGTTATTAGCCAAAGAACGCGCACCCGACTCTGAGCTACGTAACCTGCTCATCAACGCCATCAATGATAGCGAAAGCTTTCAAGATCGTTTTGAGGCAGAGGTGTGGCTAGTGGATATGTCACAACGCCTGAAACGTCGCGTACGAAAGCTGGATCAGAAAAAACAGCTTCGACTGCTAAAGCTGATCCATGCAGAAGCGACCCGTGCTGAACTAGCGCCAGAACTCGTATTAGCAGTCATCGAGGTAGAGAGTAACTTTGACCGCTGGGCGCTGTCACACGCAGGCGCTCAAGGGTTAATGCAGGTGATGCCCTTTTGGCTTAAAGAGATCGGAAAACCAGGTGACAACCTGTTTCACATAGAGACCAATCTGCGGCTCGGCTGTACTATTTTAAAATATTACCTTGATAAAGAGAATGGTGATCTCACCCGCGGGCTTGCACGTTACAACGGCAGTCTGGGGCGAAACGTCTATCCCAATAAAGTGTTTAAAGCGCTGCGAGAACGCTGGTATCGGCAGTAATGGACAGCCTCCTGGAGAACACTAATATTCGCCTAAATAATCTCGTGCATTCTCAACATGTCGATGATAGGTTGCATTCCTAATGAAATTCTTGCGAATAGTGTTCAGCCACGCACCATTAAAGTCACAGCTTGTCACCAGCTCCTGTAATCTGATTTTTCCTGCCTCAAGGTCAATACGCATCAGGCATTGATCATTAAATTTCGCCAATATCTGTGTCTCTGAGCGCCGCTGTATCTCCCAATTTTCCAATAGCGCAACACGCACCAGTAGCTCATTCACATTAAACGGAGTGATTGTTAGTTAAGATAAATCGATGACCACTACCTGGGATATATAGGGCACCTCTATTAATTCATGAACACGCAGCTTAAATTCCAAATCCGCTACATCAGCGTTGTCAATTTTGGGTGTGCCCCCTTGGGTATTACCTGCTATTGACGCCTTGATGTAACGAATTTTGAATTCAATCTGCCACGCCCAGAATTAATAGAGGTGCCCTATAGTCATCCGATTTCTCATCCCATGCGGCTGCAGGCAGTGAAGCAAAAGTAAACATAGCAAATAAATACAACGTAATGCGCATACATTTATCTCAGTAACAAAGCTCAAAAACATATCAAACCGTTAATGCGATACGGCAAATACTCGATGGCTAGCCCAATCAACATACCATTTTCCTAGCGCAATCTGTCACATTTATTTATTCCTTTCAAACCGCTAACGTTAATTCACTTGGCAGAACCGATTACCCCGTTCTCTCCCGCCCCTCCGTTAATAATAGAGGGAGAGAAGGTCTTTTAAAGCACTTTATTCTCGCATAATGCCAGTACGTTTCCAGCCATTCGTCTCGTCATGTCGCAACTCGAATGCGGGCCAGTATTGATGATCCAGCTTCAGCGTCAACATCCTCTCTTTACCACTAAGGCTAACCATTTTGACCCGTACAGAGGCCTGCCCGGCAATCCCATTAAGCCGTGCTACAAAACCATCAAGATCACTGATCGCTACCCCTTCCAGCTCGACCAGCAAACCTGAAGGATAAATTCCGTAATGAGCAGCGGGACTTCCTTTCCAGATCCATGAAACATACAACCCTTCATCATTACGGCCTCGCTGCGCTGCTATCTCACGCTGCTGACGATGAAAGATGGCCCCCGCCCAACTCACAAATCGCTTTAATCCCACACCATCAAGAGGTTCAGTCTGCAAATCCACCTCGATAATCTCACCACCACGTAGCAGTGTTAACATTAACTCGATTTGCTGTGCTGCTCGCTCAACGTCAAGAAAGGTCGTGACGACATTACCATCAATCGCCAGAATAAGGTCTCCGCCCTCCAGCACCGCTGCCGCTGGGCTTCCTGCTACCATACGCACAACCTGTAGCACATGACGCGCCTCCGGGTCATGCGCCTCCATGGTTAATGCCCACTCATTGTCCAGCCCACGCTTACGCGCCTCATTCAGCGGCAAATAACTTAGCTCACTTGATATCGTGCGAGTAATCACCGCTGTCGAGGATTGCTGCAGCCTCCTCAACTGATCCTTCACCACCTCCGCCGGCACACCAACCAACATACTGCCAAATTGTTTATTTTTCTGGTAACCGAAGCTCGACCATAACGCCTGCACCGCACCGTCCTTATCAGTCAGTACCCCACCCACCGTATTGGCCTGACTGGTTAATGAAATGGCTTCAAGGTTTGTTGCCCGATAGCGCGGCACCGATGGCATAGGTAAGCTAAACATATCGATCTCAGCCACGGTCGTTTTATGTGAAATTAATTTATGATTAACCTTTGCCCCCACTAACCAGACTTCATCCCCCGGTGACAGCGGTTTATCTGAAAAAGTAACATTACGCACCGCAGTATCACCAATTAATACAGGGTCATAAGAGACCATCGCAAAATTATGCTGCGGATGAATAAACTCAACTTTACCCGGCACTTCAAGCGAACCTGCAAAAACAATGGTGACATCACCCAACGTCGTCGGCACCGTATCACGATCCACCAGTACAAGACCTTGCTCAACATCAATCAGCAATCCAGCCCCGGTATAATGCGTATCACTGATCCCTTCCACCACATAAGGCATATCAAAATTAACTAACACTTGCGATTGCGCAATACGCTGTAGCGCGGGAATTTCTGATGTCACAAAACGGGTGGTATTCGGTTTCTGTTTGACAATTGTTGTCTGTGCAGGCCATTCATCACACGGCCATACCCCACTTTTGTCATCTCGATAACAGGTTGATGCAGGAAACCAGCGTCTATCCATCACGACAACACGCTGCAGATGCTGACGTGGATTCACCAACTGAAAAAAACGTACTGAAAAAGGCTCGCCATCAGCAAGCGTCTTTAATACAGCCTCCGCCTGCTCAAGTGTATTCACTGCCTGACCAGCAATCGAGGTAATAACATTGCCTCGGCTTATATAAGCATTGCTCAACATATAACCACCATAAGCAACATAGAGCCCAGAGACAGGAAGATTAAAACTACGTGCTTGCTGGTAAGACAAATCATGCAGAATTGCACCGCCCACATCGATATAACGCGACGGCGTAATTTCATCCAGGTTCTGCACCTTAAGCGTCAGCACCACTGGTTTACCAGCACGCTCAATAGTCACTGTAATCGCTTCGCCCACATGACGATCAAGCACAGCCTCCAACGAAATAAAATGACGCACCCATTGATCATTAATCTTCAACAAAATATCACCGGCTTCAAGTAACCCGTCGGACGGCCCCTCGGGCACCAGATAGGCAACCGTTAACAGACCAATCGCAGCAGGATCCTGCGCACGTATCTGTGCTTCATTTTCATCGCTTAAACCAAGACGCTTAAGCTCATCATATGGCTGGTATTGGAAGGTTGCCTGCAATGTACCGCGCTTAATCTCAATGCCGTCACGAATCTGCTCAAAGGCATGCACCACTCGCTCCAGCGGCAGGTAAAAACTAGCCGCATTACGCATATTCGCGCCAGCATTCAATGCGATCACATTCCCTTCAATATCGATCACGGGTGCGCCAGACGAGCCACCACTGGTTGCTGAAGCCGCTTGAATATAGAAGGTATTAAAGTCATTAAAAGCACCTCGGCCATAAGCGGGTGCTGGCCGATCAAGGCGCGCAATGGTGCCACTTAAAATTGAAAGCTGCTCACCACCATCATTCCCTACCACTCTGATCTCACGCCCACGCTGCACCGCTTCAGGTAACAGCTCTAATGCTTGAGGCTTGTTATAGATCAGTGCCTTTGGGTCATATTTAAAGAAACCAAAATCATGAATAGGGTCACGATAAATCGGGATTAACTTAATCTCTTCACGATTCAGAAATACACCTTGGGCAACCACTGGCCCCGGCTGCACTACATGGCGATTGGTCAACACAATTCCCTGTTCGGCATCAATCACAAAGCCAGTTGCCTGCACTGAGTTATTGATGCCAGTATCAAATGAACGCGGCGCATCTACCCGAATCGCCAATACCGCCTGCGCGGCATGATCAACCGCCTGCTCCCAACGCTGTTCTTCACTGGCATACAGAGGCAGTGTCACCGTTAACATCAACAACAATGGGATAAGAAATTCAAACCTGAATGGTGACAACCTGACGCTCATAAACTTGAATCGCATATTAAATATCGCTTTCCTGACTAATGGGCACCTCTATTAATTCATGAACGCGCAGCTTAAATTCCAAATCCGCTACATCAGTGTTGGTAATAGTCCCGCTATTACCTGCTATTGACGCCTTGATGTAACGAATTTTGAATTCAATCTGCTACGCCCAGAATTAATAGAGGTGCCCTAATGAATAGTTGACCGATTCTCTCACAAGTAAGCCGAAATAAGCACCTCATCAGTCGTGTTACACTGCGCGGTAATGATTCAGACCCAAACGACCATACACCACATGAACAAGCTAAAACGCACCGAAATCTTCACACGCCTGCGCGCAGAAAACCCGCATCCCACTACTGAATTAAACTACACCACTCCGTTTGAGTTGTTGATCGCAGTCATCCTCTCTGCCCAGGCGACTGACAAAGCGGTAAACAAAGCGACCGATAAACTCTATCCTGTTGCCAATACACCTACCGCTATCCATGCACTGGGAGTGGATGACCTTAAGGTCTATATTAAGACCATCGGGCTATTTAACGGTAAAGCGGCCAATATCATTAAGACCTGCGCCATTCTTAAGGATCAGTACAGCAGTGAAGTACCGCAAGCGCGCGCAAGCCTTGAAGCACTACCTGGCGTGGGGCGTAAGACCGCCAATGTGATCCTCAACACCGCCTTTGGCCAGCCGACTATCGCAGTGGACACTCACATTTTCCGCGTCTCTAATCGTACTAAAATCGCCCCCGGGAAAAGCGTATTGGAAGTAGAACGAAAGCTGATTAAGTTCATTCCGGATGAATTCAAACTCGATGCCCACCACTGGCTGATTCTGCACGGGCGTTATGTCTGTGTGGCGCGCAAACCGCGCTGTGGTGCCTGCGTAATTGAGGAGCTGTGCGAATACAAACAGAAGATGATCGAATAGACTATTAGAGACCTTTGCACGAGTCTATTTTCCGTTCCAGCTGTGTTATAAATGATCTCAAGTACTCATTTACTTGGTGTAAACTCCGTTTTTCAACCATTCTATGCCTTGCTGGAACGAAAACTAGTGTTCGTGCAAAGGTCTCTATAATTTAGTCAAACAGATAATAACCGAGAATTAACCATGTTTTTTTCAAAAGATAGACACAAGATGCGCCAGTTTTTTTTTGATATCTGGCAAAAACAGACCAGCGGCAATGTGCCACTTGAGCCAATGGAACAGATCATCGCAGGCATTATCCAGCAACATCCGGAATACCACCCCCTGCTGGCGGATCCCGATGCGGTGATCGACAAGGATTTCACCCCCGAAATGGGCCAGAGCAATCCATTTTTGCATATGTCGATGCATATCGCGATCCAGGAGCAACTCGCGACTCAACGCCCCAAAGGCATTATTGAGGTCTACCAGACCCTGCTCGAGAAAAGCAACGACCCTCATGCCGCAGAACACAAAATGATGGAACCACTGGGTGATATGCTGATGCAGGCGCAACGCCGCAATAGTGCCCCCGATGAGAAGCATTATTTAAAGGGGCTACGCAAACTACTTAAGAAATAAAGGTAACTACTCAGCGAGTAGTCAAAATTAACAGTAGCTGCTCAGATCGCTCATGAAATCTGCCAGTTCAAGGCGAAAAATGTGAGTTTACACGTGTAAATGATCATTTTTTAACGCTGAACGGGTGG
>QIJH01000040.1 GCA_003232725.1 Chromatiaceae bacterium | reverse complement strand
TAACGCTGACGGACACCGCGCTCAACCACCCAGCTAATACCTAGAGTGGCTTGTGCACTATCCAGCCCTTTGTTGTTGCCTGACCCCAGCACATCTTCCAGCTGAAAACTCAATTCAGGACTGGGGGCTAAGCCTGCCTGCTGTATTCGTCCTTGCTGCGCTTTCAAGCGCTCATCAAAAGCCCGCAAGTCTGGGTTATGTTTAATCGTCTTGATAACGGCCTGCTGCAAACTGATGGGTTGCTCGTCAGCACTTAAGGCAGTCTCTGGATTCGCAGCAACATTGGTGACGACGATCGCACTTAACAATAGCCAATAAAAAGCAACTGATCGAGTCGCAATTTTTTCAGGCATAAAAAATGATACCCACATGACAAACTCCTTGTGTACGCTTGCGACTGTACAAGCGTAAGGCTCTGGTTTTAAAAACACCTGGTTCCCGCGCTCCTGCATGCCTGAAGGATTGTCGGAACCCATACCATGGTTAAATTTGCTAATACCGTATGCATTTCCACGCGGGAGCGTGGAAACGAGAAACAGGTTGTCGCCAGCCTAAAAAGAGGCGTAGCAACAACAATCCACGTAGCAAGCTAGATACTACTACGATAGATGTTCTCAGCAGGATATTAGTATTGTGGTGGTGCCCGTAAAGGCGGGGAAAGGAGGTAGTAGTTATGAAGAACAAGTTTGTTTTCCCGCCAGCGCTGAACGAGCTGTCGTGAAGAGATAAATGTCACCAAGGTAAAAAAGAACGTGAATAGCGCTACCGCAAAAATGCTGTTATTGACATTTTTCAATACCCCGTCAGGACTGCTATCGACTTCGGATATAGCTTTGTCGTGATGCTCATGAGATGTGTCGTGAGCGAAGTGAGCTTTGCTCAAATGGCCATTATCCAGCTCATGAATGTGCAGCTTAACGACATGTGCGGACAATAGCGCCAGACAGAGCAATAAGCTCCACAACAGTAATGCCCGTCTATTTTGGCGAAAAGAATTCATATCCAGTCAGTCTATACAATTGATAGGCTAAAAACAATGCTGAGGTATTCCCTTGGCGCCAGTTTAATGCTCCCCTGGCCCCTGTATACCAAGGGCTGCAGCAATGCAGATAATGGTGATGAAGAGCAGTGCATCGAGTGACAATACCCGCTGAAAACGCCCGCTGGTGGCAGGTTTTCCTGTCATCGCGGGAATAATGATGAAGCGGTTGCTGGCACCAACTGCCATCATCATGGCGACAAAACCGAGTTTAATCATCAGTGTGATGCCGTAGTCTGTCTGCCACAATTCGGTAATGGTTTCGAGGCGGTGCCATGCGTTGAGCAGGCCAGTACTGATGACGAGTGCAAGGGCGACGGTGGCGAGTGATGTGAGACGATCTGCGCTGCTGCAGATAATCTCATGCATTGCGTCCCCCTGTTGGCGTAACGTGCTGATGATGACGAGATAGGCGATGACCGCGCCTCCCCACAGACAGCCGCCGATGATATGGGTGCTATTGGTGAGGTTGTCGAGCGTGAATAGTCCTTCATCACCCGCATGGCTGGTGGCGCTGATATAAAAGGCGATAGCCGCACACCCTGCAATCAACAACATGCAGCCGAGTGATGGTGTTTTTTTACGAATGAAGAGCCAGAGTGTGATCATGATGACAAGTGCGATGGCGCGCCCTGCCCATAAACTGCCGAAGTGACTTTTTTCGACCACTTTTTCCACAAATGGAAAAGCGGCTAGCAGTGAAACATCGGCCATGGTGGCAGACCGCATGAGTAGTACCACAGTGGTTGTGATGAGCAGTGTGATGAGCGCGCCATCGATCATGAAACGAAGTCTAGGTTGCACCAGGGTGCGGGCGTGGTGATCCTTGAGTAGCCAGATGAAGGCAGCACTTGCGCCGATGATCGTCGCCAGCGCGAGGCGATCAAGTGCGATCAGAGTGGTATCAAGTAGCGAAAGCTCCATTGGTAGCGCTTATTGCAGGCTATTTAACACTGAAGTGACTGTTGCCTTTAATTCGATGGCCATCATGTGCAACGATATTCCATTTGATCTTATATGTGCCCGCTGGCAGTGGTTTTAATTTTACTTTAAGTGTTTTAGGGTTATCGTCGATATGGCTAACCTCACCATCATCCATACGTGTCCCATTTTCACTGTTGACTTCAATCTTGCTCCAGTCTGTTTCGACACCGCCACTGAACCACAGTTGCAGGCTTTCAGGGGCCGGCGTGACTGCTTCCCCTTTGGAGGGAATGCTTTTGTCGAGATGGACATGGCCCCATGAAATAAGCGGGAAAGTGAGTAGCAGTAACAGGCTGCTATAGAGGGATGCTCTTTTGATTGTATTCATCGCAATGTCCTTGCTGTTGGGTCTATTCATCATATAGTGTCATGATTGAAAAAAACATGTTTACGTATTCGCTGAACTGACTAGTTTCCCTTATGATTTAGATGGAACTGCCCATCTTCACGAAATGTCCCCTGGATAAGCGTGTAATCAAAGTGCTCACCATCCTCGTTAAGCGTCCCTGCGCCATCGGTTTCAAGAAAGCCATCCTGCAGAGTGAAATAGAGTGTATCGCCGCTCACCGTACCGTGCATCTGCTTGGTTGCCATGCCAAAGACATTGAAGCCAGTCGCAATGATTTTTTTACCTTTTTGTATCACTTCAAATTTGGTGCCGCTATCATCGTACCAGATGCCACTCATCTTGAGCGTGGGCGGCAGAATGGTTTCTGGCAAGGCGACAGAGATTATCTTGGCAGGCTCGTTAGCGTCGATTTCTGATGAGGGTTCAGGCACCGGTTTTGGTGCAGGGGGGACTGCTTCACTCTCTTGTGCAGGCTCGGTTGCAGGGGTGATGGGTGTATCATCGATGAAAAGCGACGCAGTGATCATCAGCATCATGACAATACCCGCAGCAATCATGCTATTTTTTAAAGACTTGCTTTTCGCTGGTACGGATCCATGAGTGGTGGTTTTATCTGAAGGGGGTGTGTTGCTGTTAGCCATTTCAAAGTTCTCGGGTTGAATTGTTAGCTTTATATTTTGGCAATACATATTAACTTTGTTAACTGCCAGGTGTTTTGTGGTACGTTGTCGCCTTGCTTTAAGAGTACTGATGGTAAACGAATGAAAAACCGGGGGGAAGGGATGAGGGTAAAAGTAACCATAATATGGGGTTTGTTAGGGGTAATGGCATTTTTGAGCGGCTGTGCGACGAATTCAATATTCAGTTCATACCCTTCTCAGATTGAAAATATCAAACTTCAGGTCTCGATTGGCGATTTTACGGGTGCGCAGGCGGTATTGGCTAAAAAGAGTATGGGCGCGGATAAAATGCTCTATTTGATGGAGCGTGGGCGTATTTCACAGATCGCGGGCGATACTGAAGCCAGTATTCAAGATTTTCAGACTGTTTTAGGAGAGTTTGAGACTAAAGAAGCGGCGGCAAAAATCACGGCAACTGGTGTGGCGAGTGGTGCGGGGGCTGTGATGCTAAATGAAAATGCGATTCCTTATCGGGGCGATACCTATGAACGGGTTTTTGTTCATAGTTTTCAGGCGTTAAATTTTCTTGGTGAAGGAAATCTCGATGCAGCTGCAGTTGAGGTAAGACGCGCTAATCTGGAACAAAAACTTGCGTTGCAGGAGAATGAAAATGAGTTGATTGGGGCGCAAGACGAGGATGAAAAGGCTAACATCCTGAGAGGGAATCAAGGGTATGAGTCGAAGTTTCCTGCGTTAGCCACGATGGCAGGCAGGGTGAAAAACTCCTTTCAGAATGCCTACTCATTTTATATTTCGGGATTGATCTATGAGATCAATGGTGATGCGAACGATGCTTATATCGATTATAAAAAGGCGTTAGAGATCTATCCTGGTAACAGTTATATCCGCGGTGATGTCGCGCGCCTGGCAAAATACCTTTCAATGGATGAAGACTTTGAGCAGATAAAAGACTCTGTCTCTGGTGCGATGATGGCCTCTCCTGAAGAGGATGAGGGTAGGCTGGTGGTGCTCTATGAGCAGGGGTATGTGCCGGAGAAGCAAGAGGTCAATGTGCTTTTCGATATCACGGGTGCGCCTAATAACATGGTGTTTCCTACATATTATGAGGGAGAGCTTCCTCGTCGTCCGCTGGTGATTGGCCTTGCGGGTGAGCGTCTTGGTGAGACCGAAACGGTTGTGCAGCCGTCGGCGATGGCGGCCCGGGCACTTTCAGATCGTATGGCTGGCATGATTGTCAGGCAGGGGTTGCGTATTATTGCACGAGAAAAAATGAAGGATAACCAGATTAGCAGTGTCTTTGGTGCACTTGCCGGGCTTGGCCAGTTGTTACTGAACCGAGCGGACCTTCGTAGCTGGTTAATGTTACCGGCAGAGGTGCAGATTATGCACGCGCCAGCCAGCCATGGCGAGCAGGTGTTAACATTGCGTAATGGCAGCATCAGTGCGGATGTGATAATTAATGTTCAACCTGGCAGGATGACCGTGGTGCATGTGATTGAAGCGGGCGGGCAATTGCATTCGCGCGCGGTAACCATATAGAATGGTTAGCAAGATGTCATCTTGATTAATCTGCATCGTACGAGCGGGGTAAATATGGAAGCTAATCATTATTTTAAAAGAATTTATAGTCTGGTGTTTCTGCTTGGGTTATTAACTGCTTGCAGTACCTCTGGAATCGAAGCAATTGGTACACCGCTAGACCCAGATGAAAAAAAACATTTACTGATTCATAATAGTGCACTGGCCAATCAAGTCACTATTTCTGATATGCGTAGCCGTACAGTAGATAATGGGGATTTATTGGAGGTGAGTTTAACGCTCTCTAACCTGACTAGCCGGGATAAAGCGGTGCAATATCGTTTTAGCTGGTTTGATGGTGATAAGTTTGAAATTGAGGCGGGTGTCGGGGGCTGGACACCCGTTAGTCTGCATGGCAAGGGGAGTGTTAGTATTAATGGACTCGCACCCAATAGTTCTGTGAAAAGTTACCGATTAAATGTAAAGGGGCAATAAATGTCGATGAATAAACGCTCAACCGTCTATGGTGTTTCATTACTGCTGGCTTCTCTGTTGCTGTTGCAGGGGTGTGCCAATAAAGTTGCTTATCAGAGTGCTTCTGATGTTGAAACCACCAGTATCGATTTTGGTTCCACTGACCTGCAGCAAATTGCAGCGAAGATGGTTGACTCCTTACTTTCATTCCCACCGATTGTGCAGGTGACGAATGAGCGCCGACCAGTAATGTTTGTGGACAAAATTAAAAATAAAACCACTGAGCACATTGATACTGAATCGATCACAGACACAATCTCTACGCGCATTTTACGTTCAGGAAAATTTCGTTTTGTTGATATGACCAAAGTCGCTGAAGTGAGTCAGCAAATGGATTTTCAGAATAAAAGCGGCATGGTTAATCAGAATACAGCGGCACAGGTTGGACGTCAGATTGGTGCAGAGTATATGATGTATGGAAATCTGAGTAGTATTGTGAAAAAGACCAAAAATGTGAAAGATGTTTATTACAAATTCACGCTGAAAATGATCCACCTTGAAAGTGGTATTATTGAGTGGTCGGATGAAAAAGAGATCCGTAAGATACGTGAAAAATCGATGTTTGGGATGTGATGGAATGATGACCTTTAGGCAAGTTGCTATGGTCAGTATCTTGCTAGCGCCACTGGTAAGTAATGCTGCTTCTGATATTAAGACTAGCCATACACAGATAGGGCAGGGGAAGGCTCCCTATATTGGTGTTGACTTTGGTAACGCAGATTATGATCTGGGTAATGATAGCTCGCCTTCATTTTCGATCTTTGCTGGTATGGCGCTGAATGAACTACTGGCTATTGAACTGGGCATGATTGATTTTGGTGATGCGATTCATGCCACTGTAAAAAGTGAAGCGAGTGCTTTTTATGGCAGTGTGATCGCTAATAGTGCACTGTCGAGTGAGTTAAGTGCATTTGTTCAGTTAGGTCTGGCGAGCTGGGATTATGATGTGGCAAGCGCAAGTGATTCCAGTGTTGATGTCTTTTGGGGGTTTGGACTGAATTATCAAATTGGCCACGATTTGAGCGCGAGAATGGTGGCTCAGCAATTTTCAATGGATGCCAGTTTTTCAGGGACTTCAGTGAAAGAAGACATATTAAATGTGAGCGTAGGGTTGATCCATCGCTTTTAGTGGAAATGTTGACTGTAGTGGTGCGCAAGGCACCGTTACAGCATGGCGTAGCAAAGTGCATCTTGCGTGGTTTCATTTGTCGGTGACTGTTTTTGTTGTCCCTGCTGCCATTCGTTAAAATCGGCTTCAGCAGATTCAATATTGGGGTAGGTCCAGACGGAGGTACCGTTTTCCAGCATTAATGTGGCGGTTTTGTCTGGCCATACTTGAATGTAAAAATTCACCTGTTTCTCCTTTGTGTTTTATTAGCCTGTGAGACTACTGGGTGAAAATGACATTTCTGTTAAAAAAATATTATTTTTTAGTGACATAGTGATACCTCGCTATTTTAAAAGGTTTTTTGTTTGTTTGCCTTTTGTTTCTAACAAGATGATTTTGGTGTTTATTTTTTGTCTCATGTGATGACAATAGGAATTCAGGGTAGAATTTGTTTAACAAAGGGGATAGATCATGGAGGAAGGAACACGTCATAAGGTTGTCATCATTGGTGGTGGTACTGGTGGAATCGCGGTGGCGGCTCACCTGTTAAAGGCGGTTGAAAACCTCAATGTGGCGATTGTTGAGCCTGCAGATACACACTATTACCAGCCTGGTTGGACCTTTGTTGGTGCCGGAATTATTACGGCAGAGAAAACCGCGCGCAACATGGGGGCCGTGATTCCGAAGGGAGTTAAGTGGATTCAGGATGGGGTGAATGCAATAGACTTGACACTAGCCTCGGGTGGCTTGCTAGGTTATGACTTCCTGATCGTCGCAGCGGGTATCAAGACCGACTGGGATAGCATTCCAGGGTTAAAAGAGAGTCTTGGTAAAGAGGGTGTTGTTAGCAATTATGATTACCAGCAGGCCCCTAAGACATGGCAGACTATTCAAAACTTCAAAGGGGGTACCGCAATCTTTACCCAGCCAGCACCGCCATTTAAATGCCCCGGCGCCGCACAAAAGATTCTTTACCTTGCTGATGATGCCTTTCGAAAATCGGGTGTGCGAGCAAAGAGTCATTTGATTTTCTGTTCTGCGGCACCCGGTATTTTCCCAGTGAAAAAATATGCTGCTGCGTTGAATAAAGTGATCGCACGTAAAGAGCTGGATATGCGCTATCAAACGAAATTAGTCGAAATTCGTGCTGAGACAAAAGAGGCGGTGTTCGATAAGGGCGGTGAGCAGGAAGTGATCAAATACGACATGATTCATGTTACGCCACCGATGTGTGCGCAGGACTTCCTGAAAGGCAGCGCGATTAGTGATGCCGGTGGTTGGATCGATGTTGATATACACACGCTGCAACATAAAAAATATAGCAATATTTTTGGCATTGGTGATTGCACCAATACGCCAAACTCTAAAACAGCTGCTGCGATCAAAGGCCAAACACCTGTGGTTGCCAGCAATGTGGTGGCCGCGATCAATGATCAGGTCGGCAAGTCAGCCTATGATGGCTACGCCTCATGTCCACTGGTCACTGGCTACGGAAAATTGGTGCTAGCGGAATTTGATTACAACATGCAACCGAAAGAGACCTTCCCGTTCGACCAGGGGCGAGAGCGCCGCAGTATGTATTATCTAAAGAAATACGCGCTGCCGAAATTTTACTGGGATGTGCTGCTGAGAGGAGGGGATCTGCATGTTGGTGGTAGCTAGCGAGTACTCATTTAAACTTGTGAAATAATCAGCGATTTCTTAGATTGGGTGGTCTTTTTTTTGATCTAAGATATTGCGCGCGTCTTCCTGGGTGATGATATTGCAATATTCTTCATCGTGATTGTAGGCAATCACCACCTCTGCATTTTTTAGCTGCCGCATCACCTGCTTGATTTTGGTCTCCAGCGAAATCTCAATATCACCGTAATCAGTCCCATTTCGGGTCACAAAGTCTTCAATCAGGCCGCGAAAGCATCTTGGCTGAGTTGTTTGAATGGAATAAGCATATCTGGTGATTATAGTGCAATAGTGTATTCGATAGAATCCCGGCCGACCCTCAATGTAATAACTCCTATGATTTAACATAATATATATTATGCGAAGAAGTGCGTTTATTATAAGGGTTTTTTTATTCGCATTTTCTAACCGTGAGCCGGGGCCAAAACTAGCTTTTTGCAATTCTTACGACCGCCATTTTGCCAGCATTGGCGCTGGTGGCCAAAGTGCCAGGCGGGGACGATATGCTCCCACTCTACTCTCTTTGCACGTTCCTCGTTTTTTCTAGCCTGGTAGTCGCATGTGGCTAAGTCTACTTCGTTCTTCTTTTCAATTTTCTGGTCAAATAGCCTAAAAAAAGAAGGCGTGCTTGGCCCTATTTGTTAAAATAGGTTCGACCAAAAAAACACAAAAATCAATCACACGGAGTGAGATTTCAGTGAACTAGGCACGCCAAGCATTATCCAGTATTTGGAACCATTTTCAAAACGTTCGATGATGCGAGCAATCGAAATAGACAGGAAGTAATCAGTTGAAAATAGGAAAAGATATGTGAGACATGGAAAGACAAGCGCTAGTAATTAGTGAGTCGGATATTGATGCTGCTTTAGCACATCTCCGCTCGCTTCCTCATAGCGCTACTGCCAAGTTGCCATATGAATGGGGTCGAAAACGTCTGCTAGATACGATCCAGGACGAAATCGACGTAAAAAACAAAGTGGGTGATTGTGTGGCAATTGCACCTGGCGTATGGGCACTTATTAAGCCGTTTGGTGTAGACCTTATGATGCGTAAAAGCGAACGTACAGAGCAGCGTCATCAAGTTTGGTTGTTAGTTAGGCCGGCTGGAACCGACCCAAACAAGATCACTGAAATACATAGGAAATGATACGCTTAAAAAATGTATATAACAATTTAACGTCTTTATACATTTCTATAACGAAGATTATTCGTCCCATGGACTACAAAATCAAATTATTATAATAAATATCAGCAGTTTGAGTTAGAAGCGGTGGATTTCGTCAGAATCCCGGCCGACCCTCCTAATGCCGAAAACCACACTTGATAAATATACACAAATGTGTATAATAAATTATGAAGAAAGCAATGAAAAAGCCGCTGATATGGGTAGGTTCCTCTAAAGAGGATTTGAAAAAATTCCCCGGAGAGGTCAAGGATGCCATGGGGTATTCTTTGCACGTTGCCCAGAATGGGGGCAAGTCAGACAATGCCAAACCCTTGAATAGTATGGTTAAGGGCGGGCGTGTTTTTGAGGTGCTAGATGACCACAAAGGCGACACTTACAGAGCTGTTTATACTGTGAGATTCGGGAAAGTAATTTATGTGTTGCATGCGTTTAAGAAAAAATCCACAAAAGGAATTTCGACACCTCGGCCAGATGTTGAGCTGATAAAAGCTCGATATAAAAGAGCCGAAGAACACTATAAAACAAACTACAGTAGCAAGTGATGGAGATAGAACAATGACAGCTAAAACCGAAAAAATTACTGTGATCGAGAGCAGCGGAAACGTTTTTTCTGATCTTGGCTGCAAAAATCCAGAAGAGTTAAAAGTGAAAGCTAAAATCGCGGTTGCTATTAATTCTATAGTGAAACATCGGAATATTACGCAGGCTGAGGCAGCAGAGGTGTTGGGAGTGTCCCAGCCTCAGGTGTCAAATCTGAAAAGAGGCAACTTAAAGCACTTTTCCGTGGAACGGCTTTTTGATCTGTTGAATGCGCTTGATCGTGATATTGAAATTCGCATTAAAAAGAAAAGCTCACGAGTACAGCGAGAAGCATGCGTAGCGGTGGTAGCCGCGTAGCCACCGAAAGTAACAATTTAGGAGGTAACAACATTATGACTAGGATGGCCATTTATCCGTTGCCGGGATGGTAGAACCAAGCGCTACTTTTGACCCCTAAAAAAAGATGCTGTCATAACACACTAATATATGGCATAAAGTCTCTTGGGGTCAAAAATTCAGTGATTCTCCTAATTTTAATATTCTTAGGAGATGACACATGGATCGATTATTCGATAAGTTGGGAGTTCTTGCTGATAAGCTAAGCCCAGAGTATTTATTGGCTTTGTCGGCGCTTTTTTTAGCTGGTTTTCTTGTGTTCTCGATGGTGCAGGTGATAAAAATCATCCACAAAAAATGAATGCTAAATGCGATCCCTATCTGAGGTGCTTCGCACATTTAATTTCGATCTGCTAGGAGGCGTTGCCCCACGCGCCCATCAAGGTATCACCGCCAGATGTTATCCATAGTGGACGTAACACCGCTAGCCATAGAAGCACCAAAGCGTTCGACAAAACGTTCAAGTACCGGTTGGTCATAGGTGTAATCCACGATTTTTTCAGCACCAATCACTTCACGCGCAACAAAACTGCTGCTACCCAGCGCATCAACCAGGCCAACGTCTATCGCTTGTTCGCCGGTCCAGACCAGGCCGCTAAAGATCTTAGGGTCATCCGATAGTCGTTCACCGCGCCCTTCTTTAACGACATCGATGAACTGCTGATGGATCGAGCCCAGTAACGATTTAATATGCTGAGTATCACCTTCTTTAAGTGGTGAGAATGGATCCATAAAACCTTTGTTCTCCCCAGCAGACATCATGCGGCGTTCGATGCCGAGTTTATCCATCGCATCGACAAACCCAAAGCCATTCATAATCACGCCGATTGAACCGACGATGCTCGCTTTGTCCGCATAGATTTCATCTGCGGCGGCGGCGATGTAATAACCACCTGAGGCGCACATATCTGTAATCACTGCATAAACAGGTTTATTAGGGTGCATACTACGCAAGCGTTTAATTTCATCATTAATATACCCAGCCTGAACAGGACTTCCACCAGGGCTATTGATGCGTAAAATGACCGCAACAGAGTGTTTGTTTTTAAAGGCGTCACGCAGTGCCGAAACAATGCTATCTGCGTTGGCCTCAGCGTCAGCGGCAATCGTACCGCGTATTTCAATCAATGCAGTATGCTTATGCTGCTTATTTGGCATATCACTCAGATCGTTTTTCATATAGACCATGAAAAATATCGCGCCAAGGTAGACAAACATCAGTGATTTAAAAAAGACCCCCCAGCGACGAGCACTTTTCTGTTCTTTGTAGGCGCTAAAAACCAGTTTTTCCATCACGTCACGCTGCCACTCTTCTTTACGCTCACCACGCTCAGGTGATGCTTTTTTCTCGCCCATCCAGGGGTCATTCTCTTTTGTTGCTCGTAAGGGGGGATCGATTTTAATCTCGTCTGACATGTTGGTATCCGTACAATTCCTTGCGTTTATGTTTTTTTAATCAATCAGGGTTCAATGCTGATTTGCGTTGCAGGCGAGTGATGCGCTAAATGGTTTATCGACATCCACCCTGCTCTCATTAATTCAGTCTTTATACAGTAGTTGACCCATTTCTGAAATATTATCGAAGCACGCGAGTGGTTGATGTGCCTGTAGACGCTCTACCGTATGCACGCCATAAGTGGCGCCGAGGGAGGCGGTGCCCGCCTCCACTGCCATCTGTAGATCATACTCGGTATCGCCGACCATCACTGTCTCTTCTGGTGCGACATTCAGCACGTCCATAATCTCAAGTAACATTTGCGGGTGCGGCTTGGAGCGCGTTTCGTCGGCACAGCGTGTGATGTGGAAATAATCACCCAATTGGGTCTCCGAAATTGAGCGCTCTAACCCTCGTCGACTTTTGCCAGTGGCGACTGCGAGCAGGTAGTCATCTGCATGCAGGCGTTTGATTACCTCCATCGCACCATCAAATAGTACCGATGGGTTTTGCTTGCCAGCCAGGAAGTGGTGACGGTAACGATCCGTAAACTTCTCGATTGTCACTTTGCCCTCACTGGGGTAAAGTTGACGAATTGCTTCAGGCAGTCCCAGGCCAATAACATTACGTAGCTCATGGTTACTCCGCTCTGTCAATGCCAACTCAGTAATCACATTGGCGAGTGATTGAGTGATCTGCGCTTCGGAATCCATCAAGGTACCATCCCAATCGAAAACGATGAGTTTAAATTGATTGTTCATTATGTGATCCATTTTCCAATGAGTCCAAAAATTTCTCAAGTACTGGGCTGAGCGGTGCCGAGACCGATATCTGTTTCATGCTACTTGGTAGCATAAAGTTGAGCGTATGGGCGTGAAGAAAGAGGCGTTTTAACCCCTGTTTTTTGAGTTCACGATTGAGGGTGCGTTTGCCGTAAACCTCATCACCCAGGATAGGGTGACCTGAATGGGCAGCATGCACACGAATTTGATGCATACGCCCGCTCAGTGGTTTTGCCTCCAGCAACGTCATCCGATGATCAAAGTGACGTTTTACCGAAAACTGAGTGGTTGAGGCTTGTCCATCCTGACTGACCTTAACGGTGCGCAGGCCAGATTTAGCGCGCTCTTTTAACAATGGAAAGTGAACTGTGCTCTCATCTTCCTGCCAATAGCCCTGAACTAACGCGAAATAGCGCTTATCCATCAGATTTTCACGCAGCAGTTCATGTAGCTCCAGTAGTACTGGGCGGTTTTTAGCCAGCAACAGGCAACCCGAAGTCTGGCGATCGAGGCGATGAACTAGCTCCAGATCCTTTTCCAGCGGGCGAATCACTCGCATAATTTCAATTACGCCATTAGCAATCCCGCTGCCACCATGAACGGCGATGCCAGAGGGTTTGTCTATTATAATAAGATTTTCATCTTCAAAAACAATCGATTCGGCAATCGCATTGCAGAGTCCTTTTGACGGTGTTTCCTGCTCACCTTTAGCTGGAGAAGATACGGGAGGAATTCTTACAATATCATTAGCTTGAAGACGATATGTTTGTTTGATTCTACCTTTATTGACGCGCACCTGCCCGGTACGTAACAGGCGGTAAACCAGACTTTTAGGCACCCCTTTGAGGGCAGACATCAAGAAATTATCAATCCGTTGCCCGACATTCCCGCTATCAATTATCAGCAGGCGAACCGGATGGCGCGTCATTTTATCACTCAATTCAATCATTCTCCTGTAATATCAATAAAATAACTCAACTCATAGGTTTGATACTACCCGGAATTCTTGATATATTGGGTACATGGTATCCGGCCTAAAGGCGTGAGATACAGCGATTGTCCAAACTTTACGTGCGGATGACAAATATTTTTTCACACAATATGGCGCGAAACTAGCCTGACTGCGTTGCTCTACACGAAGTAGCGCTGTTCGACCCCCTCCCAGACAAACGGGAAGATAGCGGAGCCGAATCAGAAAAAAAGTCAGGCTGAAACGAAACGCAATATGTGAGCCTTCAACAGTGAGGGCAAGGGTAATTGGCAGCTCGACCCTATTTACGAGTGCTGTTTTATAGAAGTGCCCCCATGCGGTTTTGCATGGTGAGAGCCGAACTGAACATCGCCGGGGAGCATATAATTATGCTCAGGCAACGTTGAATAGCGGCGTGAAAACCCCGTTCAACCAACACAGAGATAAACGTTCGGCAATCTCCGAATTGATGGCAATGCGTGGGCGCCTAGGGATTGTTAAAATAATGAAAAGAATGTTGATTAACGCGACTCAGCCTGAAGAGTTGCGTGTCGCGCTCGTAGACGGTCAACGTCTATATGATCTTGATATCGAAACGCCATCAAGAGAGCAGAAAAAATCCAATATATACAAAGGCAAAATCACCCGTGTCGAACCTAGCCTTGAAGCTGCATTTGTCGATTACGGCGCTGATCGTCACGGTTTTCTACCACTCAAAGAAGTTGCCCCATCCGTTTTTTGCAAACAGCCGCCTGAAGGCAAGCGCCTTGAAATCAAGGATGTCCTGAGAGAAGGACAAGAAATCCTGATACAGATTGCTAAAGAAGAACGCGGCACCAAAGGTGCGGCACTTACCACCTTCATTAGTCTTGCTGGGCGCTACCTGGTACTGATGCCAAACAATCCTCGCGCAGGCGGCATCTCTCGTCGCATCGAAGGTGAGGAGCGCTCTGAATTACGTGCAGTGCTCGACTCACTCACCATCCCGGATGGCATGGGAATGATCGTCCGCACGGCGGGCGTTGGTAAGAGCGATGAAGAGCTACAGTGGGATATGGATTATCTGGGTCGTGTGTGGGAAGCGATCGAAGCCGCAGTACCCGACAAGTCTGCCCCATTTCTTATCTACCAGGAAAGCAACATTATCATTCGCGCTATTCGCGATTATTTACGCCCAGACATCGGTGAGATTTTAATCGATGATGGCGACGTTTATAATAACGCGCGTGAATTTATGCAGCAGGTAATGCCACATAACCTGAATAAGATTAAGCGTTACGAAGACGCGGTACCGCTCTTTACTCGCTATCAAATTGAAAGCCAAATTGAAGCGGCGTTCCAGCATGAACTGCGCTTGCCATCGGGTGGTTCGATTGTGATCGATCCAACCGAAGCGCTGGTCTCTATCGACATTAACTCAAGTCGTGCCACCAAAGGCAGTGATATTGAAGAGACTGCCCTTTCAACCAATCTTGAAGCGGCAGACGAAATTGCACGTCAACTACGCCTGCGTGATATGGGTGGGCTGGTGGTCATCGATTTCATCGACATGACGCCAAGCCGTAACCAGCGCGAAGTTGAAAACCGCATTCGTGAAGCACTGAAAAAGGATCGGGCACGCATCCAGGTGGGGCGCATCTCTCGCTTTGGCCTGCTTGAAATGTCTCGTCAACGCCTACGTCCTTCGCTTGGTGAATCTAGCCAGCACACCTGCCCTCGCTGTAGTGGTTTGGGCTCGATTCGCAGTGTTGAGTCACTGTCGCTCTCTATTTTGCGCATCATTGAAGAAGATGCAATGAAGGAACAAACCGCACAGATCATTGCTCAGCTACCGGTTGATGTTGCGACTTATCTACTCAATGAAAAACGTGAAATTGTCTCTGCAATCGAGAAACGCCAGAATGTGCGCATTCTTTTAATTGCCAACTCATCACTGGAAATTCCGAACTACACTGTTCAACGCCAACGAGCGGACGAACTACCCAATGGCGCGAAGAATAGCTATGAACTCGCCACTGACATTGAAGAAAAGAAAGAAACGATTATGTCCGCCGCACCTCAGGTTGCAGCGGAACAGCCCGCCGTAAAAGGAGTTGTGCCAAGTTCTCCAGCACCGACTCGCAATACGACTGAAGTGCCAAGTGAAAATGGCTTTATCAAACGTCTCTGGAGCACCCTCTTTAGCGGCGACAAAGAAGAGATAACCACTGAAATCAAGATCACCAAAACGCCACCCAGAACGCGCGCTTCACGCTCAAATTCTGGCGCACGCAGTCGATCTCAGCGCGCTGAAAAATCAACTTCACCACGCCCTGGTAATCGTGAAAACAGCGCTAGACGAGGTGGAAGACGTCGAAATAACAATCAGGAAAAAGGTAATGCTGAAACCGCTGTAGAGCAAAATAACACAGCAATAGCCGCTCCAGCAGATACCCCAGCTACGCCAACTGATAGCGATAATGGTGCTGATACGTCCAAGAGTACTCGTCCGCGTCGTCGTCGCGGTGGTCGCCGTAATCGCAGTCGCGATAGCAATCGACAGAACGGAGACAACCCGACAGCAACAGAGAATACTGCAGCGCCTGCTGAATCTTCTGCGCCAGTGCCTGCTAATAATGAACCTCAGCAAGCGAGTGCTGATAAAGCAGTCATTAAAGCAGCGGTCTCTGAATCTACGACAACTGCAAAGCCGCAAGACAATTCAGCACCGCAACAACAGGTATCCAAGGCGCAAACCAATGATATGAGCACCAGTAATGCTGATGCAAAGAGTGCTGAAGCCGCTAAATCTTCGAGTCCGACTAATGCTGCATCTAATAACACGCAGAATATTACGCCAAAAAAGCCAGTTCAACTACCCAAAGCGCCAACTGAACGATGGGCTTCAAAACCGGCTTCGCCTACTCCGCAAGTAAAGCAGGAAGAGAAAAAGCCTGCGGCAGCTAATAAACCGATGCCTGCAGCCAGTCAACGTGTGTCCACGACTCCGCAGCCTGCTGCGCCTGAGTCAAGCAGTACAACAGCCACATCAAAAGCGGCCCTGGTTCAGGTAGAGACTAAAAAGGCAACACCTCAGGCTGTCACTAACAGACTAGCGACACCCCCTACTGGAAGCGCCAACGACTAGTTAACGTTGACTGTAAAAAAATAAAGGCCACGACCTGAATTAGTCGTGGCCTTTTTTATTTAAGGATTATTCGGCTTATTAAGGGCGAATTGAAATAAGAGGCAATTACTCAAAGGTACTTCTCTTTAATATCACTTAATAACCCGTCTGCAGCAGACTCCACCATATCCAGCACGCGCTCAAAACCTTTAGGACCACCATAATAGGGATCCGGCACCTCTTCTTCATCAACATCACTTGAATAGCTAAGAAAAAGTGAAATTTTATTTCTCTGTGTTCGCGGGCAGATCTCAAGCAAATTAGCGAGGTTGTCATTATCCATGGCAATCACATAATCATAGTGATCAAAGTCAGCTTTTTTCACCCGTCTTGCCCGTTGCGAGCTGAGGTCAACCCCTCTATTTAAAGCCGTGGCTTGCGCCCTCTTATCCGGTGGTTCACCGACATGGTAGGCGTGCGTTCCTGCCGAATCTATCTCGATTCGTTGAGCTAATGACGCTTGCAGAACCTTGCGTTCAAAAACCCCATGCGCTGTCGGTGAACGACAAATATTGCCCATACAGATAAACAAAACTTTAACCATCTATTGGCCCCTCATTAATCGAATAAAATTGTACGAGACCTTTGCACAACTGTTCTTTTCTCCACTGGCGGCGTTAAAAGCGGTCTCAAGCGGTCATTTATCGTTATAAACGCCCTTATTCCATGCATTTTTGCCTAGCCAGAGAACAAAATCACGGCTTGTACAAAGGTTTCTGTAGATTAAAACCATGATTACTTATGGAGTTTTACAATATTACAGGATAGAATCAAAATATACCTTGGTTATCCACTTAATATGCCGACAGATAATCTACCTGCAGTTCTACTCATGAGGTTCCTGGCATGACGCCATTAATATCAGACATAGAGAGCTTACGCAGTGCGATTGGTCAACGCGTACGCTTTCAAAATGTGATATTTGAGATTATTGAGATACTCGAAGATGGCCCATCATTTGTACTGCAGGACTGTGAAGAACGCACCGCCATTCAGCCTGACCAGCATGGTGAAGCGCATCGTCGGGTACCTCAAACGATGACACTGCCTATCTTAATGACCAACGAGGGCAGCCTTGACGCTGATGGGATGGCAATCGAACTGCTCGCTTAGATAGCCAGATTTATCACCTCACTCAGCGCACGAACCGGGATAAATGCGTTGATGCATACTGCCGGAATAACAACATAAAACGCCTTAAACTTCCTCGTCTGCGGGTAACTCTCTTGCACCATCGACCAGCATCACCGGGATCTCATCACGAATAGGATAAGCAAGTCTATCTACTTTGCAAACCAGCTCATCTTCATCATCTTTGTAGACTAAAGGCCCTTTACATAGCGGACATGCAAGAATGTCGAGCAATTTCTTATCCATTACAATCTTATCCTCTTAATTGTGAATACGATTAATATTTGTTAATAGCGCACTTAAGCGTTCTTCTGCTTTTTCTTCTAGCGCCATCTCAATCGTCAATACCCAGTGTTCAGGTTTTGAAAAAGATAAGCATTTTACCGCATCTTTCTCGGTCATCACGACCATTTTATCATCGCCAAAGTTCAAATCATCAACACGATATGTATGGTGGTCTGGAAAGGGATGTGCAATTACTTCGATACCAGCACCCTTGAGCAGATTAAAAAACTTATCAGGATAGCCAATGCCTGCGATGGCATGAATTTGTTTACCTTTAAAAGCCGATAGCTCACCGCTTTGTTCTGGATTTTGTAAATTATAAAGGGAAATTCCCTCTACTGTCATGCGGTATTCGTCAGGCGAAAGTGGCTCACCATTGAGCAGACACAGATCAACATTTTTTAGACGAGTAAGCGGCTCACGCAGCGGCCCGGCGGGCAACAGTTGCCCATTACCAAACCGCCGCTGCCCATCAATAATGACAATTTCAATATCACGTCCCATGGCGTAGTGCTGCAGGCCATCATCAGCAATTACAATGTCGCAATCAAAATCCTTTAACAACATTCTAACGGCATCAGGACGGTTTGGAGAGACTACCATTGGGCAGTAACAACGTTGCACCAACAACACCGCTTCATCACCCACTAATGCAGGATTACTGCTAACCATGACTGGTTGTGGCCATTCAGTAGCGGTACCGCCATAACCACGAGAAACAATCCCCGGCTTATAGCCTTTGCTGCGTAAAAAATTTGCTAGCCAAATAACAAAAGGTGTTTTGCCGCTGCCACCTACCGTAATATTACCAACAACAATTAGTGGCGCAGAAAAATGATTAATGGTTAACCAGTCATGCTGATAGAGCCAACGCCTCACTCTTACCAAGCAGCGAAATAGCCAGGATAGCGGTAGTAATGGAATAACAGCAAAGCCACCGTTATACCAAATCTGTTCGATCCGACTCATTGACAATTACCGGAATATTGATCAAAAGCAATCAACTGGTGGGCTCTTTCTGGATAGCAACTGCGCTGGGTTCATATTGCAGATGATAAAGGTTGGCATAGTAGCCACCTACCGCCAGCAGTTGGGCATGTTTACCCTGCTCAACAATTTTTCCTTCATTCATCACAATAATAGTATCAGCCTTTTCAATGGTTGAGAGTCGATGTGCGATCACAAAGGTTGTTCTATTTTTCATCAACTCATCGAGCGCTGCCTGAATATAACGCTCAGATTCAGTATCAAGTGCAGAGGTTGCCTCATCTAAGATAAGGATTGGCGCATTCTTTAATAACGCACGCGCAATCGCAATACGCTGACGTTGACCGCCAGAAAGCAGCACGCCATTATCACCGACCATCGTATTGAGTCCTTCAGGCAGGATCTCAATAAACTCCATTGCGTGTGCTGCGGTCGCTGCCTGAATGATCTCCGCCTCGCTACAATTCTCCAAACTACCATAAGCAATATTACGCCCTATGGTATCGTTGAACAGCATCACATCCTGGCCAACCAGTGCAATCTGCTGGCGCAGGTTTTCAAGTGTCAATTCGCCTATGGCGTGACCATCCACGGTGATACTGCCGCTAGTGTAATCATAGAAACGCGGCAACAGACTGGCCAGTGTGGTTTTACCACTGCCTGATTTGCCCACAAAGGCGATACTCTGTCCCGCTTCAACTCGAAATGAGATATCGTCAAGAACGACGCCTTTGCTCTGCTCGTAGCTAAAACAGACATTTTTGTACTCTACCGCACCGCTGATTTTCTCAAGGCGAATGGAGCCAGTATCAACTTCAGCCGTTGCATCGAGCAGATCAAAGATACTGTTAGCCGCAGATATACCGCGTTGAATAATGACATTAACGGTCGTGAGGCGTTTCACAGGCGTCAACATCATCATCATCGCGGCAAGGAATGACATGAATGTGCCTGGTGTAATTGTCTCGAGCATCGGTCCTGTAGTTGCCAGGTAGATGATCGCGGCCAATGCGCAGGCAGATATGAACTGTATGATCTGAACACTTGAGACACTGGTCGCAATCAGTTTCATAAACTGGCGACGGTTCCCTTCATTCACCGTCTCAAAGTGAGAGGCTTCATATGCCTGACCACCAAAGGTTTTAATCACGCGGTGCCCTTCTATCGCCTCCTCAGAGACCTGCGTGACATTGCCCATCGATGCCTGAATCCGCGTACTGATACGACGAAAGCGTTTATTCACAAAACTGACTAGCAGAATAATAATCGGCCCCAACACAAACATTACCAACGAGAGCTGCCAACTGGTGTAAAACATCAACGCTAATAAAAAGATGATGGTTAAAACATCTCGAATAACAATGGTGACCGCATCAGTTGCAGCAGCGGCGACCTGCTCAACGTCAAAGGTGAATTTTGAAATCAATGCCCCTGATGAGCTACCGTCATAAAAACGCGTGGGCAATGAAAGGATATGATTAAACATCTCTTGGCGTAATGTCTTGACGATATTTCGTCCAATCCAGGCCATTAGAAATGATGAAACAAAGGTGCCCACGCCACGAATCAGGGCCACAGCGATAAACAGGATCGGCAGCAACGCAATCCACTCAGGGTCTTTTTCAACAAAGCCACCATCCAGTATCGGTTTAAGCAGGGCCGCCAGACCTGCGTCGGTGGCTGCAGCACAGATCATACCAATAACCGCTAAACTAAAGGCCAGCTTGTAAGGTAAAACATAGCGCAGCAGACGACGATAGATCACTGCTCCATCGGTAATCTCTTCAGGATTTTCGTTTTTAAGACGACTCAAAGCTACTCTTTTGGCTGTTTTGTAGCGAGAGAAAGTTTCACAATGCCTAACTGCCTGGCAGCGTCCATCGCAGTGACAACCGCTTGATGGGGGGTATTAGCATCGGCGCTAATCACAAGCGAGACATCATGACGGCCATCGGCGACAAGCTGAATCGCCTTCTTTAAAGTAGCTGTTTGGCGATTAACAACCTTTTGCTGGTTGATATAAAAATGCCCTTTCACATCAATCGTTAAATCAATCGGTGCTACCGTGGCCTCCACCGGCTCAGCATTGGCCTCCGGTAGATCAACCGTAATTTCGGCTTCTTTGGTAAAGGTGGTCGAGACCATAAAAAATATTAACAGCAGAAAGACCACGTCGATCAGTGAAGTCAGATTAACATCCGGGTCTTGCTTGGCGAATTGACGCAGGTTCACTGGTTATAAAACCCGGCAATTAAATCCGCTGCTCATTTTCACGTGCACCATGCAGTACTTCAACCATTTTGATGGATTCAGCCTCCATAATACAGACAAGGCTCTCAACCTTACCGCGAAAATGACGATAGAAAATCAGGCTAGGAATTGCAATCGACAATCCGGTAGCCGTGGTAATTAACGCCTCAGAAATACCACCGGCAAGCACAGCAGGGTCACCTACTCCAGCGGTCGTGATCGCAGCGAAGACCTTAATCATACCGATAACAGTACCTAACAAGCCTAACAGCGGTGTGATTGAGGCAATCGTACCCAGTGTATTGAGATAACGCTCAAGCTCATTAACCACCTGACGCCCCGTTTCTTCAATACTCTCTTTCATCACCTCACGTTCATGGCGTAAATTAACCAGCCCTGCAGCCAATATTTTCCCCAGTGGAGACTCTTCACGTAGGCGCGCAATTTCACCCGCGTTCATCTTGTTCTGCTTTTCCAGTTTCCAGATAGTGGCTACCAGGTCGTTGGGACAGATTTTTTGTTTTTGCAGCGACCATGAGCGCTCGACAATAATCGCGAAGGCGATCATCGAACAGAGCAGGATGGGTATCATTAACCAGCCACCGGATTGTACAAGTTCGAGCACGCGCGTTTAATCCTTTGTTTAATGAATAATAACAGTGGATATCATACCGGAATAAGCGCTGTTTTTCACACTCTTGATTGGAATTCAGCGCAATAGAGCTGAGTGCCAGTAACGCTTGTTTTGATGACGAAAACGTTCGACTGAGCGCACATCCCCCTGATTGTTAAAACGGAAGGTAATGGCACCCTCTGTGGAACTGGTTAACATCTTGCTACCCTGTTGTTGATAACGCTGTGTCACCTCAGGGTGTGGAAATTTATAACGATTTAAGTATCCGGCAGGAAACAGAACATACTGGGGTGCAGTTGCTGTGACAAAGGCCGCGCTTGATGAACTTTTGCTGCCGTGATGTGGTGCAACCACCACACGCGTCATTAATTGCTGATGCTGCTCATTCAGTAGCCTTCGCTCTGCAGGCGCTTCAATATCCCCCGTTAATAGTAGTGAGCTGCCACGTTGAGCAATATCATCAACACTACTGACACGCAGTACACATGAGGCATCATTGCCATCAAAGCCCAGCGGTGGCGGGTGTAGTATTTCAAACAGCACATTGTCCCACTGCCACTTCTGGCCGCTCACGCAGCGCTGCGCTGCTGGCTGCCACGTCACTCGCTCCGGCACACTGGTCAGCACCTGCGAAACCACTATCTGTGACATCACCGAACGCGCGCCGCCCATATGGTCATTATCACCATGACCAATCATCAGTATATCGATACGCTTGGTGCCTGTACTATTCAGGAATGGAATCACTACGGCACTGCCGGTATCAAAGCTATCACTGAAGCGCGGCCCTGTATCGTAGACTAGCGTATGGTTTTTTGTCTGTACAACGGCGGCTAAACCCTGTCCGACATCCAGTAGCGTAAACCACCAATCGCCGTCAGCTGGAGGTGCTGGTGTCACCAGAAAAAGCGGCATTAGCCAGATAATACCGAGCCAGCGCCCAGGCAGGCCACGCGGAGCCAACAGCAGTAACGTGCCAATCAACGCAGGTATTAATGTCCATTTGGGCGCTGGATGCTGCTGCCATACTCCATGTTCCTGCATTTCAATTAATTCAAGAAAGGGCCATAGGAGTGATAGCGCTTGCGCTGCTAAAGTCAATAACAGTGAGCCAATCTCAGGGGAAAACAGTACGCTTGAAGTGCCAAGTAACACGAGTGGCACGACAACAAAGCTAACCCATGGTACCGCTACAAAGTTAGCCACAGGCGATAAAAGGGGTAATTGCTGGAAAGTCAGTAATAATGGTAACAACAACGCTATTGCCACCACCACATGCACCCTGCCCCATCGCCACCAGAAGTCACGCCTTGCGAGGCGTCCACTCATGGCAAAGATAATGGCTGCAACCGCACCGAATGAGAGCCAGAAACCGGCAGACATCACCACAAATGGATCCATCACCAGAACGATCATCAACGCCAATGCAAGCGTATCGCTAAAGCGACGTTGACGCTGTAAAAATAACATCAACATCACCACTGCCACCATCACTAAGGCACGCTGTGTGGGAATCGTGAAACCAGCCATTGCGGCATAGAATGCAGCGGCTAACAGACCCGCGACCGCTGCCACTCTTGGCGCTGGCCAATGTATTGTGGCGTTTGCGAGACGTGACCAGAGAAATTGCACCAGTAAAAACGCCATGCCGGCAACGAGCCCGATATGCAATCCCGAAATCGCAACCAGATGAATGGTGCCAGTCTTTCTTAACACTTCCCATTGAGGCTGGCTAATCGCCTCCCGCTCACCAATCGCAAGCGCGGTGATAATGCCTTTAAAGTCTGTTTCATTGAGCTGCGTACTGATCGCACTCGCCAATGCTTGACGCGACCGTTGCAGTGGATAGTGCATCACATCACTTGCCAGCAGCCGATTATCATCCGAACCCCGAATGTAACCCGTTGCCTGAATTCGCTGCTGGAACAACCACCCTTCATAATCAAAACCAGCGGGATTCATAAACCCATGCGGTCTTTTCAAGCGCACCGTTAACTGCCAGCGATCACCCACAGAGAGCGCTGGGGCATTTTTGTACCAGTTAAGTCGCACATGACGCGGTCCAGTTTCAAGGATATGACCCTGGTGCTGTATTTGCTCAATATCAAATAAGAAGCGCCATTTATGAGCTGTTTTTTGTGGCAACGAAGCGATCGTCCCCACTATCACCAGATCCTGCTTTTCTAGTGCGGGAGGTAGCGGTGTCGATAGTACTAGCACAGCCTGTAGCCATGCCCAGTGAAATCCTATTACCAAAAATAGTAGTGATCTGAATCGCTTGAAAAACCACATGGCGGGCACAAGCAGCAGTAACACTAGCCAACCAACTGAGTGTGATGATGACGTGAGTGGCAATTCAGCTAACTGCTGAAATATTAATATGCCACCTAAAAATGTGACTGCTGCAATACGCATATCCGTCCCTGGTTATGCTAGGTATTCCTGAGTGAGTAGCATGCCAAATATAGACAGCTACTGCCAGCTTAGGCTATTGTTAAGGGATGCCAAAAAAAATAATAAAAAGGTTTTTTCCCGATCACAATAAGATTAGAGAAAATAAGCACCTACAGATATTTGGAAAACTGATTCACGATCCGAACCTATGGCATCTTAATCGTCGTTCAGTTTCAGGCGCATTTTCTGTGGGGTTATTTATGGCATTTGTTCCCGTCCCATTTCAGATGATATTAGCGGCGGCGGCTGCCATTCCATTGCGTGTGAACCTGCCAATATCTGCAGCCCTCGTGTGGATATCAAACCCTTTAACCATGCCTCCGATCTTCTATGGTTGTTATAAGTTCGGCGCCTGGGTGCTCAATACACCCGTGCAAAATATTGAATTTTCACTCTCTGTCGAGTGGCTGACAACCCAGCTAGGTGATATCTGGGCTCCCTTCTTACTGGGCTGCTTTCTGGTTGGTACCTTTTTCGCGGTTATCAGCAACTTGATTATTCGCCTGTTGTGGCGATCACTAGTAATAAAGGGGTGGCAGGAACGCCGCAGACGCAGAAAGGAAAAACGCCAAAACAGCTAACAAGAACCGTGTGATCACCCTTCCCGCTGATCTTTTAGCACGCCATCTTCAAGCACCAAAATTCGATCCATGCGCTGAGCAAGCGCTGCTTCATGGGTCACCACAACAAAGCTGGTATTCAACGCCTGGTTTAACTCCAGCATTAGACCGTAAATATGGTCTGCATTTTTACGATCGAGGTTACCGGTTGGTTCATCCGCTAATACACATTTAGGCTCTGTCACTAATGCCCGTGCCACTGCCGCCCGCTGACGCTCACCACCTGACATCTCACCTGGCTTGTGGTGACAACGGCTGTTCAGACCCACTTTATCGAGTAGTGACGCGGCACGTTCGCTCGCGATCGCCGCTGACATACCTCGAATTAACAGGGGCATCGCAACATTCTCCAGGGCCGAGAACTCAGCGAGTAGATGATGAAACTGATAAACAAAACCGAGTGTACTATTACGTAACTGACTCCGTTGACGCTCATTCAACTGCATCATATCGTTGCCCAGCACCTGCACCTCGCCACCCGAAGCACTATCGAGTCCACCTAGTAGGTGTAACAAGGTACTTTTACCCTCTCCTGAGCTACCGATGATCGCAATACGCTCACCTACTGCCACTTCAAAATTGATACCACGTAGCACGTCAACATTCATACCACCTTCAGTAAAGCGCTTTTGCAGGTTGATACACTGCAGCACTGGCGGTGATTGATCGACAAGATCACTCATAACGCAGTGCCTCAGCGGGTTGGGTTCGCGATGCACGCCATGCTGGATAGAGTGTCGCGATAAAGGAGATAATGAGCGAAACCGAGCTAATCTGTATCACATCAGCGATGCGCATATCTGAAGGTAGGTCACTAATATAATAGACATCAGCCGCCAGAAACTGAATGCTGAATAGCGTCTCTATCGCCGGCACCAATGTCTCGACATTAAGTGCTAACGCCACTCCGCCAATTGTTCCAAGCAGCGTACCGATCACACCAATTAACGCCCCCTGGACAATAAATATCCCCATGATTGAAGCAGGGCTGGTACCGAGCGTTCTCAAAATTGCGATGTCACTCTCTTTATCGGTCACCATCATCACCAAGGTCGAAACAATGTTAAATGCAGCCACGGCGACGATCAAAAAAAGGATCACAAACATCACTGTTTTTTCCATCTGTACCGCGCGAAAAAAATTAGCGTGCTGGCTCGTCCAGTCACTGGCACTGTAACCCAAAGGTAGTTCATTAAGCAGTTGGCGTGTTAGCTTCGGGGCCGCAAACATATCATCCATCTTGATGCGTACACCTGTCACACCGCCATCCAGTCGAAACAGGCGCGAGGCATCTTCTATATGCAGCAGTGCCAACGCACTATCGTATTCATACATGCCAATCTCGAATACGCCGACCACGGTAAAGCGCTTAAGGCGCGGTAAAACCCCAACGGCAGTGACGCTTGCCTGGGGCGTAATCAAGGTGATTTTATCGCCCATTCCCGCACGCATAGCAAGCGCAAGATTTTTTCCAAGAATGATGCCAAACTCTCCGGCCTGTAAGTTTTCAAGCTTACCCGCTAGCATTTTATCGCCAAGCTGAGAGACCTCCCCTTCCTGCGAAGGAAGAATGCCGCGTACAAGTGTGCCATTCACATTAGCACCCTGACTAAGCATCCCTTCTGCCTGAATATACGGTGCAACACCTGTTACACCCTCATATTGACGCACTAAGTCAGCAACTTGCCGCCACTCCTGTAGCGGCTTGCCAACCGCTTGCACCGTGGCATGAGAGACAACACCAAGAATACGTTCGCGTAGCTCCTTTTCAAAACCGTTCATCACGGAAATAACAGTGATCAACACAGTTACCCCCAGCGCTATTCCAAGCATCGAGATTAACGAGATGAAAGAGATAAAATGATTTCGGCGTTTCGCGCGCGTATAACGCAGGCCAATGAAGATTTCTAACGGTCTAAACATTTCGGCATTAAATCATAACTAGATTTGAAAATAAGTAAGTAAATGATTGGTTGATTGTAAAATTATCATAAATTGGATAAATGGTCGGGGCGAGAGGATTCGAACCTCCGACCACCGGCACCCCATGCCGGTGCGCTACCAGGCTGCGCTACGCCCCGAGTGTGTTGCTAATTGACTGTCTTTCTGCTGATTTTGGAATGCAGACAGATAATGCGGACACTTAACGATAAATTGATTTAGATCTTTATTTGATAAGCGTTAAAACTTCTTCAAGCTCTTTACGTACTTCACGAACTAACTGGCGACTACGACTATTGTCACTCTTCATCTCGCTACCCGACAATTTCTGACGTGCGCCACCAATGGTAAAGCCTTCTTCGTATAGCAAACCACGAATCTGGCGCACTAGCATCACATCCTGGCGTTGATAATAACGTCGATTGCCACGTCGTTTAACCGGATTCAAGTGTGGAAACTCCTGTTCCCAATACCGCAGTACATGTGGTTTCACACCGCAAAGCTCACTCACTTCACCAATGGTGAAATAACGCTTGCCGGGTATTGGTGGTAACTCACTGTTGCTGCTGGGTTCCAGCATGGGCCTCTACTCTCGCTTTTAACTTTTGTCCTGGATGAAAGGTCACAACACGACGTGCTGTGATCGGAATTTCTTCACCCGTTTTTGGGTTTCTGCCTGGTCGCTGGCTTTTATCTCGAAGATTGAAATTACCAAAGCCAGAAAGTTTGACCTGCTTTCCTGTCGTCAGTGCCTTACGCACCTCTTCGAAAAACATTTCAACCAGATCTTTTGCCTCACGTTTGTTGA
>QIJH01000151.1 GCA_003232725.1 Chromatiaceae bacterium | reverse complement strand
GTGTTGGATGGTCATTATGCGAAGTACAATGCTCTTAACTTTCTTGTTTTATGTGGCAATCAATAACGCTTTTGCAGAGTCGTGTTGGCACCCCGCAGAAAATCGCTACGGCATACACGAGATCATCCTTCACGCCATTGCATTGACCGAGAGTGCAATGGATTCACTGCTCATAAAGCACAACGTCAATGGATCGGTGGATGCTGGTTTGATAAACACAAGTGAGGAATCAGTTCACTTGGTTAACATCGAGAGCGACCTATTTGAATCGATTGAAATGCATGAGATGATTATCGTCAGCTTAATGAACTGTTAGTGCCAGCCAATAGCCGTGTTAAATTGACCGCTGGCGGTAAACATTTAATGTTGAAAGGTGCTCAGTGTATTGCCACATATTGATGTGGTTTTAACCTTGATTTTTAACTTTCCCATCAATTGAGATCGCTCGCTTACGTAATGTGATTACACCGCATTTTTGATCCTATGCCGGATGAAAAACGGGCATCAACAACATTATTCAGAATAATTGACGATACGCCCCGATACTTGACTCGTGCGCACCATTCGCATAAAGTGCCGCCCATCTTATAGCTTCAGGTGTCCCGAGGGTATTCGCCCAGAGGATGAAACGAGAAGCCGGTGCGTGCTGCTGAACTCCAGCACAATTCCGGCGCTGCCCCCGCAACGGTAAGTGAGTTACGGCGGATCATACAGCCACTACGTTTTTACGTGGGAAGGCGATCCGCCCAGGTCTTGTCGCAAGACTGCTCACAAGCCCGGAGACCGGCCTGAAGTTGTTGCTTGGCGTTGCGGAGGGCGATGCTGCGGATAGCAGGTCGTTTTGCTGTGCCGTCTATTTTTTCTCCGTGTGCGTCTCTTTATGTCACTGATTTGGTGTGCGGGCTTGTGCGCCGAAGGAGATTGAAAATAAATGAAAAACTGTTTTATTCCCGCTGCGGCATTGTTGCTTGGTTCTCACGCGGCCATTGCGATTGAACCTTATACCGCCGACGCTATTGTCGTGACTGCCACCCGTACCGCGCAAACGGTGGATGAGACCCTCGCGCCTGTCACGGTCATCACACGAGAGCAGATTGAACGCCAGCAAGCCACCTCTGTTCAGGAGCTGTTGCGTGGTATGCCCGGCATCAGCATCGCCAACAACGGTGGCGCGGGCAAAGCCACCTCGCTGTTTCTGCGCGGCACCGAATCTGACCACGTATTGGTATTGATTGACGGCGTCAAGGTTGGTTCGGCCACCGCAGGTAGTATCGCGTTGCAACATTTTTCTGTCGAGCAGATTGAACGCATTGAAATCGTCCGTGGCCCGCGTGCCAGTCTTTACGGCTCCGAGGCGATCGGTGGTGTGATCCAGATCTTTACCCGCAAGGGGGGCGGCGCGCCCAGGCCCTATTTCAGCCTCAGTAGCGGCAGTGACCAGAGCTACCAGACCTCGGTCGGTGTCTCGGGTGGTGGTGAAAAGAGCTGGTTTAATTTGAGTACGACTACCACTGACACCGAAGGTTTCAACGCCTGCAAAGCCGACCTGAGTAGCGGCTGTTTCACCGATGAACCGGACAAAGATGGCTACCAGAATCTCTCCCGCTCTCTGCGGGGTGGTTACCGCTTCGACAACGGCCTGGCGTTGGACGCCCACTTGCTGCGTGCTACTGGCGACACCGAATACGATGGTAGTCTTGCCAACGAAACTGAATCGTTGCAACAGGTGGTGGGTGGAACGTTGCGTTATTCGCTGGCCGATATCTGGCAATTCACCCTTGCGGCAGGCCGCAGCAAGGATGAGTCAGACAACCTTAAAGATGGTGTTTTCTCGAGTCGTTTCAATACCGAGCGTAGCACTTTTTCGTGGCAAAATGACCTTGCGATTGGCGTTGACCATCTATTGACCTTAGGGGCTGATTACCAGAAAGATGAAGTTGACAGTACTGTTGACTTTACCATCAGTTCGCGTGACAACAAGGGTCTGTTCACCCAGTACCAGGGGGTATTTGGCGCGCACGATCTGCAACTCTCGCTGCGCGGTGACGACAATGAGCAGTTTGACAAAAAACAGACCACTGGTGGAGCCGCCTGGGGCTATGCCTTTGGAAGTGGCTTGAGGTTAACCGCCAGTGTTGGCACCGCCTTTAAGGCACCCACATTTAACGAACTCTATTTTCCCGGTTTTGGAAATGCCGAACTAAAACCGGAAGAGTCGGAAAACGTGGAGCTGGGTCTCCGTGGGCAGCATGGCTGGGGCGGGTGGTCGTTCAATCTATTTGAGAACAGAGTAGAGGAGCTAATCGCCTTTGACGCGACTGTCTCTGCTGCTGGCAACATCAGTGAGGCGCGCATTCGGGGCATCGAAAATACGCTATCAATTCAACTGTCAGATTGGGATCTCAGTACCAGCATCACTTTGCTCGATCCGCAACATCGCGGTAACGATGCAAATCGTGGTAACGTGTTGCCACGTCGCGCAAAGCAGACGATACGGATTGATGCGCACCACGACTTTGGTCTTATTCGTGCCGGCGCTATCCTGGTCGCGCAGGGCCAGCGTTACGATGATATTGCCAACAGCCGCGAGTTGAGCGGTTACGGTACGATTGATCTGCGTAGTGAATATGTAATCAGCAATGGCTGGCGGCTCCAGGCGGGTATTAATAATCTGCTCGACAAAGCGTATGAGACCGCTGCCAATTACAATCAGGCAGGACGCACCTACTCCGTGACTCTGCGTTATCAACCTTAAAATCCGCTGGAGGAACAGAGCATGTTGACACTCTCTAATCGCACTCAACTGATGATTGGCGCAGTATTGGTACTGCTGCTGGTTGTCACCCGTGGCCAGCACGCCGCCACATTGAACAATCTGCCGGGTGCCTCCTGGGCAGTCTTCTTTCTCGCCGCTGTCTATCTGCGACCGGTATGGGTGTTGCCAGCCTTGCTCGTCTTTGTCTGGGGGGTGGATTTCTTCCCCTTTCTCCTGAGTGGAGCGAGCCTGGTGGAGATCGTGAACGGCGGCGAAGCCTTTTGTCTGACCCCCTCTTATTTTTTCCTGTTGCCGGCCTACAGCGCGCTTTGGCTCGGTGGCCGCTGGTACGCCAGTCAACATCGCTTTGAGTGGCGCACGCTGTTGCCGTTGGTGGTCGCTACGCTGGCGGCGGTGGTGGTCTGCCAACTTTTCTCCAGTGGCGGGTTTTACTTCTTCTCGGGGCGCTTCGTTGATCCCACGCTGGCGGAATTTAGCGGACGCTTTGTTAAATACTTCCCTCAATCACTGCAATCGATCGCTTTTTACATTGGCCTCGCCGCCGTGCTGCACACTATGTTCACGCTGCTGCGTGGTGCTACCGGCTCACGCAGATCAGCGCAGAGCTGATGAGCGAATCAGAACAGGGTCAGCGTCACCAGGATCGCATGGCGCGTAAAAAAGCGCTGGTCGATGAATCGATCAAACGTGCCGATCGTGATCAGGGGTTGCTGCTGGTGCTGAGCGGCAACGGCAAAGGCAAATCGAGTTCCGCCTTCGGCATGGTAGCGCGAGCCTTGGGGCATGGCATGAAGGTGGGTGTCGCACAATTTATAAAAGGCTGCAATGATACCGGCGAGGAGGCTTTTTTTCGTAAACAGCCGGGTGTTACCTGGCATGTACTCGGCGAAGGCTTCACCTGGGAGACACAAAACCTTGCCCGTGATACCGAAACCGCCCAACGCGGCTGGGCTGTGGTCAAGACGATGCTGGTGGATGAATCCATTGATCTGTTGGTGCTCGATGAACTCACCTACCCGATCAAATACGGCTGGCTGGCGATCGACACCGTGCTGGCCGATCTCAAGGCCCGCCCCGCCATGCAGCATGTCGTCGTCACCGGTCGCGCCGCACCCGCAGGACTCATCGAGGCCGCGGACACCGTGACCGAGTTGCGCGATCTCAAACACGCCTTCCGCGCCGGGGTGCGGGCGCAGCCGGGGATTGATCTGTGAATCGAAGTTGTCCCGCGCTGCTCATCAGCGCCGCCGCCTCCGGTCAGGGCAAGACCACCGTGACAGCGGCACTGGCACGCTATCATCGAAACCAGGGACGCAAGGTACTCGTCTTTAAGACCGGCCCCGATTTTCTTGATCCGATGATTTTGCAACAGGCCTCAGGAAACCCTGTCTACCCACTTGATCTCTGGATGGGCGACGAAGCGCACTGCCGTCAGCTGCTCTATGAAGCGGCGGGTAACGCCGACTTGATTCTTATCGAAGGGGTGATGGGGCTGTTTGATGGTGACCGCTGTAGTGCCGATCTCGCTGCGCTGTTTAATATCCCGGTGCTGGCTGTGATCGACAGTTCCGCCATGGCCCAGACCTTCGGTGCGGTGGCGCATGGTCTGGCAAGTTATCGGACGGCATTGCCCTTTGCAGGGGTGTTTGCCAATCGTGTTGCAGGGGAAGGTCACTACCAGATGCTGGCCGAGAGCCTGCCGCCGGGATTGTCGTCGTGCGGCTGGCTGGCGCACGCTGCACAGATCACCCTGCCGGAACGTCATCTGGGTCTGGTACAGGCAGATGAAATCAGCGATCTCGACAGCCGCATTGCGCGGGCCGCTGCTGCGCTCAACGGTGTGAATGAAGCGTTGCCGCCACCCGTGGTATTCACCGCCCCGGCGGCGGTATCCGCCACACCACGACTACTACTAACAGATGTGCGCATCGCCGTAGCGCGTGATGCCGCCTTCGCGTTTCTGTATCCGGCCAATCTTGATCTGTTGCGCAGACTTGGCGCTGAACTGACGTTCTTCTCGCCACTCGATGACAGCACGCTATCATCCACAGATGCCATTTACTTGCCGGGCGGCTATCCGGAGCTGCACCTCGAGCGGTTGGCGGCCAATCGGCCGATGAAAGAGGCCATTCGTGCGCATCACGCTGCCGACAGACCCATCGTCGCCGAGTGCGGCGGCATGTTGTACCTGCTGAACTCGCTGGCCGATGCCGAAGGTCACACTGCACCCATGGCAGGGCTGCTGCCCGGCAAGTCTGTTATGCAAGTGCGTCTTGCTAATCTGGGGCTGCATCGTGTGTCACTACCAGAAGGTGAGTTACGTGGTCACACCTTCCACCACTCATCCATGACGTGCGAACTCGCGCCGCTTGTTCATTCGGAAGCTGCCCGGCACAACGGCACGCCTGAGCCTGTCTACCGCCAGGGGCGGCTGACCGCTACCTACCTGCACCTCTATTTTCCGAGCAATCCCGACGCCAGCGCACGGTTGTTTCTACCATGAGCCGATACAGTGAGACTGAAATCGTTGCGCTCTACCGTGTGATGCACGAGCGGCGGGACATGCGCCATTTCCTGCCCGACCCGGTGGATCCACAGGTACTTACGCGCTTGCTGGCGGCGGCACATCTCGCCCCAAGTGTGGGCTTGATGCAGCCGTGGCGTTTTGTGCGCATTACCGACCGGGCACTGCGGCGCGAAATTCAAACGCTCGTCGAAGCAGAGCGCGTGGCTACCGCCGAAGCATTGGAGGAGCGTAGCGATGAGTTCATGCGGCTCAAGGTCGAGGGCATCCTCGAATGTGGCGAATTGCTGGTTGCGGCACTGATGGACGGGCGCGAGCGGCATGTGTTTGGCCGCCGCACCCTGCCTGAAATGGATCTTGCTTCAGTGGCTTGCGCGATTCAAAACCTGTGGCTTGCTGCCCGCGCCGAAGGGCTTGGCATGGGTTGGGTCTCGCTGTTTGACCCCCAGGCACTCGCGCGCTTGCTGGTCATGCCCGAGGGCGCAAAACCCGTCGCGATTCTTTGCCTGGGACATGTCGAAAAATTCTACCCCGCACCGATGCTGGAGCTGGAAGGATGGGCACAGCGCCGCCCATTACAAGAGCTGTTGTTCCAAAATACCTGGGACAATACGGAGGAACTCACATGAATCATCACTATGTTAGCGTCCCTGAAAATCACCCGTCCGCAAAGGGGATTGGTAGCTCTGGTTCCCATACTCCAGCGCGACCGCAGGAAGTGCCTGTGGTATGGGAATCCATGGTGCTGTTTTTTGAAAAAGGCAAAGCAACAACAGAGAGCTGGTTTTATCAACAAAGCGTACTAGTTATTAGAGGAGATGATGGAATGATCAACTCCAGAAAGCCTGGACTGTTACAATGAACCTGACCTCGAAAGGTCTGCCAAAAGGTCCAGGGCGCATTGTCTGCCTGACCGAGGAGACCACCGAAACACTCTACCTGCTCGGCGAACAGGATCGCATCGTCGGTATTTCCGGCTTCACCGTGCGTCCGCCGCAGGCACGCAAGGAGAAGCCGAAGGTCTCGGCTTTCACCAGCGCGAAGATCGACAAAATTCTTGCTCTCGAACCCGATCTGGTGCTGGGTTTTTCAGACATGCAAGCCGATATCGCTGCGCAGTTAATACGTGCAGGTATTGCGGTGCATGTTTTCAATCAACGCACGGTAGCGGGTGTTTTCGAGATGATACAGATGGTTGGCAGGCTGGTTGATGCAGTAGCAAAAACGGAAGCCCTGAGCGCTCGCTTGCACGAAGGCTTGCAGGAAATTGAACAGTCGGCGGTGCAGCTGCAACATAAACCACGCATCTATTTTGAGGAGTGGAACGAACCGTTGATTTCCGGTATTGGCTGGGTGTCGGAACTCATCGATATCGCCGGGGGTGAAGATTGTTTTGCGGAACTCGGCAGAGAATCCGCCGCTAAAAATCGCATCATTGCCGATCCGCAAGAGGTGATTCGGCGCGCACCGGATATTATCATCGGCTCTTGGTGCGGCAAGCACTTTCGGCCCGAACAGCTGCGCGAGCGGCCGCGCTGGGCGGAGATTCCCGCCGTGCGCAATGGCCATCTCTATGAAATCAAATCTTGCGACATTCTCCAGCCGGGGCCTGCGGCGCTGACTGATGGAGTGCGCCAGATTCACGCCATCGTGCAGCGTTGGGCAAAGAACCAATGAAGAGCCAATGTTGATCACGGCACTGTTGGCACTGGCCGCCGTGCTGCTGGACTGGTGGTTGGGTGAACCACGCCGCTGGCACCCTTTAGTTGGCTTCGGCTGGCTCAGTGATCTTGTCGAACGCAGACTTTATGGCGCTGCGAGGATGACAGCGCGCGGCCGCAAATTACGCGGTGTTTTCGCCTTGATGTTGATGCTGGTGCCCTTCACGGCAATCGCGTTAGCGTTGACCGCACTTCCTTATGCAGGCATGGCGTTTAGCCTGTTGATGCTCTATTTTGCCATCGGCCACAGAAGCCTGCATGACCACGCCCGCCCCATTGCGGCGGCACTGCAGGAGGGGAACGAGGCCAAAGCGCAGCAATTGACCAGCCACTTGGTTAGTCGTGACTCGGCAGCGATCGATCCGCGCGGGGCAGCCACCGAGTCGGTGCTGGAAAACGGCAACGACGGTGTATTTGGTGCGCTGTTCTGGTTCGTCATCGCGGGTGGTGCGGGTGCGCTGCTCTACCGCCTGGCCAATACGCTCGACGCCATGTGGGGCTATCGCAGTGAGCATTATCTGGCATTCGGTTGGGCCGCCGCGCGTTTTGATGACCTGCTAAATTACTTTCCCGCGCGTCTCACCGCACTGACTTACGCGCTGCTCGGCAACACCCGTCAGGCGTTGCACTGCTGGCGAACGCAAGCGCCCGTTTGGGATAGCCCTAACGCCGGACCGGTGATGGCAGCGGGTGCCG
This sequence comes from Chromatiaceae bacterium, assembly GCA_003232725.1. Taxonomy (GTDB): domain Bacteria; phylum Pseudomonadota; class Gammaproteobacteria; order SZUA-140; family SZUA-140; genus SZUA-76. The sequence goes on along the minus strand of QIJH01000151.1, from coordinate 10,041 downwards.
GCGCGCTCAATCTGGTTATGGGTGGGTCAGCGCGCTATCGTGGCAAGTGGCATCAACGGCCGATTTTAGGGGCCGGCAGCCCCGCAGCAGTGGGTGATATTGAGCGCGCCCTGACACTGGTACGTCACGGTGTTTTTTTATGGTTGGTGGTGTTGACTGCTGTGGGGCTTGGGCTGATCTATGTTTAAACAGGCTGGATTCGAGCAGGGCGGGCTTGAACACGGCGGTAAGTTAAGAGAGGCTGCCAGGCAGTACGGCCGAGCGCTCGATGAGTGGCTCGATCTCTCCACCGGCATCAATCCCAATGGTTGGCCCGTGCCTACCGTTCCGGCAGAATGCTGGTCCCGTCTGCCCGAAGAGGGCGATGGCCTTGAGCAGGCAGCGCGAATCTATTACGGCGCCGAGCAACTGTTAGCTGTCGCCGGATCACAAGCTGCTATTCAAACACTGCCATGGCTACGCAGTCGTTCACGGGTGGCGATACTCACTCCTGGATACAATGAACATGCCCACGCCTGGCAACGTGCCGGACACCAACTGACTCCGGTGAGTGCCGACTCGATTGAGGCGACCCTGGCGCAACAGGATGTCGTGGTGCTGATCCACCCCAACAACCCCACGGGAGCCTGTTTTTCACCTGAACAACTGCTCGCCTGGCATCAACAATTGGCTGCTCGCGGCGGCTGGCTGGTGGTGGACGAAGCCTTTATGGATACCACACCCGGGCAAAGCCTCTGCCGCTACAGCACCCGTCCCGGCTTGATTGTTTTGCGTTCGCTGGGCAAGTTTTTCGGCCTTGCCGGGGTACGGGTCGGTTTTGTAGTGGCTGAGCCGTCACTGCTACAACTGTTGGCCGATAATCTAGGGCCATGGACACTGGCGGGGCCGTCACGCTATATCGCAAACATGGCGTTGCAGGATCTGGCGTGGCAACAGCGCGCACGTTTGACACTACAGCAGCAGAGTGAGCGACTGATGCTGCTGCTGGCCCGTTACGGTTTAGCGGCAGATGGTGGCACGGCTCTGTTTCAATGGGTACGTACAGAGCAGGCGGCGTTCATTCATCACGCATTGGCAAACGAGGCGATCCTCATACGCCTCTTTAAAACACCCGCGAGTCTTCGTTTTGGGCTGCCCGGCAATGAACAGGAGTGGCGTCGTTTGGAGCAGGCGCTGGAGAGCGTCAAATGAAGGCGATTACGTTGATGGTGCAAGGCACCACTTCGGATGCAGGCAAGAGCGCACTGGTGACCGGTCTATGCCGGCTGTTGCAGCGGCGCGGTGTTAATGTCGCTCCCTTCAAGCCACAAAACATGGCGCTCAATTCTGCCGTGACCTGTGATGGTGGTGAGATAGGGCGGGCGCAGGCGGTGCAGGCGCAGGCGGCGCGCCTGGCGCCCCATACTGATATGAACCCGGTGCTGCTCAAGCCGCAGAGTGATACTGCAGCGCAAGTGATTATTCATGGCCGTGCTATTAGTACCATGGAGGCAGCAGCCTACCACGACTATAAGCGGGTGGCGCGTGATGCGGTACTGGCATCACATGCACGGCTGTCGCAGCAGTATGAACTGATCATTGTTGAAGGGGCGGGCAGTCCCGCAGAGATCAATCTGCGCGATCATGATATTGCCAATATGGGGTTTGCAGAGGCGGTAGATTGCCCCGTTATTCTGATCGCGGATATTGACCGTGGTGGTGTGTTTGCGCACATCGTGGGGACCTTGAAGCTGCTGGCCGAATCTGAGCGCAGACGTGTGGTCGGCTTTGTGATTAACCGTTTTCGCGGCGAGCTTGAACTGCTCCAGCCAGGGTTAGAGTGGCTGGTTAACTATACCGGCAAGCCGGTGCTGGGTGTGCTGCCTTATCTGCACGGCCTGCATCTGGAGGCCGAGGATACGCTCTGCAATGACGACGTGGTAGTAGATGGTGGGCAGCGCTTGCGCGTGATTGTACCGGTTCTGCCGCGGATCAGTAACCACACTGATTTTGATGTATTGCGACTCCATCCGCAGGTCGATTTTCAGTTTGTCGCGCTGGATGGTGAGATCCCTGCTGCTGATCTGATCATTCTGCCGGGCAGCAAGAGTGTGCGGGATGACCTTGCCCACTTACAGGCGAGCCAGTGGCAAGATGCTATCTTGCGTCACCTTCGTTACGGTGGCAAGTTGCTGGGCATCTGTGGCGGGTTTCAGATGTTGGGACAGGAGATTAATGACCCGCTGGGTATTGAAGGCGAGGCGGGGACAAGCCAGGGGTTGCGGTTGTTGGCATTGACGACGACACTGGCGGCTGAAAAAACACTCTGTCATGTGCAGGGGCGTTTGAATCTGGATGGTGTTCCGGGGGATGTTATGGTGAGTGGTTATGAGATCCATGCGGGTCGTACGAGAGGTGATGCGTTGGCGTACCCTTTAGTGCGGCTGACAGGGCGCAACGATGGTGCGATCTCCGTTGATGGACAGGTGGCTGGCAGCTATTTGCACGGCTTGTTTGATTCCAGTGAGGCGTGTCAGGCGCTCCTGCACTGGGCGGGTCTGGAAAAGCCGCAAGCGGTCGATTACCACGCGCTGCGTGAGGCGGGTATTGAGCGTATCAGTGATGCCATTGAGGCGCATCTTGAACTGGACGTATTGTTTGAGCAGCTTGGGATAAAAGATGGCAGAGCCAGTAACAGAAGGGGCGCAGGATGAAAGAACTGATCCTGGGCGGGGTTCGTTCTGGCAAGAGCAAATTGGCAGAGCAGCACGCCATTGATAGTCATCTGGCGGTTACCTGCATCGTAACGGCATCTGCAGACGATGATGAGATGGCACGACGTATCGCGGCACATCGTCGCCGTCGCCCATCCGACTGGGGCGTGGTTGAAGCGCCTTATCTGTTGGCAGAGGCGCTCAGTGATACCGCTGCCGAGGGGCACTGCGTGGTGGTAGACTGTTTAACTTTGTGGCTCAGCAATCTGCTCTGTGCCGCTGATGAACAGCAGTTCAGATCTCAACGTGAGCGCCTGCTGGCAGCGTTACCGCAGCTCCCCGGTACGATCATTTTTGTTGGCAACGAAACCAGCATGGGGGTGATCCCGCTGGGTGAGTTGACGCGTCGTTTTTGTGATGAGGCGGGACTGCTGCATCAGCAACTGGCGCAGCACTGTGACCGGGTAATCTTGACCGTCGCCGGTCTGCCGCATCTGTTAAAAGGAGATCGATGATGAACTTTGACTGGCTCGAGATGCCGGTAGCCGAATTAAACCGCACCAGTCAGCGTGCTGCAGAGCAACATCAGGCAACCCTCACCAAACCCCCGGGTGCGCTGGGACGGCTGGAGACGATCGCGATCCGCCTGGCTGCGATGCAGGGGGTGGTTAAACCTGAACTGCAACGGATCCATATCGTAGTGTTTGCCGCTGACCATGGCGTGGTTGCGGAGGGTGTGTCGGCGTTTCCCCAGGCGGTGACTACCGAGATGGTGCGTAACTTCGCCAGTGGCGGGGCGGCGATCAGTGTGCTGGCGCGTGAACTGGGTGCCGGACTGCGGGTGGTGAATCTCGGTACTGTAATGGATACGGGCATGGATACCGGCACTGATATTGAGTGCGGCATTGACCACGATGCATCAACAATCACCCACCTCCATCTGGGGCCGGGCACTGCCAACTTCACCTCGGCGGCTGCCATGACAGCAGAACAGTTGGCGCGCGCCCTCAATGTTGGCAGGCAAAATGCTGAACGGGCATTCAAGCAGGGGGCGCAACTTTTTATTGGTGGTGAGATGGGCATTGGTAACACCACCTCAGCTGCCGCGATGGCATGCGCGTTACTCAACGCCGCGCCGCAACAGTTGGTGGGGCCGGGGACGGGGCTGGATAGCGCTGGCATCAAGCGCAAGGTCGCAGTGGTGACACGCGCACTGGCATTCCATCAGGAAAAACTGGACTCCCCACTGGCGGTCTTGCAACAGCTGGGTGGCTTTGAGATTGCTGCGCTGTGTGGTGCCTATATCGCAGCGGCTAAAATGGGACTGCCGCTGTTGATCGACGGTTTTATTACAACGGTGGCCGCACTGCTTGCCGAGCGTATCTCTCCTGGAACAGCCGCATGGTTTTTTTATAGTCACGCCTCTGCGGAACCTGGCCATCAACATGTGATAGCAGCGCTGGCGGGGGAGCCGCTGCTCGACTTTGGCATGCGCCTGGGTGAAGGGAGTGGGGCGGCGGTGAGCGTTCCGATACTGCGTCTCGCCTGCGCACTGCACAACAACATGGCGACCTTCGCTGCGGCGGATGTGTCGCAAAAAATATAAGATGGCAGCGGTTGTCGAGACATTGATCGATCTGCTGCGCCATGGTGAAGTGGAAAACAGCGGTTGTTATTGCGGCAGCAGTGATGTGTCACTAACGCAACGCGGCCGACAACAGATGGCGCAAGTGATGGCTCGCGAACCCGCGCTGGACGGCATCATCACTTCACCGCTGGTGCGTTGTGCCACACCAGCGCGCGAATTTTCCGATCAATATGGATTGCCACTGGTGCTGGATAGCGCTTTAAAGGAGATTCATCTCGGCACGTGGGAAGGGCTGAAATTTTCCGAGGTCTTTACGCAGTGGCCTGACAAGGTTGAAAATTTCTGGCGCGACCCGGTCAATCATCCGCCGCTGGAAGGAGAACCCCTGCTTGAATTTCAGAGGCGGGTGGTGAATGCCTTTAATCATCACATCAACCATTGTCGTGGTCAGCGCCTGCTGATGGTGACCCATGGCGGGGTGATCCGTATCATTCTGGCACAGGTATTGAAGATGCCACTGACAGCTCTGTTGCGGCTGGAGGTGCCGTATGCATCGCTGAGTCGTATTCGTATCGGTTATGAGCAGGATGGTACGCACAGCCACAGTCTTGTTTTTCATGCCAGTACCCTGTTAAAGGAGGGATAGTCGTGTCGGCTCTGTTGGTTGCGTTGCAATTCTTAACGCGTTTGCCGGTGCCATCCGGCATTGCGCTGGATGACACCACGGTTGGGCGTTCACTGCTCTATTATCCGCTGGTGGGGCTGATCATTGGTGCGCTGCTGTTAGCCGTCGCGTGGTTGTTTGATCACGCGCATATCCAGTTACAGGCGGCACTGTTGGTTGCCTGCTGGGTCTTGATTACCGGTGGCTTGCATCTTGATGGCCTTGCGGACAGTGCTGATGCATGGGCCGGGGGGCTGGGCAATCGTGAACGCACCCTGGCGATCATGAAAGACCCCAGTTGCGGCCCGGCTGGGGTGGTGTCGTTAGTACTGCTATTGTTGATTATCTATGCTGCGCTGCTGCCTCTATTGGAAAATGGTGAGTGGCACGCGCTTATTTTAGTGCCACTGTTTGCACGCATGCTGCCGGCAATGTTATTGCTGACGGCGCCTTATGCGCGCACGCAGGGACTCGGGCGTGCCTTCGCCGACCATGCTCAACGCAGGCCTTTAATCTACTGTTATCTGTTGGTACTGCTGCTGGCCGTGATCGTGAGCGGTGGCACTGGCCTGCTATTGGCAGTGACAACGATCGTGGTCTTCCTGTTAGTGCGTGTGCTGAGCATGGCACGGATCGGTGGCGTGACTGGCGATATCGTCGGCGCGGCTATCGTTGTGGCAGAGGCGTCCATGCTGGTGGTGCTGGCGTTGTGTACCGAACACAAGTAAGCACAATGAGAAATTAGAAGTTTCATTGTTGACGCTGGTGGTTAGGTATGAAAGTTAAATAAATTATTGAAACAAAAAGAGAAGTGAACTAATATGACGTCCTGCGAAACATCATGAAACATGCGCCAGGCAGGCTCTCTCTGCGCCATATGAAAAGTTTATGGTGGCCTGTATCGGCCCCCTCGCAACGGTAAACTGTGAACCCCGTCAGGCCTGGAAGGGAGCAGCGGCAGCAGTGGTCCCGTGTGCCGGGGTGTGGTGGGTATGGGTCGCCTCCATCTATTGTTATTCCTGTGATCTTTGATTTGTCCGACTCACGGCGTCAAAAGTATGACCGCAGGAAATGCCCGTGGTGCTCATTTACGATTTGCAAACTGCGTGCTTTTTCCTTGTTATCGAACAAATCAGAGAGCACAGAAACAACAACTGTCTTACTTGATGGCATTTTGTGGGAATGGTCTTGATTTAGGGTAGAATGGTCAGCTTCGATTAACGAATTGGCGTAGCCTGGTCAATAAATCTATGAGTTATCAAGTCATCGCGCGTAAGTGGCGGCCTAAGATGTTCGCTGAGATGGCGGGGCAAGAGCATGTGCTGCGCGCTATTATCAATGCGTTGGATCATGATCGTCTGCACCATGCGTTTCTCTTTACCGGTACCCGTGGTGTGGGTAAGACGACGATTGCGCGTATTCTCGCTAAGTCCCTCAATTGTGAAACGGGCGTTAGTTCAAAGCCCTGCGGGCAGTGCAGCGCCTGTACTGAAATCGATGAGGGGCGTTTTATTGACTTGATTGAGGTCGATGCGGCATCGCGTACCAAGGTTGAAGATACCCGTGAGCTACTTGATAATGTGCAATATTCGCCGACGCGAGGGCGTTACAAGGTCTACTTGATCGATGAGGTGCATATGCTTTCAACTCACAGTTTCAACGCGCTGTTGAAGACGTTGGAGGAGCCGCCGCCGCATGTGAAATTCCTGCTGGCGACCACCGATCCACAGCGCCTGCCGGTAACCATTCTATCGCGCTGTTTGCAATTTAATCTAAAACGTCTGCCGCTGAATTTGATTACGGGGCATCTGTCGACAGTTTTAACGGCGGAAAAAATTGGCTTTGATCAACCTTCATTGTCATTGCTGGCGCACTCTGCAGATGGCAGTATGCGTGATGCGCTGAGTTTGTTGGATCAGGCGATCGCCTATGGCGGCGGTAAGCTGGATGTTGCTGAGGTGCGTGAAATGCTCGGCACGATCGATCAGCACTATGTGATGACACTGCTGCGTCATCTGTCAGATAAAAATGGCGAGGCGCTGTTGCAAGAGGTCGATATGCTGGCGCAGCAGTCGCCAGATTTTGGCGGTGTATTGGCGGCAATGATTAGTGTGCTACACCAGATTGCGCTGGCGCAGGCTGTGCCAAAGGCGCTGGGTGATGACATCTCTGACCGTGATGAGATCATTGAGTTGGCTGCAAAGATGAGTGCCGAAGATAGCCAGCTTTTTTATCAAATCGCACTGTTGGGGCGACGTGATCTGGGTTTGGCGCCGGAGCCGCGTAGTGGTTTTGAGATGGTGTTACTACGTATGTTGGCATTCCAGCCTGCCAGTGCTGCGGCACCGAAACCATCATCAAGTGCTGGTGGTACAAGGCCAGCCCCAGCAACGCCAGATGTGCACACAACAGCGCCTCCGGCTAAGCAGCCAGTATCTGTGCCGGCAACATCACCAGCATCACCAGCCAGTCATGAGTGGAGTGAAGTGGTGGCTGCGCTTAATCTTCGTGGTGCAGTGCGCAGTCTGGCGGTGAATTCATCACTGGTTGAGCGCACTGATACTGTTATTACACTGTTGCTGGATGCCGGTCATGCACACTTGCGTAATGATAAATTTGAGGCGCGTTTTGAAGAGGCGCTACAGCAATATTTTAGTCAAAAATTAAAACTGGTGATGACGGTTGGCGCGCCGCAAATCGAAACCCCTGCGTCACAACAAGTGCGTGTGGCGGATGAGCGTAAGCAAACTGCGTTGGAAGCGATCGAAGCGGATCCCAACGTGCAATCATTACAAGAGACATTTGGTGCTAAGGTGATTCCAGAGTCAGTGAACCCTGTTGAGTAGTGTCATTTTAGAATTTTGGATTATTTGAAAGAGGAAATAGATGATGAAAGGTGGCTTGGGTAATTTGATGAAGCAGGCGCAGCAGATGCAGGAAGATATGCAGAAGGCGCAGGAAGAGTTGGCCAATATGGAAGTGATCGGTCAGGCAGGTGGCGACATGGTGAGCATTGTGATGACTGGCCGTCATGATGTGCGTCGTGTCTCAATCGATGACAGTCTGCTGAAAGATGATAAAGATATGCTGGAAGATCTGATTGCGGCGGCAGTGAATGATGCCGTACGCAAGGTTGAAGCGGTGAGCCAGGAGCGTATGGCCAGCATGACCAGTGGTATGCCACTACCACCAGGAATGAAGCTGCCATTCTAAATTTTATGAGGGGTGTGATTGTTGGTTGGTATTGCGCGGCTGTTGGATGATGGCAGATAATTCATTGATCGGACAGTTAGTCGATGCGCTGCGTTGTCTGCCGAGTGTCGGCCCGAAATCGGCACAGCGGATGACCTTTCATCTACTGGAACGCGACCGAAATGGCGCAAGGCAGTTGGCACAGGCGCTGTTGGCTGCGGCGGACAATGTCGGCAACTGCGATGTGTGTCGTACCTTGAGTGAAGACGATGTCTGTCGTATCTGTGCTAACCAGCGGCGAGACCAGAGCCAGCTCTGTGTGGTTGAGATGCCTGCTGATGTTCAGGCGGTGGAGCAGTCTGCTGTTTACGGTGGACTCTATTTTGTATTGATGGGACATCTATCACCCATCGACGGAATTGGCCCTGAGGAGATCGGGCTTGATCATCTGGTACGCCGTTTTGATGAGGGTGAGATTAAAGAGGTGATCCTTGCCGCCAATCCAACGGTTGAAGGCGAAGCGACTTCGCATTATATTGCCGAAATGGCGCGCTCACGCGGTATAAAATCGACACGAATTGCTTATGGTGTTCCATTTGGTGGTGAACTTGAATATGTGGATGGCGGTACGTTAACGCACGCTTTTACCGGAAGACGGGAGGTATGAGTGTGATAAGTATCACAAAGGAATTGTGCTTTAGTGTGTTAGTGTGATCGTAAGGCTTAGATATATATGGGGAATTTTAGTTATATAAATGCCCATTTTATTAGTAAGTCTTGATATACTAAGTCTGAACGAAGCCTGAATACTTCTGGTCGATGAGGTATTTACTGCTGTAAATGATCTCAAGATAAAGGTGCCAAAATGCAGTTAACGCTCTATACAGATTATTCATTACGTGTATTGGTTTACCTCGGTTTAAAGGACGAGGGGTTATCGACGATTACCGAGATTTCAGATAACTATGAAATCTCCCGTAACCATTTGGTAAAGGTGGTTCATAATCTCTCCAATAACGGTTTTATTCATACTGTGCGCGGCAAAGGCGGCGGCATGCGGCTTGCGTTTTCACCAGATGAGATCAATATCGGCACGGTGGTACGTGCAACAGAAAATAATTTTAATATTGTTGAATGTTTTGATCCAGAGAATAGTAGCTGCCCCATTACGCCGGTATGCGCACTGAAGGGGGCGCTAAAAGAGGCGAGCCGTAATTTTCTTGCCGTGCTGGATCGCTATACACTGGCTGATGTACTGGTTAATCGTGATGAGCTTGCTGCGAAGTTTAAGTCGATTAAAATTGTTGAACAGCCGGTGCCTGTACCTGTACCTGCCCAGCAATCAGTGGGCCTGAGTTCTTAGGCACTGCTATTCAGATCATCATAGATCCGATGGTAGCTCGCCATTCTTTCTGAACTGATTTTACCGGCTTTAGCTGCCGCCTCAATGGCACACCCTGCATTGCGACGGTGGCTGCAATTTCTAAATCGACACTCGCCTAAGTAGGGTTCAAACTCTTTGAAGCCTTTTGCCAGTTGCTCTGGTTCTACTTTCCATAAGCCAAATTCACGCACACCCGGCGAATCAATTAAATGCCCGCCCTGTGCTAAGTGATAGAGCACAGTGGTGGTGGTGGTGTGTTTGCCAAGGCCTGAATGGGCAGAGACCTCGTTGGTGCGGATTGCCAGCTGCGGCATGATGGCATTGATGAGTGATGATTTTCCCGCGCCTGATTCACCGACGAAGATACTGGTCTTATCGCGCAGTTGTGCGTTCAGGGCATCGATGCCGATGGTTGCTTTGGTGCTGGTTAGGATTGTGGTGTAACCAATGCTTTGATAGATCTTTATCGCTTGTTCCATTCGCGCGACGGTTGCTGCTGAGGCAAGATCACATTTGTTTA
>QIJH01000156.1 GCA_003232725.1 Chromatiaceae bacterium | reverse complement strand
ACTCAATATTTAATTCCCAAGAGATATTTATACCAGATACGGTAATTCTCGAAACTGAATGGGTTCTAAGGTATGCATACAACTTTGAACCCGAAGATATATGCAATGCCTTTATGAGTTTATTTGGGTTAAAAAATATTCACTTATCTAATCCTTCTTTCATCGCTCAAGCTATTGAGTGGTGCAGGCAAGGAATCGATTTTTCTGATGCATTGCATCTCACCCACTGCCAACAATACGAAAAACTTTACACCTTCGATAAGAAATTTTCTTCTAAGGCAAAAAAATTAACTCGATGTGTTGTCATATTGCCCTAACCTAACGAGTGACTATGGCGTCAATAGTTAATTTTCTCATATTCACTCAGCCATATTCTTTTTTCAAGATAAATATGCGGTGTTTTCTGGCGATGCACTAGATGTGACGTTATACTGATATTTTTACCTCGTCTTGCCCCCTTAGTGGGCTATATCACCGTAGTTTTTAAGCTTTTCGATATTGCGCACCAGGCAATAGAATTGCCATTGCCTCTGAACTTTTGCTTTGTCAAGCAGGCTAAATCAATTCAGCTTTTTGTTGCTGCCGATATTGGCAAACACCGGTTCTACTACGGACATGCTGTGGCTATAGATCGTAAACGATCGATAAGCCCCATCTAACATCTACACCCGTCCCTTGCTATCGTCTTGATTTCAACATCATCAAGACGAATCATATGACTTCGAATCATAAAAAAGAGTTCTGGCAACAACACATTCAAGGGTGGAAACAAAGTAAACTTCCACAGAAGGTTTATTGCCAACAGAGCAATATTTCCTATGCCAACTTTGGTTATTGGCGGAGGCGTTTAAAGCGTCTGGGAAATCCTGCGCCGAAGCTGGTGCCAGTGACATTGGCGCGGCCTACGATAGTGATGATGACGCTACTGATCGGTATCCACCGACGAGTACGTTGGCGGAGGTTTTAGCGGTGGTTGTTCGCTGTCAACAGGAGGTCAGTTGATGCTGCGTTCCGGCAATGAGAGTCAGGTCTATCTGCATAGTGAACCGGTTGATATGAGCAAGTCGATCAATGGGCTATCGATCTTAGTCGAGCAAGTGATGGATCTATCGCCCTTGGATTCAACTAACGTTACTGTGCTGAGGCAGCAAGATTCTACTCCCACTCAATCGTGGCGGGTAGCTTACTTGAAATATCACAGGTAACACGCGAGATACCCATGACTTCGTTGATGATACGGCTAGAGTCAATCTCTAATAACCCGCAAGACAGGTACGCACCATTAGGCAACAAATAAAACTAGCCGGGCTCGCATAAACACCATAATATGAATGGTGAGACTGTGCATTTCCACTTGTAATAAAAACGATGGGAGTAAGCTTATCATGAGCACCAATATCCCCAATTATCAACAGATCGTCGTCGCAATCGATTTTTCCGAATCATCAAAAATGGTAGCGGCTCGTGCACTCGATATCGCGCAGAAAAATGGAGCCGAGATAATACTGTTACATGCGGTGGAGTACCTCTCACCACTCGCCTTTGGTGATGAGCTAGTCCCCTCACCCGAATGGTTACTGGTTGAAGGAGAGCTGATTAAACAAGGTGAAAAATCGCTACGGGCATTTGCAAAAGAGATGGGGCTTGCTGAGGCAACAATCCTGGTACCCAGCGGTTCACCCAGTCATGAAATCATAACCGTTGCCAAAGAAAAAAACGCGGACTTAATCGTCGTCGGTACGCATGGTCGCCGTGGATTACAACGGCTACTCGGCTCTACCGTCAATAGCGTGATTAACCGTGCGACATGCGATGTACTCAGCATCAGGCTTCAACACTGAAACCTCACCACAAACGCTCAACTTTCCGCTGAGCCTGGCCCCATGCTACGCGCATGCTCAACCACCGATAATACGGCATCCGCCGCATTTTCACTGGCATTTCTCCTAAGTTCAAGGTGAACGGCCAGGAACTGCTGCTGTAAGTCGGCCACTTTTTCAGGGTCATCCAGGTAAGCCAACACGGCACTGGAAAGGCTCTCAGGTGTGACATCATCCTGAATAATCTCAGGGATAACCCGCTTTTCTAGTAATAGATTAGGCAATGAATAATTATCAACCTTCAATAACTGCATCGCTAGCCAGTAAGAGAAAGGCTTGAGACGATAGGCAACCACCATTGGTTTTTTCAGTAACATCCCTTCCAGGGTTGCTGTACCGCTGGCAAGTAACACCGCGTCAGCTGCAGCCATTGCCTCACGTGACTGACCATCGATGATGGTGATCGGTAGGTCTGGTGCCTTTGTTTTCAGCACCTGTTCAAATATCTCACGTGTTTCACTGTTGGCGAAGGGTGCCACAAAATGAAGGCCTGGTCGTTGCTCTATACACTGTGCCGCAGCCTGCACAAAGTAATCAGCCAGACGAGAGACCTCGCCCATTCGGCTGCCCGGCAACAGGGCAATAATCTGCTTGTCAAGCGGCAGGCTCAATGCATGGCGCGCCGCAACGCCATCAGTGTCGAGTGAAATCATATCCGCCAATGGATGACCGACAAACTTAACCGGCACATTATGCTCTTCGTAAAACCTGGCTTCAAATGGGAATAAAGTGATCATCAAATCGATCGCTCGTGCAATCTTTGGCAGACGATACTGACGCCACGCCCAAACCGATGGACTCACGTAATGCACCGTCGGAATATTTTGGTTTCGCAGGCGCGTCTCAAGCCCAATATTAAAATCAGGCGCATCAATACCAATAAAAATGTCAGGTGGATCGTTAATCAGTTTGCGCGCAAGCCCCGCGCGAATTGAGCGCAGTTCCATGTACTTGCCGATTCCGATCAACCCCATGACGGCAAGCTTTTCAGAAGGATAAAGGGCATCGCATCCCTGCGCGATCATTTTCGGACCCGCAATCCCTTCAAAGCGGGCCTCTGGTACGCGCCGCTTAATCGCTTGCATCAATTCAGCACCAAGCAGATCCCCTGATGTTTCCCCTGCAACGATCCCGATACGCACGATGATTATCTCTCAGATAACGTAAAATGGTTAACGAACAATGCCACGTTGTGACTTTTCGATAAAGTCAGCCAACACAGCAATTTCGTCAGAGACCGGATTAAGTTCACGCATCTGTTTTGATGCCTGCTCAATGGTAATACCAGCCTTGTAGAGTAATTTGTAGGCACGACGCAGGTCTCGGATCGTTGCACTACTAAAACCGCGCCGTTTCAGCCCTTCTATATTAAGCCCAAATGGCTTCGCCATATGACCAGAGGCCAGCACATAAGGCGGCACATCTTTTGGCAACACACTGCCCATCGCGGTAAATGCATACGAACCAATCACACAAAACTGGTGCACCAGGGTGTAACCGCCCAGAATCGCAAAATCTTCTACCGTGACATGCCCCGCAAGCGCAACATTGTTGGCTAAAATTGTATTGTTTTTCACCACGCAATCATGTGCAACATGAACATACGCCATGATCAGGTTACCATCCCCGATTGAGGTCACTCCTCTATCTTGAGCCGTACCTCGATTGAGCGTACAACCCTCGCGAATCACGTTATTGTCTCCAATTTCAAGGCGGGTCGCCTCTCCCTGGTATTTTTTATCCTGCGGATCTTCACCAACGGAGGCAAACTGAAAGATCTGGTTGTTTTCACCAATGGTAGTCGGCCCCTTAACCACTACATGAGAACCGATGATACTACCGCTGCCGATCTCAACACCCGCTCCGATAGTCGAAAAAGGCCCCACCGCTACATCGTCAGCGAGACATGCAGCAGGGTCAATCAGTGCAGAACTATGAATCATAAACTTTCTTTATTTACACACACGTTCATTATGCAGATTGCACCGAGCAGATAATTTCAGCACTCGCCACCACATTATCACCAACTAACGCTTTGGCATCAAACTTCCAGATACTACGCTTGTTACGAATGAGATCTGTCTTCAATATCAGCTGGTCGCCAGGTTCAACTGGTTGTTTAAAGCGCGCATTGTCGATACCCACCAAATAATAGAGCGTTTCACCAGTCGGTGCATCGCTCATACTCTTTGCGGTGAGAATAGCGGTTGCCTGAGCCAGTGCTTCAAGAATCAAAACCCCCGGCATCACGGGCTTAATCGGAAAATGGCCAGGAAAAAAAGGTTCATTGATCGTCACATTTTTGAGTGCTGCGAGTGACTCACCTGGTACACAGCAGATCACTTTATCAACCAGTAAAAATGGGTAACGGTGTGGCAGATGCTGCATCACTTGATGGATATCCATTGCCCCCACGTCAATCGGTCCTTCCTGCTCCTGCGTCATCTCTTCTATTCTACCTTTTGACCTTCAGACATCATTAGATAATTTATAAACCATTTTCTCAAGTGTTTTGATGCGGCGTGCCATCTCGTCCAACTGTTTCATCCGCACAAAATTTCTGCGCCAGCGGGCATTAGATTCAAGCGGTGTTCCGGACGAATAAAAACCTGCGCTATCAATCGACTGGCTGACAAATGTCTTGGCGCTAATCTGCACCCCATCTGCAATCGTCAAATGGCCAACGATGCCCACATGGCCGCCAATCGCACAGCGCTTTCCAATGTGCGTGCTCCCGGCAACACCCGTGCAGCCTGCAATGGCAGTCTGCTCACCTATATGTACATTGTGAGCGATCTGGATCTGGTTATCCAGTATTACCCCATTTTCGATGATCGTATCACTCAACGCACCACGATCAATGGTGGTATTGGCCCCCACTTCAACATCATCGCCCAATTTCACGCCCCCTACCTGCGGGATTTTAACCCACTTACCCTGATCATTAGCATAACCAAAGCCATCACTACCGATCACCGCGCCCGCTTGAATCAGACAACGCTCACCCAATGAGGCGCGGCCATGAATCATCACATTCGCCAATAAACGGCAATCGCGGCCAATCGTAATATCACGATCGAGAATACAACCCGCCCCAATCTGTGCATTAGCCGCCACAACGACATCAGGCCCAATCACGCAAAGTGCATCAATCCACGCCGAAGCATCAATCTGCGCCGCAGGATCTACCACCGCTGAAGGGTGGATACCGCCGTCATGAACAACCTCAGGGTAAAGCAACTGTGCTGCCCGCGCATAGGTAAGATAAGGGTCTATCGCAATCAGTACATTCCCGCTGCAGATAATACGGTCTTGTTTGGTCACCACCACCACCGATGCTTGTGTGGATGCCAGGTCAGCACGGTATTGAGGGCTCGCCAGGAAACTCAGATCGCCCGCAGTTGCATCGGCCAATGAGGCAACCCCGGATATCAGGCACGCAGCGTCGCCATCAAATTCACAGCCAAGGCGAGATGCCAGTTGCGCCAGCGTTAATCCCAAATGAGCATCCTCCTTAGCGCTTTATTTAGAGAGTGCTTGCAGCCGAGTCAGTACCGTTGAGGTAATCTCAAGCTCAGGATTTGCAAAGGCAATCCCTTCAAAGAAGATCAGATCAAAGCCCTCTTCCCGTCCAATCTTATCGATCACCTGTTTAATAAACTCCTGCACCTTCGCAATCTCTTCATTACGACGACGGTTCAGGTCTTCACGAAACTCTTCCTGATTACGCCGCATATCTCGTGACAGGGAGGTTAACTCATTATCAATCTTTTTTCGCTCGCTCTCACTCATCACCATCCCATCACGTCTGAGACGATCATCCAACGCTTTCGCCTTTGTCTGAGCGGTTAATAATTCCGTTTCACGCTCAGCAAATTCTTCCCGTAACATCACCTCAGATTGAGCGGCCTGCGGCGCCTCCTGAAACAGCTTCACAGCGTCAACATACCCCAGTTTAAGGTCAGCAGCCACAACAGGTAATGCCAGTAACAGCGGCATAACACCAACTAAAACCATTTTGATTATTTTATTCAAACCTCAACTCCAACTGTCAATAATCTAGAAGAAAAAAGAGCCCAGCGTAAACTGGAAGCGCTCAAGTTGATCACCCACTTTATCATTCAGAGGGAATGCATAACTAAATGTCAGCGGTGCAATCGGTGACATCCAGATCAGAGCGATCCCTGTCGATGTCCTCAATTCTGCCGAATCGTAGTCATTAGCAGCGGCGAATACATTACCAATATCATAGAAGCCACTCAAGCGCAGCGAGCGGTTATCCTCATCTACAAATGGCATCGGCACAATTAGCTCAATATTTGCCACCACTTTCAGTGCGCCGCCCCGAGAGACATTATTTTCTTGCGGTCCAAGCGAATTCCCCTCAAAACCACGCACCGAACTACTACCACCTGCATAGTAATGTTCAAAAAATGGCAAGCGCGTCGTATCAGAATAACTGTCACCATACCCTATTGATCCCTTCATCAAAAGCGTAAAGCTTTTAGTAATTGGCTGGAGTTTCATCGCACGGGCATCAATCTTATAATACTCCAGACCACTGCCAGGCAGTGCAATGGTATTATTCAAGCTCAGCAATAGTCCATCATTGGCAAAAATGGTTCGGTTACGGGTATCATGAGACCATCCTAACGTCAATTTATAGATATCAAACTCGCCCGAGTTTTCATTTAAAAAATCAAGGACTGACTGGGGCGTTAACACCGAAGTACTGATATTGGTGCTTTCATAGGCGATTCCAAGTGATGCGCGGTTAAACTCACTCAACGGAAAACCATAATTGACACCAATGCCATATTGATCAGAGGTGTACGAGGCAATATTCGCCTCAGCCGCATTTGTCTCTCTAAAAGAGAGGTTAAAACCGCGGCTAATCCCATTCACCGTATAGTACGGGTTATTGTATGAAAAACTGTAGACCGTATTCACATCACTATTATTGATATTCGCAGTGATACGCTTACCACTACCCATAAAGTTGTCCTGACTAATACTGGCGTTAATCAGCATACCCTGGGTTTGAGAAAAACCAATACCAGCCGTCAACGAACCAGAGGCGCGCTCATCTAAAGTGAGCGCGATATCAACTTGATCCACGACACCTGGTACCGATGGTGTTTCAACATTGATATTCTCAAAAAACCCCAGACGCTGCACCCGCACTCTGGAGCGATCTATCTGCGCGGTTGAAATCCAGCCACCTTCCATCTGACGAAACTCACGTCGCACCACTTCATCTTTGGTGCCCTTATTACCACTAATATTAATCCGGCGCACATAAACACGCCGTCCAGGATCGACAAAGAAGGTTAAAGAAATCAACCGATTTTCCTTATCTACCTCTGGAATCGCATTAATATTAGCAAAAGCAAAACCCTCTTCACCCAAGCGACTGTTTAATGCCTCAGTCGCCGCGGTCACCTGGCTACGCGAAAATATATCCCCCTCAGCAAGCTCTACCAACAACATTAACTCTGCTTCGGGCAAAACCAGATCGCCGGCCAGCTTTATCTCGTTAATCGAGTACTGGTACTCTTCTGAAACATTGATCGAGATAAACATATCCTGTTTATCAGGCGACAACGTCACCTGTGTCGAATCGATATTGAAATTAATGAAACCACGGTCAAGGTAATATGAACGCAATGACTCCAGATCTGCGCCAAGCTTAAAACGCGAATATTGCTCTCCACCAGAGAACAGGCCCGGTGAATCAAGTTGAAACTTATTACGTAAAGTATCATCCGTATAGGCGTGATTACCGACCAGGTTAATCTGTTTAATGGTCGCGGCATCACCTTCATTGATATCGATGTCGATCTCAACCCGCCCATCGTCGAGTGTCACCACTTCAGACTCAATCTTGACCCCGTATTGCCCCTGATTAATGTATTGGCGTTCAAGCTCGCGTACTACTTTATCAAGTGCAGAACGATCAAACACGCGGCCACTGGTCAGGCCGATTTGCGCCAGCGCGCCATTTAACGCTTCAGTCTCGATATCCTCATTACCGGAAATATCGATACTCGCAATCGCAGGCCGCTCACGCACCACAATCACCAGTACATCGCCACGCGATGCGACACTCACATCATCAAAAAAACCTGTTTTGAAAAGCGTTTTAATAACATTATCGGCACGCGCTTCATCCAGCTGCTCACCGACACTCAACGGTAGATAATTCAGCACCGTACCCAGTGAAATACGCTCAAGACCACGCACTTCAACATCTTGCACCGTAAAGGGTGAAAAGGCCCATGCTGGCACCGCGCAAAAACTGCCCACCAGCAATAACACACCTGCACGCAACATCAACTTCATTTGAACCTTTCGAAAACCAGTCACCACTAACCCACTAAACGATCGATGTCGTTATAAAATGCCATTATCATCACCAGCGCCAGCAATGCAATGCCAACCCGCTGCCCCATCATCTGGGTCTCTTCTGAAACCGCACTACCTTTAATCCATTCAATCAGATAATAGAACAGATGGCCACCATCTAGCATCGGGATCGGCAGCAGATTCAACACACCAAGACTGATACTGATCAATGCCAGAAATCCTGCAAACGCAACAAAGCCCATTCCGGCAGAGGAACCCGCATATTGCGCGATACTAATCGGACCACTGAGATTATCGACCGACACATTGCCGACGACCATATTGCCCAGCATGCGCAACGTTAGCAGCGACATATCCCAGGTTTTAACCACCGCAGCATTAAATGCAGCAAAGAAGGCGTAACGCTCAACCGCATTAAATTCCTCAAACAACTCTTCTGGATAATTAACCGTGGCACCAATACGCCCAATTTCACCCTCTTTGGTCGATATAAGGGCAGGTCGCAGATCAACCACCATCACACGGCCATCTCGCTCTAGTTCAACTTGCAGCCTGTTTTCTGCATTTTTACGCACGATATGAACCCATTTCGCCCAATCGCCGACTAACTCACCATCGACCGTCAATAACAGATCACCGCTGATGATTCCCGCTTTATCTGCGGCACCGCCCGGCGTTATCTCACCAATGCGAGCCGGAATCTGCGGCCGCATAATATTAATGCCGATGCTTTCAAGCAGATTCTTACGCTCAAGCACCAGCCCTGGCGTCGAGAAGTCCAGCTGGCGCGTTTTGCTAACCATACCATCTTCAAGCACACGTACTACTAGCAATTCATCGTCCAGGCTATGGTCTAACAACGCCATTGCTGCGGTACCCCATGTGACTGTTTTTGTATCACCCACATGGGTAATCACATCGCCTCGCTGAAAGCCACCAGCCGCAGCAATACTCGCCTCATTAATGTCACCAACGATTGGCTTAACTCCGCTCACACCTATCATCAAAATAAGCCAGTAGATAGCGATCGCCAGGATAAAGTTAAAAATAGGGCCAGCGGCAACAATTGCGGTTCGACTCGCCAGTGATTGACGGTTAAAGGCGCGCTCAAGCTCTTCAGAGGCGACATTCCCTTCACGCTCGTCCAACATCTGCACATAGCCGCCCAGTGGCAACATCGCAATCACATATTCAGTCTCATCATTGGCACGGCGCCAGCTAAAAAGCGGCTTACCAAAACCAACCGAAAAACGAATCACCTTTACGCCGACCTTACGTGCCACCCAGAAATGACCAAACTCGTGCACCGTAATCAACACACCTATCGCAATGATAAAAAAGAAAATCGAGGATAGAACAGATTCAATCATATTAACTTCAACCTCTCAACATGACTCTGCGCCACTTCACGCGCAGCGGCATCAGCCTGTAACACAGCTCCCAAACTAACCGTTGTTTGCGCGCTCACATCCATCAGCGTCGCCTCAATCACACGGCTAATATCCATAAAACCAAGCGTCTCATCAAGAAAAGCCTCAACTGCGATTTCATTCGCTGCGTTCAGAATCGCCGCAGCAGTGCCGCCTTGCTCCGCCACCGCGCGAGCCAGTCGCAGACAAGGAAAACGCGCATCGTCTGGGCGTTCAAAGTCGAGCCGTGCCACATCAAATAGATTGAGGCGCGCCACACCCGATGACATCCGCTGTGGCCATGCCATTGAGTGGGCAATTGGAATTCGCATATCGGGGCTTCCCATCTGCGCCAATATTGAGCCATCAATATACGCCACCATAGAGTGAATAATACTTTGAGGGTGGACCACAATCTGAATTTTTTCCGGCGGCGCAGCAAAGAGCCAGCACGCCTCGATCAGCTCCAATCCTTTGTTCATCATCGTCGCGGAATCAACTGAGATCTTACGCCCCATTACCCAGTTAGGATGAGCGCAAGCCTGATCGGGTGTGACGTTAACCAGTTCAGCTCGATCAACCGTGCGGAAAGGGCCACCAGAACCCGTTAACAAAATTTGTTCAATACCACTATTTTCAAGGCCGTTAAAGCGCTCAGGCATACACTGAAAGATCGCATTATGTTCACTATCAATGGGTAATAATTCTGCGCCATGTTCGCGCACTGCATCCATAAAGAGATGACCCGACATCACCAACGCCTCTTTATTCGCGAGCAGAACCCGTTTACCGGCTTGTGCCGCGGCCAATGTGGGTAACAGGCCCGCAGCACCGACAATCGCGGCCATGACCTGGTCACACTGTGGTAGCACTGATACTTTCTCCAGTCCTGCGGCACCAGCAAGTACCTCAACATCAATACCTGCTTTCTGAATTTTTTGCTGCAACTGCTCTGCCGCCATCTCATCACTCATCACAGCATAATCGGGGCGATACGCGACACACTGTTCGAATAGCCGTTCAACATTTCGATTAGCCGTTACCGCTACTGCGCGATACTGCTCAGGGTGCTGCGCAATCACATCAAGCGTGCTAACACCAATCGAACCGGTTGAGCCAAGGACGGTCATACCGATCATGCGCGAATCCCTAACAGCGAAACACCCAACGCAAAAATTGGCGCAGCGGCCGTCAAACTATCGATACGATCCAGCACACCACCATGACCAGGCAACAAGGTACCGCTATCTTTCACCCCAACACGGCGCTTCATCAAGCTCTCCATCAAATCACCGACAATCGAAATTGCGACAGTCATTAACGATAAAATCACTAAACCCAAGAGTGCAGCACCACTAACATCGAGCAACATCCCGCCCACTAGTGAAACGACCACTGTCATCGCCATCGCTCCTGCGACACCTTCCCAACTTTTACCCGGGCTCACTTGTGGTGCAAGCTTACGCTTACCAAAGGCTCGCCCTGCAAAGTAAGCCCCCGTGTCGGCACCCCAGATCAAGACCATCATTAATAGCAGCCAATAAGGGGAGATTGAATGTAGCACGACCATCGCAATCCAGGTCGGTACCAGCAGAACCACACCAATGGCGGTCAGCCCGGAAAGGCGAAATTGTGTCATCTCGCCTTGAGCTTCGTTCTGCAATACATGCGCACTATAGCGTCGCAGCAACCAGACAGCGTAGCACCACCACAAAGCAGAAACGGAGAGCAACAGGTAAAAGAGCACGGCATACTGACTTGCCCAGGCGCTTAGCACCATCAACAACCAGATCAGTGCAATAAACGGATATTTTTTCATCGCAGGCGGCTCGCCAGTCAAGCGTACCCACTCTGCCGCACCCACCGAGATCAGCAGCGCAAACAGCAGCGAAATATAAGTGGTCGGCAGTGCAATAACACTCCAAACAAATAACGGCGCTAATATCAGTGCAGTGATAACGCGCTGCTTAAGCATGACACCCTTTCTCCACCTGATCACCGGTGCGACCGAAACGGCGCTGACGTTTACTAAAAGAGTTCAACGCCACATCCAATGCTTCACCATCAAAATCAGGCCACAAGGTCTCAGTAAAGTGCATTTCACAATAGGCAAGCTGCCATAAAAGAAAATTACTGACACGCTCTTCGCCACCAGTACGAATAAAGAGATCGGGCTCTGGCATGCCGTAGAGCGATAGATGGCGCTCTAATGCCGTCTCGTCAATCTGTGCTGGGTCAAGTTTGCCACTAGCCGCTTCAGCAGCCAACGCGCGTGTCGCCTGTACGATATCCCAACGGCCCCCATAATTTGCAGCAACCACTAATTTCAGACCGCTGTTTGTACTCGTCATCGCCTCCGCATTAGCGATTTCCTTTTGTAAGGCATCAGGAAAAGCGTCGCGATCACCGACAATCTTCAACATCACATTATTATCATTCAGACGCCTCACTTCTCGCTTTAACGCCGTCACAAAAAGCTCTAGTAACAGCCGTACCTCTTTTTCAGGGCGACGCCAGTTTTCACTACTAAAGGCAAACAGCGTAAGCACTTCGATTTTTCTTTGGGCACAATGGCGCACCATCGCCCGAACCGTTTCAACACCAGCCTTATGACCAATAATACGCGGCATAAAGCGCTTTTTAGCCCAACGCCCATTGCCATCCATAATAATCGCAACGTGACGCGGCATCGCGCTGGAATTTTCGCTTGTCGGAGATTCTTCGGGATTGCTGGCAGACATGATTAGGAAACAATCTAAACCTTATTGAACGATGACATTTTAATAATGAGTCAGTAGATTCCAATTAAGCACCACTGACACCAGATCAAAATTCGATTAAAGCGAATCAGATCTCCATCAGGTCTTTTTCTTTTGCCGTCAGCAGCGCTTCCACCTCTGCAACAAAACGATTCGTCAGCTTCTGTACCCTCTCTTCAGCACTATGCTCTTCATCTTCCGTGATCTCTTTCTCTTTCAGAAGCTCTTTAAAATCACTGTTGGCATCTCGACGAATATTTCGAATCGCAATACGGCCATTTTCTGCTTCAGCACGTGCCACTTTGATCATATCCTTACGACGCTCTTCGGTCAGTGGTGGAATGCTAATTCGGATAGTCGTACCGGCCGTTGAAGGGTTCAAACCAAGATCAGCGCGCATAATCGCCTTTTCAATCACCGGCACCAACTCCTTTTCCCACGGACTAATGGTCAAGGTACGCGCCTCGGAAACAGACACTGTTGCACACTGGCTCAACGGTACATCATTACCATAATAAGAGACCTTAATATGATCCAGCAGACTCGCATTGGCGCGCCCGGTACGCATTTTGGCAAATGCAAGTTTCAGTGACTCGATGCTTTTCCCCATACGGATTTCAGCGTCTTTAGTGATTTCATCGATCATGCTTTACCTCCATTGGATACCAGCGTTCCTTCTTTTTCACTCATCACGACATCTTTCAGTGCGCCGGGTTTCGTAATATCAAACACTCTTAATGGCATATTATTGTCACGACACAAGACGATCGCGGTGGCATCCATCACCATCAGTTTACGATGTAACACTTCATCATAAGTCAGTGTATCGTAACGCTCAGCATTGGGGTTTTTCATTGGATCATCTGAATAGATCCCATCGACCTTAGTCGCCTTCAGCACTGCATCCGCATTCACTTCGATACCGCGTAGACTTGCAGCCGAATCAGTGGTAAAAAATGGATTACCGGTACCCGCAGCAAAGATCACCACACGCCCTTTTTCAAGATGGCGAATCGCTTTACGACGAATGTAATCTTCACAAATTTGATTAATTTTAACGGCGGACATCACCCGTGCATATGCGCCATGATGTTCCAATGCATCCTGCATCGCCAACGCGTTGATCACGGTCGACAACATGCCCATATGATCGGCAGTGACACGATCCATGCCACATGCGGCAAGGGTTGCACCGCGCGAGATGTTGCCACCTCCCACCACCATTGCAACTTGTATCCCTAGCTTCACCAGTTCGCTAACATCGGTGGCGATACGGTTCACCACCTCAGGCTCAATGCCGTGATCCCCTTTGCCCATCAACGCTTCGCCACTCATTTTAAGCAGGATACGTTTATAAATGGGCTTACCATTATTCATTGCGGCGTCAACAGACCCTGGTGATGTCACTAAATTTTAACTCCCTTTAACCTGCGCCATCACTTCTGCTGCAAAGTCTTCTGCTACTTTTTCAATCCCCTCACCTACTTCCAGGCGATCAAAGCGAATAACCTTCGCGCGATTCTTCGCTAGCAACTTACCAACGGAGGTATCAGGATCTTTAACAAATGCCTGCCCTTCCAGGGTGATTTCAGCCAGGTATTTACGCATACGACCTTCCACCATCTTCTCGATGATTTCAGCTGGTTTACCACTTTCAGCGGCTTGCGCCCTAAAGATATTTTTTTCTTTCTGCAGCACATCAGCCGAAACGTCGTCAGCAGAAATTGCCTGCGGCTTACTGGCAGCAATATGCATCGCAATATCTCTCGCCAACGCAGCGTCGCCACCATCCAGTTCAACAATAACACCAATGCGTACCCCATGCAGGTAACCGCCAACGATACCAGCATCGCTGTTGTAATTAGCAAAACGACGCACATTGATATTTTCACCAATTTTGGCGATCAAAGCCAAACGTGTTTCATTCACCGTGCCTGCCACACCCTTCATTGAGCCTGCCAGTAGCGCATCAATATCAGCCGCTTTTGTCGCCACAACAGTATCAGCAACCTGACCTGCAAATTCGGTGAAGCCATCCGCTTTAGCAACAAAATCGGTCTCGCTGTTAATTTCAACAATTGCGCCGCTTTTGCCATCATCGCTGGTACGGAAAACGATAATCCCTTCTGCCGCCACACGACCCGCTTTTTTGTCAGCCTTCGCCATACCAGACTTGCGCATCTGTTCAATCGCAGCCTCAATATCACCGCCAGTCTCAACCAGCATCTTTTTACATTCCATCATTCCAGAGCCAGTACGCTCGCGGAGTTCTTTAACTTGCGCAGCTGTAATTCCCATCACTAATAAACCTCGTATTCTCTAAATGCTCTAAATTCGTTCAGACTTGAACGTAGCGCCGCAAAGCCCGACTTCCGGCTCCCGGCGCTAGCAACAGGCAATCGCCTATGCGCTTGCCTCTGCAGCAGGAGCGGCATCATCAGTCGCATCTTCTACTGTCTTTTTAGCGGGTTTAGTTTTAACTGCTGCCGTTTTTGCAGCACGTTTAGGTGCCTTTTCAACAGGTGCAGCATCCACTTCAACCAGCTCATCAGCCGCACCAGCGCTAACCTGGCCACTAGCAGCACGCCCTTCCAGTGCAGCATCAGCAGCTGCTTGCAGGTAGAGGCCGATAGAACGGATCGCATCGTCATTACCAGGAATGATGTAATCAAGACCTCTAGGATCGTTATTAGTATCAACAATACCAACCACTGGAATGCCCAGCTTCTTCGCTTCGCTCACGGCAATGTTTTCGTAACCAACATCGATCACAAAAATTGCGTCTGGCAAGCCACCCATATCTTTAATGCCACCAAGGTCACGCTCCAGTTTTTCCATTTCACGGCTCAGGCCCAGCGCTTCTTTTTTATTGATACGCTCATGTTTGCCTTCAGCAAATAGCGTCTCCAGCTCTTTCAGACGTTTGATTGACTGCTTAACCGTCTTGAAATTGGTCAACATGCCACCCATCCAGCGCTGATTCACATAAGGCATGCCACAACGTAGCGCTTGCTCTTTAACCACTTCACGTGCGGCACGCTTGGTGCCAACAAATAGGATCTTACCGCGGTTAGCCGCAATCTTACCCACAAAGTTCATTGCATCGTTGAACAGTGGCAAGGTCTTTTCAAGGTTGATGATATGGATTTTACTACGTGCGCCAAAGATGAACGGTGCCATCTTGGGATCCCAGTAACGGGTCTGGTGGCCAAAATGGACACCGGCTTCCAGCATATTTCGCATGGAAATTTTCGACATTCTAACTTCTCCTGATTGTATGGGTTAGGCTTCCATACACCCCATGCATCAACCCGACTAGCAGGCACCCGGACACATGTGACGGTATATGTGAGTATTTAATAATTTTACAGATATCTTCAATAAAGTCAGCGCACCAAAGTCCACTTAAACAACAAGGGACGAGTGCCATCATGCCTCGAAAGTTTTTAACCTGCGCGCGCTTTATACCACAAAAGACAAAATACCACAATAAACAAGGACATTCGCGCCTGCCAAGAGTGCCATATTGGCCATCAAGCCAGATTCAGGATAGTATTCTAAGCAACTCAATCTTAAGCAAAAAACACCAAATATTCTGGGGATGCCTCAACACTTTGGTTGTTTTAACAATTTTAGCCTGTAGGTAACCATGACCGTCCAGATCAAAACCGCCGAAGAAATCGAAAAAATGCGCGTCGCAGGACGACTCGCCGCTGAAGTGCTCGAAATGATCGCCCCCTTTGTCCTGCCTGGCGTCACCACTGGTGAGCTAAATCAGCGCTGTCACGAATATATCGTCAACGAACAGCAAGCCATCCCCGCACCACTCAATTATCACGGTTTTCCTAAATCGATCTGCACCTCAGTCAATCATGTGGTGTGCCACGGCATCCCCAATAATAAGCCACTTAAAGAGGGCGATATCGTCAACATAGATATCACAGTGATTAAAGATGGCTACCACGGCGATACCAGCCAGATGTTTGGCGTTGGCGAGGTATCGGAAAAGGCCAGACGCATCATGCGCATCAGCCATGAATGCCTGCTTAAAGGAATTAAACTGGTTAAACCAGACACACGCCTGGGTGACATTGGCTTCGCCATTCAACATCATGCCGAGAGCCTGAAATGCACGGTTGTTCGTGAATATTGCGGCCACGGCATTGGGATTGGCTTTCACGAGCCGCCACAAGTGCTCCATTACGGTAAACGCGGCTCAGGCATGCCACTAGAAAAGGGCATGACCTTTACCATCGAACCGATGATCAATGTCGGAAAACGTCACGTTAAACTGCTGGATGATGAATGGACTGTGATCACCAAAGACCGTACCCTCACCGCACAGTGGGAGCACACCATTCTGGTCACGGATGATGGCTTTGAAGTACTGACAAAACGATCCGACGAAAACTTCTAATTCTTAATTTTATTTTTAAAGAGAGAACTGGGCGCGTGCTATCCGACCAAATTGCAGAGATCGAATGCGCCTTTGAGGCCAATACAGCACTACAGCAAACTTGCAAAGCCACCACTAAACAGGTGGTCGAAGTGCTGCGCGAACACCTTGCTCACAACACCCCAATTACGACACTGATCCACCAGCGCGCCAATTTCATCGACCGCCTGCTGCAACTGGCATGGCAACATTTTATGCCAGCAGATGACGATGGTATCGCACTCATTGCGGTTGGCGGGTATGGACGCGGTGAACTACACCCCTGTTCCGATGTGGATGTCTTGCTGTTACTCGCCCAGGAAAACCATCACAACTACCAGCAAGCGTTAAGCACGCTCATCACTTTTTTCTGGGACATTGGTCTTGAAGTCGGCCACAGTACGCGCACCATCAATGAATGCATTGATGAGGCAACACGCGACATCACCGTTATCACCAACCTGATCGAAACACGTCATCTGGCGGGCCCGCAAAAACTACTTGCCACACTACAGGAGCGCATCAAGCCAGATGAAATTTGGTCAAGTGCCGCATTTTTCGAAGCCAAAGAAGAAGAGCAGCGCCTCCGTCACCTCAAATACCATGACGCCACCTATAACCTGGAACCTAACGTCAAAGAGGGGCCAGGGGGGCTGCGCGACCTGCAGATGATCTCATGGGTAACGCGACGCTATTTTAACTCAGAGTCGCTCGACGCACTGGTCACCCATCAATTGAGTATGGTTCGTTGATCAAAGCACGCAACTTTTTATGGCGTGTACGCTTCGTCCTTCATCTGCACACAAAACGTAGCGAAGAGCGCCTGCTATTCGACTATCAACAACATGTTGCAAAAGCCTTTGGGCACCTGAATGAAAGCATTAACCGAGCGATAGAAGCTTTCATGAAGGAGTACTATATGAAATGTTGTTACAACATTTTCGCGAAGAGATCCTGAGTGACCACAACAGCGTCCCTGTTGCAATCAATGATCGTTTTCAGGTCACCGCGGCCTACCTGGAAGTCACCAGCGATGATGTCTTCAAAGAACACCCGCCAGCCTTGCTCGAACTCTTTATGATCCTGACCCAGAGAGCGGAGATCAAAGGGGTGCGCGCAGCTACCATTCGCCTGGTACGCAGCCATCGACACTTAATAGATGATGACTTTCGCAACAACCCGGAGTGCCGAGAGAATTTTATTACCCTGCTGCGTCAGTCGCATGGCATCACCCATCAATTACGCCGCATGAATCGCTACGGTCTACTCGCCAAATACATTCCGGCGTTTGGTGACATCGTCGGCCAGATGCAGCACGATATGTTTCACGTTTACACGGTCGATGAGCATACCCTCAATGTGCTGCGTAATGTACGACGCTTTACCGTACCCACCTTTCGCGATGAGTTCCCCAACTGCAGCAAAATTATCCTGCCGCTTCAAAAACTGGAGTTACTTTACCTTGGCGCACTGTTTCACGATATCGCCAAAGGGCGTGGTGGCGATCATTCACAACTCGGAAAAGAAGATGCCTACGTTTTTTGTCAGCACCACGGCCTGAGCGAACAGGACTCAAACATCGTCGCATGGCTGGTTCAAAACCACCTGATCATGTCGGTCACGGCACAACGACGCGATATCAGTGACCCAGATGTGATCGCCGGGTTTGCCGCCATTGTCAAACTAGATTACCTCTACCTGCTCACCGTCGCTGATATTCGCGGCACCGACCCAAAGCTGTGGAACAACTGGAAAGACTCGCTTCTGTTCAGCCTTTACAACAGCACCAAACAGGCACTACGGCGCGGGCTTGATAAACAAGTTGATAAATCCGAGCTGGTCAGCGACCGCCAAAAAGAATCACTCGCGCTACTCACACAACATGAACGCCCTCAAATTGATGCATTGTGGCAGCAGCTCGATGACGATTATTTTTTACGCGCCATAGCACCGATGAGATTGCATGGCACAGCAATGAAATCATCAATAGCCATTTAACATCAACGCCGCTAATCGCAATACATTCAGATAATGAGCAAGGTGGCACCAAAATTTTTATCTATGCAAGCGATGAAGAAAACCTTTTCGCCAACACCGCTATCGCACTTGACCAGCTCAACCTCGATATTATTGATGCGCGCATCATCACTGCAAAAAATGGCCTCACACTCAACACTTATATCGTGCTTGAGCATGATGGCCACCTGATCACTGACACCCGCCGCATCGACAACATTGGCACCACCCTGAAACGGATTATCGCTCAAGATGAATTATCAGCACTCCCCACAGCACGTCGCCTGACGCGCCGCCAAAAACACTTCAACAACACCACCACCAGACTGAATTTTTTCAGCGAACCCAACAGCGCTATCACCGTGATGGAGCTGATCACTAGTGATCGCCCCGGTCTGCTATCACTCATCGGCAAGGTATTTGTGGACTGCAACGTTAAAGTTCATAACGCAAAAATCGGCACCTTTGGCGAGTATGTTGAAGATATTTTTTACATTAGCGATAAAGATGACCAAGCCATCAGCGATGTCAATCAGATTGAAGCGTTACGTGAATCATTCTTCAAAGCACTGGATAATAACTGACCAGGAGAGACCTTTGCACGAGAACTAGTTTTCGTTCCAGCAAGGCATAAATGGTCGAAAAAACGGAGTTTACACCAAGTTAAATGAGTATTTGAGATCATTGATAACGCAGCTGGAATGGAAAACAGACTCGTGCAAAGGTCTCCAGGAAACATATGGAGCACAACCTCTGTTATGCTAACGCGCATGCTATCAACACCCGACAATAACCCGCCACCATCAAACAATACAAAATTACCAGCCCTAACCTCTCTACTGAAAAATGGAAAACTACCATTAGCACTCTGCGCCATCGCACTGCTCATTCAGCTCGGCGGCCATGAAGCCAGTCTGTGGTTACGTTACGACCGGGAAGGGATTTTAAACGGCGAAGTATGGCGCATTATCACAGGCCACCTGGTTCATCTCGGTTGGCCACATCTGTTAATGAATCTGATTGGGTTGATTCTGATCTGGCTCCTCTTTGGTCACCTCATCAAACGCAACAGCTGGCTTATCATCTGCACGCTCAGCACCATCGGCATTAGTGCGGGGATGATGTTCTTCAACCCGGAGCTCAAATGGTACGTAGGTCTCTCTGGCGTTCTGCACGGTATGTTTGTCGCTGGTGCTATCGTTAGCATAAAAGCCGGTTATCGTGCGGAATGGCTACTGCTGCTACTGTTAACTGGCAAGCTCGCATGGGAGCAGATGGTCGGCCCACTACCCGGCAGTGCCGAATTTGCAGGCGGTAATGTGATTGTCGATGCCCACCTTTATGGTGCCATCAGTGGTCTGCTCATATCACTCGCACTGATAACATACCATTCCTGTCGCCGACAAACGGCGTAAGCTTGCCACTTAAACCGCAAAAATCGCTGCCGATGAGCACCATCGTCACGCTCGTTGCGATTATAATGGTTCTCAATGGCTGCGGTACCCTGCCCAATAGGTTAGACCATGCACCACCCCAGCAAGCAGGCAAAAACAACCATCCAGACAAAATAAAAACCCAACTCTATGCTCAATATAACGCGTGGAAAGGGGTTCGCTATCAACTAGGCGGCTTCAGTAAAAAAGGAGTCGACTGCTCTGGTTTTGTCAGCATCACATTCAAAGAAAAGTTTGCTATCCCACTTCCCAGAACCACTCAACAACTGGCCAAACAAGGCTTTGAAATTCCCCGTTCTCAGCTTAAAGCAGGTGATTTAATCTTTTTCAAGACCTCGCCTAACGTTCGCCACGTTGGCATCTATATTGAGAACGGGAAATTTTTGCACGCGTCCACCAGTCAAGGCGTGATGATTTCAACGATCCACAACACCTACTGGCAGAAACGCTACTGGAAAGCGACTCGGCTATAGATAGTGCATCACAGCAGCACTTAACTAATGTTAAGATCATCTTAGATGGGCGTACCGCTGGCATCGATCCGTGGCGCAGGTACCTTTCAGATGGTCTATCTTTGATACCGGCATCGTCGAAATACTACTGGCATAATATTTTAAACATCATGACTATTAAACGAAGACAAACCATTTTAATCACCGGTTGCTCCAGCGGCATCGGGCTGTGTGTCGCAGAAGCTTTG
Source organism: Chromatiaceae bacterium (assembly GCA_003232725.1). Lineage (GTDB taxonomy): Bacteria > Pseudomonadota > Gammaproteobacteria > SZUA-140 > SZUA-140 > SZUA-76. The sequence goes on along the minus strand of QIJH01000156.1, from coordinate 10,205 downwards.
CATAGACGCGGCTATCAGGTTTTCGCCACGGCGCGCAAACCGATCGATGTCGAGCGACTCAAAGAGCTCGGTTTACCGGCACTACTGCTCGACCTCGATGACAGCAAATCGATCAAGCTCGCCGTTGATGCCGTATTGAGCCAGACCAATGGCAAGCTCGATGCACTCTTTAACAATGCAGCCTATGGTCAACCTGGTGCAGTTGAAGATATCAGCCGTGAGGTGCTGCGCGCTCAATTTGAAACCAACCTGTTTGGCACTCACGAACTCACCAACCTGATCATCCCGGTGATGCGCAAACAGGGGCATGGCCGCATCATCCAGAATAGCTCGGTATTGGGACTCGCCGCACTGCCGTTTCGCGGCGCTTACAACGCCAGCAAGTTTGCACTGGAAGGACTCACCGACACGCTACGGCTGGAACTGCGCAACACTAACATCCACATATCACTGATTGAACCCGGCCCGATCATCAGCCGCTTTCGCGCCAATTCCTATAAGAAATTCCAGCAGACGATTGATACCGAAAACAGCCCCTTCCGCAACGCCTACCAAGGCATGATCTCGCGCCTCACCAAATCCGGCCCGGCAGCACCCTTTACACTGCCGCCAGAGGCGGTGCTTAAAAAGGTGGTCCACGCGCTGGAGAGTCCACGCCCCAGGATCCGCTATTTTGTCACCGTTCCCACCTACCTCTTCGCCACCCTGCGCCGCATCCTCCCTTTTCGTGCGCTCGACTGGGTACTGGCACGTGCCTCCGGCGAGGAGAACCGCTAATAGCCCATTTTCAGCTCTCATTTCGGGTATAATCCGGTTTCGGGTATAATCAGCGGCCAATTGAATGTAACCGACCGTATTCCATGCGGTTTTACGAGCTGAGAACATATGACACAAACCACCAATAGCTTCAATACTGAAACCACCCTGACCGTTAACAACAAGCAGTACAGCTACCACTCGCTGGCAAAACTGCAGAACGCCAACATTGGCGATGTTAACCGCCTGCCCTTTTCACTGCGCATCCTGCTAGAAAATCTGCTACGTCAGGAAGATGGGGTGACGGTCAGCAAAGGCGACATCGAAGCATTGGTTAAATGGGATGCACAAGCCGCACCCGACAAAGAGATCTTCTTTATGCCTGCGCGCGTTTTACTACAGGATTTCACTGGTGTACCGGCGGTTGCCGATCTTGCAGCGATGCGCAATGCCGTTGCCCGCCTCGGCGGTGACCCACAGAAGATCAACCCATTTACCCCGGCTGATCTGGTGATTGATCACTCAGTACAGGTCGACAGCTTCGGCAGCAGCGACTCTTTTCGCATCAATGCAGCGCATGAACTGGAACGTAACCGCGAGCGTTATAAGTTTCTCCGCTGGGGTCAAAATGCACTGAATAACTTTCGTGTCGTGCCACCGGATAACGGCATCGTGCATCAGATCAACCTGGAACACCTTGCCCCGGTGGCGATGACTGCCGAACGCGACGGCGCAACCTGGGTCTACCCTGACACATTGATTGGTACCGATTCACACAGCACCATGATCAACGGTCTGGGCGTACTGGGCTGGGGTGTTGGCGGCATCGAAGCTGAAGCGGCGCTACTGGGTCAGCCTTGCTCGCTGCTGATTCCACAGGTGGTTGGTTTCCGTCTCGACGGCACGCCAGCGGCGGGCGTCACTGCAACAGATATCGTCTTGACCATTACTCAAAAACTGCGTGCATATGGCGTAGTGGGTAAGTTTGTTGAATTCTACGGCCCCGGTCTTGCTCATCTGTCACTGGCAGATCGTGCCACCATCGCCAACATGGCACCTGAATACGGCGCGACCTGCGGCCTCTTCCCGATCGATGAAAAGACCACTGAATATCTACATATCTCTGGTCGTGGCGATAACGTCGCTCTCATTGAGGCTTACTATAAAGCGCAGGGAATGTGGTATTCACCAGAGCAGGCAACACCAGACTACTCAGCAGAGCTGACCTTTGACCTCGGCAGCGTTGAAGCCTGTCTTGCAGGACCCAGTCGCCCACAAGATCGCGTCACGCTCAGTCACGTACGCGAGTCATTCCGTGAGGCACTGATCAAACAACTGCAACAGAAAGACAGCACGATTGATCAAGCGGCCGCCAGCCAGTGGCAGAACGACCACGGCACGCAAATGATGACCAGCCCGGAACTCGCTCCAGATGTTGCCGCATCAATACACCCCTTTGAAACCAGCGTGCCGGTTAAACAGGATAGTGGGGAAGTGTACAATCTAGGCCATGGCTCGGTCGTGATCGCATCGATCACCAGCTGTACCAACACCTCAAACCCCGGCGTGATGATGGCCGCTGGTCTGCTGGCACGCAACGCGGTCAAACGCGGTCTGCGCAGCAAGCCATGGGTTAAGACCAGCCTCGCACCCGGCTCCAGAGTGGTCACGGACTAGGTCTAATGGAGCCAATGGAAGCATTAAACTTTCACCTCGTCGGCTACGGCTGTGCCACCTGCATCGGTAACAGTGGCCCACTGCCAGCACATATCACCGATGCGATTAACAGCGGCGACCTCGCGGTTGGCGCAGTACTCTCCGGCAACCGTAACTTTGAAGGCCGTGTTAACGCCCATGTGCGCGCTAACTATCTGGCATCACCACCACTGGTCGTTGCATACGCACTGGCGGGTAATCTGCACCTTGACCTTGCCCGTGATCCGCTCGGTAATGATGACAACGGCGAACCGGTCTATCTCAAAGATATCTGGCCAACACAAGAAGAAATTGCGGCGGTAGTACAGAAACATGTCGGTGCCGAACAGTTTGAGCGCAGCTACGCAGACATCTTTAAAGGCGACAAAGAGTGGAACGCGCTTGATGTGCCTGAAGGTGACCTGTTCCAGTGGCAGGATGATTCCACTTACATTAAAGAACCACCATTTTTTAACGACCTGACCCCAACGCCTGCGCCACTAACCGATATCAACGGCGCACGGGTACTGGCGATGTTAGGTGATTCGGTGACCACTGATCACATTTCACCAGCGGGTTCCATTGCCGCAGGCAGCCCAGCGGCCAACTACCTGATTGAGCAAGGCGTTGCCCAGAAAGACTTCAACTCCTACGGCTCACGTCGCGGCAACCATGAAGTGATGATGCGCGGCACCTTCGCCAACATTCGTCTGCGCAATCTACTCGCACCGGGTACCGAAGGCGGCGTGACACGCTATCTACCAGAAGGCACTGCAATGTCAATCTACCACGCCTCTGCCAAATACCAGGCCGCTGGCACTCAACTGATGGTACTGGCGGGTAAAGAGTACGGCACCGGCTCTTCACGTGACTGGGCAGCCAAAGGGCCTAAACTACTTGGCATTAACGCCGTGATTGCAGAAAGCTTTGAACGTATTCACCGCTCTAATCTAGTCGGCATGGGCATCTTACCCATGCAGTTTAAAGCAGGTGATAGCGCAGCGAGCCTGGGACTAACCGGTGAAGAGACCTTCGCCATCGCAGGCCTCAATGACCTCACACCAGGACAGATGATCGAAGTGGTCGCAACAGCGGCAGATGGCTCAAACAAAACATTTGCAGTGCTGACACGTATCGACACTGCCAATGAGATTGAATACTTCCGTCATGGCGGCATCCTCTCTTACGTGTTGCGCCAGACCCTAGCAGCCTCTTAACGTAGCGAGGCTACTTAACTTGAATGGTTTTCCCTCGCTACGACCACCTAAACCCGACAGGTTCCTAGTACATCAACTACCTCAAGCCATTGAAAAAACAGATTGTAAATTATAAAGTTGGAATTGAGTATCGATTTTAATCTGCATAGAATTTAAATTTAATATTATAAATAAATATTTAACTGCCAATTTTATGACGAGATAATATCCCCCTGGGTATAATCAATGTATGATGAGTTTACTAAAATGAACAATAGCGCGATCTGGAATAGAGAGTAGTATCTCAATGTATATTTTCGGTACTCGTGGAGGAGACAGGAATGGCCGCTGAGCTTAGAAAATATCCCCGTATCAACACAGCACTTGAAATCAATTATTCGCTGGATGAATCCACGGACGAACCCAATCAATTTGTCGGTACCGTAACAGATCTGAGTAAAAGCGGTGCGGGCCTGCTGGTTGACCAGCCGCATCGTCCCGATGATCTCGTCAGTCTGGAAGGTGTGGGTGGTGCCAAAAAGCCACTCAGCAGCGTTGTAAAGTGGGTTCGTAAAACCCAGGGGAAATATCGCATCGGGGTAAAATTCGTTCGTATGCCAGTTTAAACCCCTCTTCAGCATTCATCCAGCCCCAAAGCCGCTCATCTAGCGCGCTTTGGGATGACTGCTCTGCATCCTGCCGCATTGACATCGACTTGTATTTCCCTGCCACCATAGGCAAAGTGAGACCTTTGCACGAGAACTAGTTTCGCTCCAGCAAGGCATAAATGATCGAAAAAACGGAGTTTACACCAAGTAAATGAGTATTTGAGATCATTGATAACACAACTGGAGCGGAAAATAGACTCGTGCAAAGGTTTCAAAGTAGTATATCAATGACCTGACCATAGTGAATGCGGAGAACACCGTTATGCCCATTGATCGAGCCCCGGAAACGCGCCTGACCATTCAGACAACTTCGATCTATTACCTGACATCATGCCTGCTACTGTTTATCTGCCTGCTATTGAGCACCCCTCCCCTACACGCCGCAGCGAATGAGGTTGAACAGCACAGCCAGGGCTTTGGCGACACCTATCAGGAAGCACTCAGCAGCGCCCTTCTGAATAGCGTACAGCAGGTACGCGGCCTTGAAACAGGCACCGCCAAAGGAATACGTTTCGATTTAAAAGCAATCTCATCCGCGGATTCCTTCCTTCATCTCAACGGAAAAATTGGCCAGACCAGCGACACTTACAGCCAAAGCCAGGGATGGATCAAAAGCTACACAGTCACTGAAGTAAAAAAACCAAAAAATGAAGATGACACCTGGCAGGTAAACATCACTGCAATGATCCCCATCTATCAACAGACGGGCGCAGATGACAAACGTGACACCATCGCTGTCATCCCTTTTCGTGTTACTGATGCGATAATAGCGGTCGATGGCAGCCCGCACGCTTCATCACAAATCAGCAAACGACTCGCCAACGCAATTCAATCAACCTTAGTCCGCAGCCAGCACTATGCGGTTCTCAATCGCCACTTCGAAAACGAAGTGAATCGCGAACAAAGATTATGGGCATCAAACGCGGTAAACCCCATGGAAGCAAGCCGACTCGGCGAACAACTCGGCGCAGACTTTATACTGCTGGGGCAGCTCCATCGCTTTACACTCGGGTACAAGGAAAAAGCGTTTTATGGCGCAGACTTCGGCCGCCATCAGACAGAGATTGAACTCTCATATCAACTCATTGAAAGCGCCACCGGCAAGATTATCTGGACAGACCAGAAACACTGGTTCAAAACCATTCACAAAAATGAAACCCTACTTGCAGGGGTGTTAAATAATCTTGGTAATGAGATAGCGATTGAAATGCTTAAGGCAACAGCGCCGGCATCTGCACTGAAAAAGGTTAAGCATGCGATAGTGACACCAGAGAAATTAGCAGCGCCCATCATTGAGCGGCCCTTAACGCCGGGCTCCAATGGCAAACCGGTGAAATGGTAAATTTAGTTACTTTGTAACTACTCAGCGAGTAGTCAAAATTAACAGTGGCTGCTCAGATCGCCCATGAAATCTGCCAGTTCCCTCGGGTGCAAGGCGAAAAATGTGAGTTTACACGTGTAAATGATCATTTTTTAACGCTGAACGGGTGGAGTTCATGGGTTAGCTGAGTAATTACGTTACTTTGAATACAAAACCATCTCATGCCCAGCTATAACAACAACCGTTCAAAGCCAATCAAACCCCTGCAACTTTTTCACAGCTCATCTACAATAGGGCTTTAAATTTAGCCTTAATTGATTTGGAGTGCCTGCTGGTGAAACTCACAACTGCAGAATTTAGAGCCTGGAAACACAAGAGCATCACCCTGCTGGGGATGTCGGGTGTGGGGAAAACACGCCTCTCGACCATGCTGCGAGATAACTGGTTTCACTATTCGGGTGATTACCGCATCGGTACCCGCTACCTGGATGAGGCGATTCTCGACAACATCAAGCAGCAGGCGATGCAGGTTGAGTTCCTGCGTGATCTACTGCGCACAGATTCAATTTACATCGCTAATAACATCTCAGTCGACAACCTTAAGCCGGTCGCCAGTTTTCTAGGCAAACTGGGCGATCCAGAGCAGGGCGGGCTGGCGCTGCCTGAGTTTAAGCGTCGTCAATCACTGCACCACAAAGCAGAGGTACTGGCGATGCGTGATGTACCGGCGTTCATCAACAAGGCGCAAGAAATCTACGGCTATAACCACTTCATCAATGATGCAGGTGGCAGCATGTGCGAGCTGGATGATGAAAAAACATTAACGGTGCTGAGTGAAAACACCCTGATTATCTATATTAAAACGACCGAACAGGATGAAAAGGCGCTGATCCGTCGTGCTGAACTCGACCCTAAACCACTCTATTACCGTGAGACATTCCTCGACGAACAATTAGCCTGCTACATGACAAAATGCTCACTGGAATATGTGGCGCAAATCGAACCTGATGATTTTGTACGCTGGGTCTTTCCACACCTGTTCTATTCACGCCTGCCGCGTTACCAGGCGATTGCCGCACAGTATGGCTACACCATCACCACCACCGACCTTGCCAAAGTGCAGAACGAACAGGACTTCGTCGCACTGATTGAGAAAGCACTACAGAGTTAAAAGACCGATATGCCGTTAGTTGCCAATAGTAAGCTACCCACTTTTAAGCGCCTTGAAGAGATCGGTGAGACGATTATTGCGGGCGATAATGCCATCCACCAGGATATCCGCGAACTGCACATCGGCCTGCTGAACATGATGCCAGACTCCGCCCTCTCCGCCACAGAACGACAGTTCTTTCGCCTCGTGGGTGAGTCCAATCAGATCGCACAGTTTTACATGCATCCGTTTACATTGGCGGAGATACCACGTGGTGAAGATGGCCGTGCACATGTCAACCAACATTACGAGACCTTTGAGACCATTAAACAGCAAGGGCTTGACGCGCTGATCATCACCGGTGCCAATGTCACCCAGCCAGACCTTGCGATGGAGCCGTTTTGGCAACCGCTGGATGAGATCATCGAGTGGGCTTATGAAAACGTCACTTCAACACTCTGCTCTTGCCTCACGACACATGCGGTAATGCAAGCGCGTTACGGCCAGAAACGTCACCACATGGGAACCAAGCGCTGGGGAATCTACCCTCACTATCTAGTGGAGCGCGACCATCCACTAGTTGCGGGCGTCAATACACGCTTCGACATACCACACTCACGCTATAACAACGTCAGCCGTGAACAGTTTGAATCAGCAGGACTAAAAGTGTTGGTTGAGAGTACTGAGGCCGGCGTACATCTAGCGGTAAGCGAAGACCTGTTTCGCATCGTTTTTTTTCAAGGACACCCCGAATATGACATCATTAGCCTGTTAAAAGAGTACAAACGTGAAGTCAGCCTCTTTATTAATGGCAAACGAAAGGACTATCCTCCTGTCCCGGATAACTATTTCACACAACAGAGTGCTGCTATTCTGGAAGAACATAAATCAGAGATCATCAACGCACTCGCCAGCGGCACTGCCGCGCCGCCTTTTCCTGAAACGCTGATCACTGAAAACCTCGATAACACCTGGCACGACACCGCGGAAGCGGTGCTCAACAACTGGATTGGTACGGTATATCAGCTCACCAGCATGCAGCGTAACAGACCTTTTCAGCCACATATCGACCCGCATGACCCGCTTGGTTTAAAATGATCGTAACTATTCAGCATAGTTGAAAATGGGACGTAACTGTTCAGAGAAATTCGTCAGTTTCTTTATGCCCTCGGGTGCAAGGCGAAAAATGTGAGTTTACAAGTGTAAATGATCATTTTTAACACCGAAATGGCGGATTTCAGGGGTGAGCTGAATAGTTACAAATGATCTTTTAATATTATTAACACATGAGACCGTTGCAACGAGTCTATTTTCCGCGCCAGCCGTGTGATAAATGATCTCAAAACAGTCATTTACTTTGAGACCTTTGCACCAACAGGGGTTTTGTTCTCTGGCACCAACAGTAAGCGCATTAGGCGAGGCAAAAGCGCACGGAATAAGGAAGTTTATAGCGATAAATGACCGATTGAGGCCGCTTTTAACGCGGCCAGAGGACAAAAGAACAATCGTGCAAAGGTCTCACCATATTTCAGGTGAGAAAATCACGCTGAATTTCAACAGGCTAACCGCTTTAATTCCGTTCAGTATTTATTCAGCTTCATTCAGCTATCGTGACTTTATAGAGATCAGGACATATTGACCTTGGGGGACGAGGTCATACTAAAAGGCGATGCTGATTTTCGTCTTTTTTAAAAACCTATTATCTATTTAAAACATCAAACTGAGGAGAAAATGCATGAAAGTATTATTAACTGCTGCCGTACTGGCTTCAGCACTCGTTGCTGCACCTGCAATGGCTGATCTTGACCTTGCTAAAAAGAGTGGCTGCCTGGCATGTCACAGTGTTGACAAAAAAGTTGTTGGGCCAGCATGGAAAGATGTTGCTGCCAGCGACGCTGATCGTGCTCGCCTGATTACCAGCATCGCAAAAGGTGGCAAAGGAAACTGGACTGATGTCACTGGTGGCGTGCCAATGCCTCCATATTCACCACGTGTTTCTGATGAAAACATCGAAATACTGGCCGACTTTATCCTCGGACTATAAGCAAAAGGATAGCGCTAAGGATAGCGCTTACGCTTTTTCTTTATCCCGGCCTTCCCCCCCAGCCCCTCCCTTAGGCCGGGTTTTTTACCTCGCCTCTATTGCCATTGCCACTACCTCTGTCGCCCCCTTCCTAGTATGCTTAAGCCCTCCCGATCCATAATGGCTGATATTAATTGTGCGCGTTTTAATTGTTGAAGATGAAGAAGCACTACGCCAGCAACTCCATCAACGTTTGAGCGATGCGGGTTATGCCGTCGACGTCGCTGAAAATGGTGAAGAAGGTAAATACATCGGCAAAGAGTTCCCTATTGACGTAGCGGTGGTCGACATTGGACTGCCTCACATGTCAGGCATCGATATGATCCATAGCCTGCGAAAACTGGGCAAAGGCTTTCCGATACTGATCCTCACCGCACGCAGCCGCTGGCAGGACAAAGTTGAAGGACTCGAAGCGGGTGCTGACGACTACCTGGTAAAACCCTTTCACATGGAAGAGCTTGAGGCGCGCATCAAAGCGCTGCTAAGGCGCGCAGCCGGGCTTTCTCAACCCACCATCACCTCCGGCCCCATCACCCTCAACACCACTAGCCAGGAGGTGATGCTCAACGACACGCTGCTCGATCTGACCGCCTATGAATTCAAGGTACTTGAATATTTGATGCTACATGCGGGGCAGGTGATCTCCAAAACAGTCCTGACTGAACATATCTACGCCCAGGACTACGATCGCGACAGCAATGTGATTGAAGTGTTTGTGGGCCGCCTGCGCCGCAAACTCGACCCGCACAACGAAATCAAACCGATCGAAACTCTAAGAGGTCGAGGATATCGCTTCAATATCCACAACCCATGATACCCCCTTCGATTAATACCCGCATGCTCGTCGCTGCCGGTTTTATTCTGGCAGGTTTTCTCAGCATCACCGGCATCACCCTTGAACGTACCTATAGCATCACCGCAGAGGATGCACTCAAAGAACGAATGATGATTCACCTCAGCGTATTGATCGCCTCGCTCGACGAAAATGAGCAGGGCGAAATTCACATGATCTACGAACTACCTGAACCTCGCTTTTTCATGCAGGGGTCTGGACTTTACGCAAAAATCATTAAAAACAGTGGAGAGATCCCATGGTCCTCACCGTCGATGAGCGGCATGGAGATTGCCTCACATGATGGCTATTCACGCGGCGATCAAAAATTTGAACACATCGTTTCTGCCTCAGGCAATCCACTGCTTTCTCTCAGCATTGGACTAACCTGGGGTGAGCATGACACAACCAACCAGGGCTACACATTTGTCGTCATCGAAGATCTTAAGAAGGTCAATCAGCAAATAAAAGACTTTCGCCATAACCTCTGGGTATCACTGGGCG
>QIJH01000165.1 GCA_003232725.1 Chromatiaceae bacterium | reverse complement strand
TGCTGAATAACGCGGCATTTCAAACTCTTTCCGCTCCCTGTCTAAGCATTTATCATTTCAACTGAGGCGACATCTATCCTGACACAGGGGGCTCGTCTGGGGTCCTCAAGTGTTCCCCACATGCGTGGGGATGAACCGCTGGACGATCGAAGAGAGCGTAACAACTGTTGGTGTTCCCCCTTTGAAATCGAAGTCAGTGTGCTTTCCTCAAGGATGCTATTTGAAGCGATGAGTGCAAAATCAATGCTAAGTTTTTGAGGAGACTCTATTTAATAGGCATCTTTTTCAGAGATGAGGGCAGGAATTGTCTTAATTATTATTTCTAGATCTAATAATAATGACCAGGTACGTATGTACTTAAGGTCATACTCTATACGTTTTACCATTTTATATTCACTATCGGTTTCGCCGCGAAAACCACTGATTTGTGCCAGACCAGTAATGCCTGGTTTTACTTTATGTCGTATCATATAGCGATGAATCAGTTTTCGGTGTGCTTCGTTAAGTTTAATTGGATGTGGCCTGGGACCGACTATAGACATTTCTCCTGACACTACATTGAAGAATTGCGGTAATTCGTCTAAAGAGGTTTTTCTAATAAATTTACCAACTCGTGTTATACGCGCATCACCTTTTTTTGCCTGAATAAATTCATCATCTTTTTCGGCACTGTACATGGAGCGAAATTTCCATATCTTAAATGCTTTCGCATCCATTCCATAGCGTGTTTGCCTGTAAAATACAGGGCCTGAGGATGTCAGCTTAATGGCCAGTGCAATAAATAACATCGGTAGTGCTATTAATGGAAGTATGAGGATTGCCAGGATAAGGTCTTCTATTCTTTTAGTGATACGTTCGTGTCCGCTAAAAGGTGATTCAATTACTGAAATGACTGGTTGTCCAAAGACATCATCCCAGCGCGCACTAAAGAGATCGAATTCAAAAAAGCTGGGACAATAGCATATTGAAACAGTTGTATCTGAGAATGAGTCTATTAATTTTTTAATTCGTTTTTCAGCACTCATTGGTAAACAGATATATATAACATCAACTTTTCTTTCGCGGGCAATATCGACTAATTGATTAATATTGCCCGAAATATTTTCGTAGTCTTCTTTTACCATCCGGATGTTATCAATTTTTCGATCATCAAAATAACCAATGATATCGATACCCATCCATAACTGCTGTGTAAAAGTATCTGATAAGCCTCTTGAGACCTCGTTATAACCTATGAACGCTGCTCGTCTATGATCATGGCCTATTGCACGCACCTTCCTTAAAAAAACGCGTGACAACACTCTGGATAATGTCATGAAAAAATATGTAAGCAGAAACCAGCCTATAAATAATTGGCCAATAAATTCAGCTGGCTCGTTCAGTAATGACAGCATTAGTGTGATAAAAAAAGCAGCGGACCAATACCCAAGCAACTTAAGAAGCTCGTGACTAAGCCTCATGATTCGCCAAGAACGGTAAAGTTCAAAAAATGATGTGATTACCTGAAAGATAATAACGGCTAATAGTGCGTGTACCAGATACAGTGCATCCCATGCAGTACCAGTCAATATGGTTATAAAATACAGAGATACCACAATCAACAGACCATCAACAATGCGCCCCATTTTAATTAAAAATGCGCCGTATTGTTGAACAAATCCTAGTTGTTTAAAGTTTGATGTATTCATATTTTTATTATACGAGAAAATTTTTTTGCATATTATATTGGGGCCCTTGACATGGCCAGGTATATGTTAAGGGGTTTTGCCCATATTCCGGAATGGTTGCTAATAGTGCCTGTATCAGTACTATTTAGGTTAAATACTATCAGCCTAGTATTTCCAAACCCTGCTGAAGGGCATTACGTGCCCCAGGACGGCGGTTACGGGTTGACACAAAGGTAATCGGTATCCTTCGCTGTATATGCTCAATTGCTGTTCATTTCGTTGGATAGCAGTTGGTCAAAATATGTAATTGTTTTTTGCAAGCCTTCATCAAGTTCGATCGTAGGTTTCCAGTCTAAAGATTTTTTTGCCTGAGTGATATCGGGTTGACGTTGCTTGGGATCGTCAGAGGGGAGTTCTTTGTAGATGACTTTTGATCTAGAGCCTGTCATCGCTACTACCTTGTCTGCTAGTTCAGAAATCGTAAACTCTGTTGGGTTTCCAAGGTTGATGGGGCCGGATATATCTTCTTTTATATTCATAAACCTAACAAATGCTTCAACCATATCATCGACATAACAGAAAGAACGCGTTTGCTGACCATCACCATAGATAGTAATGGATTCATTGTTCAATGCCTGTAATATAAAATTCGATACCACTCTACCATCATGTTTGTGCATTCTTGGGCCGTAGGTGTTAAAAATACGTGCTACTCGAATGTCTATATTGTATTGTCTTTTGTAATCAAAAAATAACGTTTCTGCACAACGCTTTCCTTCGTCGTAGCAGGATCTGATACCAATTGGATTTACATTTCCCCAGTAGCTTTCGTGTTGCGGATGTATTTGAGGGTCTCCGTATACTTCGCTAGTAGAAGCTTGGAAGATTTTAGCTTTCATGCGCTTAGCCAGGCCTAGCATGTTTATAGCGCCCTGCACATTCGTCTTGATGGTTCGTACCGGATCATGTTGATAGTGAATGGGTGAGGCTGGGCAAGCAAGGTTATAAATAGCCTGAACCTCGGCATAGAAAGGGACGGTTAGATCGTGGCGCACCATTTCGAAATGGGGGTTATCCAATAAGTGATAAATGTTGGATCTTGAACTGCTAAAATAATTATCGACGCACATGACATCGTGTCCATCTCTAAGCAAGCGTTCGCAAAGATGAGAACCGAGGAAGCCGGCACCACCAGTAACTAAAATTGAATCTCTCACAACAATATATCCCCAGTTTTATATGTATATGGAATCTATACATTCATATTATTCGGCCAATTATGTCGTTATTGCGCAAAAGTCACCTGGAGTCAGGTTAATAATTACTGACTTGCTTTTACGATATATGACTGACTCTACTTTGTGTCTATAGTGAGACCTTTGCACCAGTCTATTTTCCGTTCCAGCTGCGTTATTAATGATCTCAAATACTCCTTTACTGCGTGTAAATTCCGTTTTTTCGACCATTGATGCCTTGCTGGAACGAAAACTAGTTCTCGTGCAAAGGTCTCACTGTATTTCTTATCTGCATAAATCAGTTGTTTGCTAGATGGGAAGAAGACACTCCAATGAGTGGCTAGTTCGTTCTCGAATTATTCTTTTATAAGTATTGTGTTCGAAGAAAGTCTTATCTAACAAGTTATTGCGGGTGATTTATTTATTCCTGCGTCGTTAATACATGAAGGTTATTCTAAATGATATAGAAAGAGTATAGTAACAATTAAGAGTGCTCTATAGCTATATAAATAATAGTGATTTTTTTCACTAGCTGGATGGTTTTTAAATACACGTTCAAGTTATGCACTTATTGGTTGAATCGAAGCAATTATAGTCTGTGTCCTTGAAATTTAATTATCAGAAGGCTGTTGAATATAGTGCTTGGATTGCGCTTGGCAGTTTTTGCTGTAAATGCGCTATGGTCTTGGTTTAAGCTTGGCACCTAGGATTGATGTGTCGATGGAGAGGGTTCGACGAATCCAGAACCATGCAACCAGCACTGCCAAAATGCTTCCAGCAGCTGTCGCTATTGCCGCGCCCTCAGCGCCGTAAAGCGGAACCAATATTATATTCAGCGAGGCATTTAAGGTGATGCCAAATGCTAAGCTAATGATGGCAATTTTTGGTTTTCCGGCTAGCGTTGAGACAAGGATCGCAGCCCCGAATAGCGCAGTTGTGACATGTCCAATCGTTAAGATTATTAGGGGTAAATAAGCGTCAGCATAGTGCGGCCCAAAGAAACTGATAAGCGTTGGCGCAAGTATCAAAAAGAAAATCAGGGCAAGAAGGGCGATATAAAATGTAGTACGGGCGGTGTTTCTTACTAGTCTCTGGGCGGATTGATTTTTTCCCGCATGTATATCAGAGAGTAGCTCAACCAGGTGAGGTGCCATTACAGCAGCAACAGCGGTAATAGCAAAGATCACAATTTGTGAAAAGCGTGAAGCAACCGCATAAATCGCCACCTCAGAGGGTGCAGCGGCGAAGCCCATCACCAATAAATCGATTCGTTCGTTAATTGCTACTGCCATCATGACCGCAAAAAAGCCTAGGGATGAATGAAGCCAAACGCTATGGGTTTACTGTTAGACATTTCCCTTGGCCAGGCTGAGTATGAATATGCCAGGCAAATCAAGGTGGCGATTGCGGTGGCGGCAAAATATACCATGAGCACCGTACTGGATGATAATTGAGAATCATGCATGAACCAAAGGGCAAGAATGCCTGATATCATTAATATTGAGCGCAGCAGGTTGCTGATGACTTCTGCGGTAACAACTCTCTTTTGGCTTTGAAGGAATCCGCTTAGAACTAGAATAAAGACACTCGGGATCAGTAGTGCGCATGCGATAAGCGCGCTTGCGGGCATCTCTCTTGGTAGTTCAAATGGACCGAAATAGAGCGCTGTTGCCGCTATTGCAGCGAGTAACAATGAGAACCCCAAGGCTAGCGTGGCCGCGAACCTCAGCACGCCACCAGCAAGATCCGCTCGGTTGGTCGCCAGGTATTCAACTACGAAGCGCACAATTATCAGCGGCATACTGAGACTGGATAAGGCCGTTGCAATGGCAAGCCAGGTTAATAATAAAACCACGTCGGCAAATTGAGCTGGCTCCATGGTGCGTGCAAGTATGATATATAAAAGAAATGAAAGTCCCGCGCCAGAGACTTTGGCCGCAGCATTCAACCAGGCTGCTTTTTGTTGTTTCTGGTCGGGGGAGAGGGCGTGATCCATGCGTGGCCTCTATGTTGGCACCAATACAGTAGTTTGATTGGTGTTACGGTTACGCTAACTATCTGAAAGAGTGCTGGTGCGTGCTATATCGGGAGGCTTAATCTACTTGAGCATTTTATGTTCAGCGTAATGTTGTTCGTTAGTTTTCAGGGTGGGGCTTGTTAAGTCGAAGCCAAGACTGTTCTTGGCTTCTCCAGATAAATAGTGAGGTAGTCGTTTCCGGGCAAGCCGCGGCGTGTCAAACAAGCTTCCCCCGTTTGGGGTACTGGCTGGTTTCAGGCCGCACGGCGCATATTTCTATTTGGCGAGATCATGCGTGTTTGCAGCAGTAACATGCCAATGATTATCAGTAATAGTGCACCTGGTGCAGGTACTGATACGCCTGTAATGCCAGATACGATCTCAAGCGCTAGCGTTATCGGGGTGCCAGACTCATTTACACTGCCAAAACCTAGTAAATAGGTGCTCGGGATGATCAAGCTTGGAAAAGTCGCTACCATATCTAGTGCGAGTGCGTTAAGTACACTCTCTGTATATACCGTGAAATCAGAGATGGTTAGAAAAAAACCAATATTTTCTTCAAGTGGAGTGAATAGGCTTTGTATTGTTGTGCTGTCCTGATCTAGTACAACACCTGTCGCGAAATCTACCAATGCCGTGCTGCTGGGGGATGCGCTGCTTGCTGAAAAGTCACTTTCGTCCAGTATTGTGATCAGATTATCGGGGTTTGAGGCGTAATAAAAACCGAAAGTAGCGCCGCCAGCGTCTGGCGTTAAGATCTCCTGGAAGTCAAAAAATTCCACGGTGAGTGCTACGGAGTCTGTTGGTGAAAATAGCTCACTACCATCGTCGACACCATATGTTGCAGGAAATGGGTTTATGGGCGTTGCATTTACGCTGCCGCAAACAAAAAGGGCTGCCAATATACCAAGGAGCTTTTTATATGGTTGTTTCATGCTGGATATTATCTCAACTCGCTTTAAAAATTATGTCGTCTGTTCAACGGTCATCATGATACTCGCTAAAATTTTAGGTGTAAAATTTTAAAGCGTGGTTTTGTAAAGTATATCCGTATGGACTGAATAATAGCTTGATACGTGAGAATGTGTCAAATTTTGGCGTAGGGAAGTTCAGAATGCATCAAGCGCTTTAAATTTGATTCAGGGCCTTACATATCGGCAGCGATATCGGCAGCGACTCGCTTTTTTTAAAAAAAACTGTATGATTATTGGCTGGCAGCTGACACGTTGGCGTTGCTTGAGTTCTCCTAATACTACTATTAAACTTTGGAAGGGCCTGGAATCTGCCCGCAGCTGTCTGCTTTTATGCGGTACAAGGCTCAGTGCTGCAGGTTGGTGACATTTTTTGATCGATTCAGCAGACTAAAAATATTTATGAGCAGCATAAGCTAGATGAGAAACCAATCCGTCCCATCGTCGTATTCGCTTTGTTTTGGCAGGTTAAACAAAAGATTAATTTCCAGGTTATTGCTTTGCATCTCGCTGGTTCTGGTGGTGGGCTGCGCTGGGACTATGACGCGAGAGTCGATTAGTGTGTCGGTTGAGGTACTTGATTCGCTGCAACGGTATACGAAGGAGCATATTCTGCAGCAAGGGGACATTGTGGAGGTTTTCGTGTACAAACATGCTGATTTTTCACGAACGACCATGATTCGACCTGATGGGAAAATCACCCTGCCGTTACTTGATGATATTCAGGCGGCTGGCAAGACACCCGCTGCATTGGATGCGGAGTTAACCGCGTTGTATTCAGAAAGGATAATTGCCCCTGAGGTCACAGTTATTGTCGAAAATGCCCAGGAGTCAGTGGTCTATGTGGTTGGTGAAGTGGGTGCTCCCGCTGCAATACCCTACAGGCAGGCTAAAACGGTAGCGCAAGCACTGGCTAGGAGTGGCGGTGTGTCGAAGAGTGGCGTGCTCAAACATGTCTCTATTATTAGACTGAATGAAGAGGGCTTCTTTGAAGCGCAATCTGTTGTTAGTTCCCGGTATAATCAGCCCGAAATGTATATGGCGCTACATAACATGGCTCTTTTACCTGATGATCTCATCATAATTCCCGAGAGTTACCGATCTCAGTTTGTACGGATCTTGCACGATATGAATACGATTTTATCTCCTTACTACCAATTTAGAATACTAAAGTTAATTGATAATTAGGGCTGTTGTTATGGGTATTTTGCTAAAATGAAACAGTTAGAAGCTATTCCACATGACACTGAAATGGATACCTTTCATTTTCAGGCGTCACTGAGTGCTATTAAGCGTGCTATTACTGCTCATAAACTGTTGGTGTTTATCACTGTACTACTGACAACCTCTATGGTCGTTGCGTATATTAAAATTTGGCCGCCAGTTTTTCAGTCGGAAGTGATGATTGCTGTCTCCTCCGATAATGATATGCATCGGAATGCTTTCTATCAGCAATGGAATGTATTTCGAAAAGATGATTTGGCTGATGAAGCAACTTTAATGGTTTCTGGCCCTGTTTTATTAAAAGTCATTGAGCAGCTTGATCTTAGTTACGATGAGGTTTACCACCCTTTTATGAGTTATGTGGTTCATCTATGGGGCGAGTCCTGGGTTGGACAAACTTACCGAAAGATAAAGTATTCAATTTTCCCTGCGCCTAAAAGCCCGTTTTCACCTAGCGAAAAGGATTTGGAGCGCTATAAAGTTCTCAAGGATTTTCGGGGCGGTGTGAGCGTGCAACAGGTGGGCGAATCAAATATTGGTTTATTGGTCGTGCGGGCATCAAGTCAGCGAGTAGCCGAAATTGCGAATACCCTTGTGGATGTGTATTTGGAGGAGCGTCGTAATCGTTTTGTGTTTGAGGCTAAAGGAGCTTACCAAAGTCTATATCAGGAAACAGAAAAGGCGTTAGTGGCGTTGCATCTTGTGGAAGAGAGGATGAAGGAGTTTTATTCGGATAACAATTTGTTGTTACTGTTTGAGAAAGATCGTGTGCAACTTTCACAGTGGCTGGGTTTGCGTGCTGCGATTACAAACCTTGAGGCGGAAATAGCCCAATACGAACATTCTTTAAAGATCATTGAGCGGCAAATGATTTCAGAGGGTAGAGAGATTGTCAGTGGACGTATATTTCAGGATAACGCGATTAAGAGCCGCTTGACTCAGTTAGAGCTTGCTTTAGCTGATGCGCGCCAGAAATTCCAGCCGGGTGCGCCTGAAGTCCGAGATCTGGAAGAGCAGATACGCATGGCGATGAGTGTTATCGATGAAGGGCAAGAGGATGCTGTCGTGCGAAACACGCAATTAATCGGTGAGGCATATGAGCTGCTGAGGTCGAAAAAAAGAGCGATAGAATCTGAATTAGCTGGTGCCCGTGCTTCACTGCAAATAAAGCAAGTAGAAGCAGATCGTATCAAAATAGTGCTTGATTCGATACCTGAGAAAATGCAGGCAAACCATGAGCTAGAGCGTCAGCAGTTACTTCTGGAAAGCAAATATCAGAGCTTAAATGAGAAGCTGAATATGGCTGCAGTATCAATGGCTACCGCACGCTCAGCACCATCGGCTATGAGGGTAGTAGAGTATGCGGCTGCGCCGGAGAAACCCGTTTCTCCCAAAACCAAGCTGTTAATACTTGTTGCTATTGTCCTTGGTACTCTTCTGGGAGTGATCGGGGCTCTTGTATTGGAGTTGGTTTTTTTACGTGTTAATCGCTTTCGTCTATGGAATAAAGGCGATGAGTATGATGTCTTCGCGATCGTTAACCAGGATAAACTTTTTCTAAAACAAATGTTCCCTCGTATGTCTAGCAACAGCTGACTCTATGAGGTGCTTTGTGGGATACAGTATTAAAATTTCATATGTCAGCATTTAAAAAAGAGTCCCGTTCTTTGGTACAACAGCAACTGCTTGTTTCTGATAAGCATGGCCTTGCGAAGCGTGGCTGGTATGAGCGAATCAAAGGGATCGTATTACGCAGTCCAGATTCGGCAACCAGATCGTATCGTTATATGTCACGTCTGCTTGAACGGGAGCTGAAAGGGCATGAGCGTGGGGTTAACCTTGTTTTTTCATCACCTGATGATGAGGCGGTGACTTCAGATGCCGTGTTGATGCTTGGCTTTTGTTTGCAAAGTGAGCTTGGTTGTCGTGTTCTAATTATTGATACTACACTTAAGCGTGGTGTTGATAGCATCAGTAAGCGTTTTGGCATTGAAGAGTCGACAGGATATGCTGAAATGCTGGCTGCAGACAAAAAAAGTTTGTCAGAGACTGTACAGTCATCAGGGCGTGTCGGGGTGGACCTTCTCGCCAGGGGCTGCCTGGATACATTGGGCTTGGCGGCGCTAGAAAGAGAGAGTATTCGGGCATTTCTAGATATGGTGGCGAGTGCTTATGACTATATTTTGATTCAGCAAGGTGGCGCATTGACTGATACACGCTACTTGCTTGTAAATGCGTTGGCTGACGTGGTTTTTCTTGTCGCCGAAGAGAATAAGACGATGATGAATGCGATTGATGACGATCAAAGACTACTCGCTGATAATGGAGTGGAAAATGTTCGAATTCTGTTAAAGGCACCTGCTTGAATTCCGTGCAGCTGTTATTTTCTGGTTTGCTTATATGCCTCCTAAAGTCGGTCTGAATCAGTACTCTGCTGCTAACTCTGCAGTCATAGTTGTACTGTCTGTTTGGGCTACAGTACTTGTACTTGTGATATTCAATGCGAGTAAGCTTTATTCGTTTGCATTGGTGTTAGGTACCGTTCTTCCTATTTGCATCTATGCAACTGGTAACCCACGTCTGTGTCTTCTGGTTGGCTTGGTGTTTGCTGCGCCGCTAGGGTTATCTATTAATTTCAATATGGTTTCGCATATTGGCGGAGCCCCCTCGTATAGCATCGATGCAATGGATATCTTTTTGTTTCCACTGCTTGTTTTTTTACTAAGAGATTTTATTACAGGTTCGCGGCGAAAAATCCGTTTCTCATATGTCTCTATTTGGTGGGTGGGGTTAATCGTTCTTGGCATGTACTCCATCGTGCAGGGGCCTTATCGAGAGTTCACTACGTTCGAAATGTTTCGTATGATTAAATGTTACGTGTTGTTTTTGGTGATCATAAACGAATGTGTACGCGAACGACATTTTGAGTATGTTGTGTGGGCATTAGCTGCTAGCGTTATGCTTAATGTGTTGGTTGGCTATATTCAGTTTATATTGAAAGCAGATTTGGGTCTGCAGGCACTTGGAGAGGCATCTCCAGAAGCGATTCTAGGGGCAAATTACGGGGTTTATTTAAGCCATGAGTCTGCTTTTCGTGTTGGCGCTTTAATGGGGCACCCTAATTTATTTTCGGCATACCTTGCCTTACTCCTTCCCATTTTTATAAGCCTTCTCTATTCCCGCTATAGCTTGATAAAAAAAGTACTGCTGTCACTTGTTTCTCTTCTAGGTGGAATTGCGCTTGTTTTAACGTTATCCAGGGCTGGTTGGCTAGCCTTTGGTTTTGCCTTTATCTGCTTAATGGCTTTTGTATTTTTTCACCCATATTTAAGGAAAGAGTATTTATTGCAGAAAGGGGTTATGTTAGTTGGGGCAATTATTGCGTTAGTTCTGGCATCGGGCGCCATTATACGGCGCCTGACGCAAAGTGATGAAGGTGCGCTGGATTTTCGCTATGAGTGGATGGACATTGCATGGCGAATGATTGAGGCAAAACCGCTTTTAGGGTTTGGCCTTAACTCTTTTGCTTATCATATGCCTGAATATACTCAGTATAGTACTGGCAGGCTGATTGATTTATTTGGGGAAGTTTGGCCTGTTGTTCATAATATTTACTTGTTGGTGTGGTCAGAGCAGGGAACAGCAGGCTTTTTGTTTTTTATAGCACTACATATCAATGTCATATGGATTGCGATTAAAAACCTTAGATATAGAGTAAGTGACAAGTTATTTGCTTTGAACATAGGGGCTTTGTGTGGTTTTTTTGCTATTATGATTGACGGTTTAGCGAGTTTTTTTATCAGGGTACCCGCTTCTGGACGAGTGTTTTGGATTGTGGTTGCATTGATTGTGGCTATCAATTATTGGAATCGACACAATGCGCACTTAGCGGTTTCGTCGCATGACAGAGCGACATGATTTTTATTGTCTACTGATACGTGTGAAGCCATAGCGCTTTCTAAGTAGTAGTTGGCAACTTAATAAAGTAATGATAATAGTAATAAAAATATAGGAGATGATGAAATGCAGGTTGTGATTCTGGCGGGAGGAAAGGGGACTAGAGCTTACCCTTTTACTGAATATTTGCCAAAGCCAATGATGCCCGTTGGTGGAAGACCAATGATTGTGCAGATTATGCAACTATTTGCAGCGCAGGGACATCGAGAGTTTGTCCTCTCTCTTGGTCACCGGAAAGAGGTGATTTTAGATTATTTTGCACATAAATCTTACGATCTTGATATTAAAATCGTGGACACTGGCCCGGAAACTGATACTGCTGGTCGTATCTATCATTGCAGGCATCTTTTGCGAGATCAGTTTATGGCGACTTATGGTGATGGTATTTGTGATGTCCCTGTCGATAAATTGATTGAATTTCATAATGCTCACGACGGTCTCGCGACCCTGACAAGCGTGCCACTCCAATCACAATACGGCACGGTTGAATTTTCAGAGACCAACCAAGTGACTGGTTTCCGGGAAAAGCCTCGTCTGGAATCACATTGGATTAATGCTGGTTTTTTTGTGATGGATAAAGAAGTATTTAACCACTGGGAAGGCGATAATCTAGAGCGTGAGGTGTACCCGAAACTGCTTAAGAAGCATATGTTGTATACCTATCGGCACAATGGATTTTTCAAATCAATGGATACATATAAGGATCAACAGGAGATGGAAGAGATATTGTCAGATGGCAGTATCATACCTGTGAATGAGTGTGCTAAGTCTTTAGATGGTTTTGAATATTTTGACTATCGAGATCTTTCTGAGTCTACATCATCATAAATTGCCATCTTGAATAGTTTCTCTGCAGGGTAAATGGATAAGATTGGTTTTTTAAATAATTGGTAAATATTATAGGAAGGTCTGAACAGTGAAGCTAAATAAATCATTTTGGCAAAATCGTAATGTCTATGTCACCGGCGCGACAGGTTTTCTTGGAAGCTGGGTGGTTTCTGAGCTGAATAATTTAGGTGCGAATGTAGTTGGTTTGGTGCGTGATGTATCTAAAACAGCAAAAGATGGTTTGATACAGAATTCAGAGTTATCTCATATAGTCTTTGGGCAGCTAGAGGACCATGAAGTTCAGCTTCGTGCAATTAATGAATATGAGGTAGAGACAGTATTTCACCTCGGCGCTCAACCAATTGTAGGGACCGCAAACAGGAATCCTCGTTCTACCTTCGAAGCGAATATTCGCGGCACCTGGAATGTACTTGAAGCGTGTAGATCTGTGTCGACTGTTAAACAGGTGGTGATAGCATCAAGTGATAAGGCTTATGGTGCTCAGCCTGTATTGCCGTATGATGAATCAATGCCTCTGCAGGGGAACCACCCTTATGATGTTTCTAAAAGCTGTACTGATCTCATCGCACAAACCTATCACAACACCTATGGCGTTCCCGTTTGTATTACTCGTTGCGGCAATTTTTTTGGTGGTGGTGATTTGAATTTCAATCGAATTGTGCCAGGCACTATTCGTTCGGCACTCGATGGAAAGGCGCCTGTTATTCGAAGTGATGGTACGCTTATTCGTGATTATGTATACGTTAGAGACGTGGCGCTTTTTTATCTTTACCTTGCTGAAGCGATGCAGGATGATGATGTGCATGGGCATGCTTTTAACTATAGTACGGAAAGCCAGTTGAGTGTACTCGACATTACGCAGACGATTCTTAAGGCCATGGGGAGCGAAGACCTTGAGCCTGTTATCCTCAATGAAGCGAGTGGGGAAATACCACATCAATATCTAAGTATGGCTAAAGCGCGTGAGATGTTGTCATGGACGCCTCATTATTCAATTGAAGATGCAATGGTTGAGACCGTTGACTGGTATAAAGCCTATTTCGCAGATAAATAATCGGGTACTTCTGGTTATGAACGATTGCCTTAAGCTTTTTGTTTCAGTCGTAATTCCTACGCGAGATCGTTTCGATCTTGTCCTTGATGCGCTAAAGGGGCTTGCTCAACAAACGCTGGATCAAGAGCGCTATGAAGTGATAGTGGTCGATAATGGTTCAGCGGATAATACCTATGAACGTTTGATTGAGCGGCAGCACTCTTTTCCATTTTCGCTGAAAGTGGTCAGGAGTCCTGTTAGCGACAAAGGTCCAGCCCCAGCGAGAAACTTTGGTGTTCAATCTGCTAGAGGTGATGTGATTGCTTTTACCGATAGTGATTGTAGACCGGCTAATGAATGGCTTGAGAAAGGACTAGAGGCTTTTTCTGATAGCGCAATAGATCTGGTGACCGGGATAGTCGATTTTAAACCTGAGCAACTGGACGAACTTGGTTTTTTCTCGAGAAAAACAGTGGTATCTAGTTTTGAACATCCTACCTATCCAACTGCAAATGCCTTTTATCGTAAATCTACTTTTTTAAAACATAGCGGTTTTGATGTGTCACTCTCTTTCCCCAATATTCTAGGGCAAGCGGTGGAGGCGGCTGATACTGATTTGGCTTGGCGCATAAAAGAGGCTGGATCTAAAAACTTATTCGTTAGCGAAGCAATAGTCTTTCACGAGGTTCAAGTGGTAACGCCGCGGGAATGGATGATGGAACCACTGCGGCTTTTTTTGGTGCCCGCGCTGGTAAAAACTCACCCGGGAATGCGTGCTGCTTTGCTTAAATATAATCTGTTTTTTTATGCGGGAAGTATTATTTATTACCTTTTGTTTTTTATCATGCTTGTCTTGTTAGTGGTGTATCCCGCTATATTGTTGGGCGTTCCAGTTTTAATTGTGCTTGCTGCTATACTCAAGACTAGGAGTCTTAAGCCAAAGGATATTGGAGGTAGTGTTGTTCGGATGTTGCTAAATGCCATGCGGATTTATGTAATGTCAGCAACACTGATATATGGCAGTATCCGTTTTCGCTCTTTGGTGCTTTAATCTAAAGCTGGCATTTTAGAATGGGGAAAATAAGTAGTAATTGGTGATCTCGTCGAACTAACTGATACATGTCAATCGATTACCTTCCAATTGCATGGTGCACACTATCAGCCATTATCGATAAGACCTAATGATCAACGTTAGGAAAGAAAAATGAAAATATCTAATTGTAAATTACCTTTTGTATTGTTTCTGATCCTGCTTGCAGGCTGTAATGCCGGGCAATCTGATGGCAACATTTCAACCGAATTGAGAAATAGTGGCTTTGATGAGGTCACTGGTGCGCTGCCTGATGGTTGGCATGTTGATAATAAAGTTAAAGATAAAGGGACGATTAGTCTGGTAAGCGGGATATCAGGCGGCAATGATAAGGTATTGAGCCTTAAACCTAATTCGGAAAATAGTGGGGAGCCACTGTTAGGTGTTGGTCAATTGTTAGATGCGACGGCTATGCGTGGTAAAAGCCTTAATATATCCGTGATGCTGGGGGTTGAAGGCGCATCTAATGCGATTGTTGGTGTGCATGTGCTGGGGAAAGGCGATCTGGGGTTTGTGCAGATACGTCAGAACGATAATGGCGGCGTACTTAATCAGCATCATCGCAAACTGAATATTGCTAAAACGGCTAAAAACATTGTTGTTTATGCCATTGTAGAAGGGCGTTCGGGTAACGCATTTTTTGATGATCTGGATATCAGTATTGCAGCTGCTCCAGCTGCAAAAGTGGCTAAGCATGATGATGTGCCCAGCGTGCTTTCAGCCGCTATAAAAGTGAATGTTAAGCAGATAGAGCGGGATATACCTGATACGTTATTCGGTAGTAATATCGAGTGGATATTCAATGGGCAGGGCTTATGGTCAGAGAAAGATAACTCACTTAGCATGGATGCGGTGAAGATGACTAAAGAGATGGGCGTTTCATTGTTGCGTTTTCCCGGAGGTGTATTCTCTGATTACTATCATTGGCAAGAGGGGCTGCGTGAACGTGATAAGCGCCTGAATACTTTACATTATCCTGGTGGCCCTCAATCCATACATAATTTTGGCGTGAAGGAGGCGAGTGATTTTGCAGAAAAAACTGAATCTGAGCTATTGATTACCGTGAATGTTGGCACTGGAACTGTTAATGAGGCGGCAGAATGGGTCGAGTTCATGAATATGGATCGTGCAGTCAAAGGGCTGGGCAAGAGGGTTAATTACTGGGAGATTGGCAACGAACTTTATATGAAGGGGGATTTATCTGGCGCTCATATGTCACCTGCTGAGTATGCCGAGCGCTTTGAAGAGTTTGCTGATGCGATGCTGGCAGTCGATCCGTCTATTGAAATTGGTGGAATAGGCGGGCTCAACTATGGGAGTTATAATTTCATAGATGACAATAGCTGGACTGAGGTTTTATTGAAAAAAGCGGCAGATAAAATAGACTTTCTAGCAGTGCATAACGCATATGCACCCGTCCTGATGGGAGGGATAGATGGCCTCGATCCTGGCAACGTATATGATGCGGTCATGACGGCAAATGTACAGATCGAAAAGAACTTGGTAGACCTCTCTCTGCTTTTAGATGAATATGAAACGCCAGGTAAAGAGATTGATATTGCCATCACCGAATGGGGGCCTTTTTATCATATTCTGCCTTCAAGCCCCTGGGTTGATCATATAAAAACGATGGGGTCTGCGATCTTTGTGGCGTCAACCATGAATAGTTTTTTAAGAAGCCCGCGGGTAAAAATAGCTAACTTTTTTAAACTAACTGATTATGGTTTTATGGGATGGATAGGCCGTAAAGATAACCAGTTTGTAGCCACAGCCCCTTATCACGTGTTTTCCCTGTACGCAAATGGCCTGGGTGAAAATCTCGTTCAGAGCTCTGTTGATTCACCTGTATTGAAAACAAAATCGATAGGTATTGTTGATGGCCAGGAGGAAGTGGCGGCACTGGATGTGGTCGCTACCCATGATCCAGGGCAAAACCAGCTTGCTCTGATTGTAGTCAATCGACATCAGGTATCATCGATGAATACATTAATTTCTTTAAAGGATGTTACGCAGTATGGAAGTGTTGATATTCAAACAGTCACAGGAACAGCGGCTGACTCACATACGGGTACTGAATTACCACATATACCAGGGTTAAAGTGGGCTAACCAGGTAAGCTTGGGACGATTTGAGCATGGTTCTCATGATGAGATACAACTTATTAATGAAAGTTTTCCTGGCGCTTCTCGCTCGCAGAATCCGTTATTAGCATTTGAATATGATTTTCCGCCTCTGAGTGTTACCCGGTTAACATTCCGGGATGTACAGATGTAATTAGGAGTAAGAAGGAAACGTGTCTACAACAGAGGATTCTAAATCTCAGCATGCAGTGGTTACCGTTGTCATTCCTACCTTTAATCGAGGCGATGGATTGAAGGTGGTGCTGGCTGCTTTGAGTGAGCAAACTGAGCAAAGGCTACATGTCATTGTCGTTGATAATAGCTCTACAGACCATACTCCTGATGTGTTGAAAGCGCTTGTTGAACAGGCATGGGGTGATCGCTTACAACATATTGTCAGAGAACCCAACGGCCCTGCAAGTGCCAGGAACACTGGATTAAATGCAGCTAAAACGGAATTTGTGTTATTTCTTGATAGTGATGTTGAGTTAGCTTCAGACTGGGTTGAACTAGCACTTGAGAAAATGGATAATGAGCCGCTGATCGCTGCAGTAGGCGGCCAGATTATTTATAATTATGATCGCAGCCGAGTAAATGCTTACGGTGGTGATCTGGGGCGTTTTGGTTTGGCATGGGATATCGCGGAAGGTGCACAGCGGAGTGAAACCAGGTGCGCTTCACGGCGTATATGGATTAACTGTTCTGCGATGTTGGCACGTAAAAATGTAGTCCTCAACATCGGTGGTTTTGACGAGCAGTTCTTTTATGGTTATGAGGACTCTGACATCGGTTGGAAGCTTAACCTTGCCGGTTTCCACGTGTGGGTTTTTCCTGATTTGAACGCTTATCATCATGTCGATAGTGAGGCGTTACCGACGCACCCGGAGATCGTATTTCACTACTGTAAAAACCGTTTGCGGTCCGTTCTTAAAAATGCCTCACCACAGTCACTCTGTTACATGATGGCAGGGTATTTAGCATATACAGTGCTAGATGTAGCAATACGCAGGCCTCGACTTGCAAAACTTAAGGCTCTTGGCTGGAATGCCCGTTTTTTAGCTGAAACACTGATGTTACGGAAACAGATCCAATCCTTGAGAAAGGCTACTGATAGCTCAATTTTTCAAATTGGTGAAAGGAGATGGCTACCACCAACG
This sequence comes from Chromatiaceae bacterium, assembly GCA_003232725.1. Taxonomy (GTDB): domain Bacteria; phylum Pseudomonadota; class Gammaproteobacteria; order SZUA-140; family SZUA-140; genus SZUA-76. The sequence continues at coordinate 12,214 of QIJH01000165.1, read as the reverse complement.
CCTTTACGGGGGCTGCGCCGTCGCCAGATAGATGGTGTGGTTGCTGACAAAAAGTGTGATATTGCTAGCCATAAACCTGATGACAGGGTGTAGCCACATTGATGAAATGTTATGCTACGGACGTTGCTACTGGTGCTAATAACGAAGCTAAAAAGTTACGGGTAATCGTAACAAACCCATTTGCGTGGCCCTATGTGCGACGTGGCTCTGAAAGGCTGCTAAATGATCTTGCCGAATATTTATCAATACAAGGGCATCAAGTGTCAGTGTTGGCGATGGCGCCGAATGAGCATGAAGCGAAGCGCAATGAGGTTAATTATCATTTTCTGCGCTATGGTTTTAATAGTCGTTTTCGGCAGTTGAACAGCTGCCATTTCTTTGCATTTTTCCTGCAATCAGTATTTAAAGATATCGATGCAGACGTTGTTTTTTGCCTCAATTATTTTGATGCATTCGCTGCACTTCAAGCCAAAAAAAAATATGATTTAACATATAAGGTGATATTTCAATCTGTCGGTATTCCAACAAAAAAATATTTCCGGGCGGTACCGTTAGATTACTGGTTTATGCATACCGTGCTTGAAAGAGCAGATGAAATAGTGACGTTAAGCAAGTTTGCCCATCAACGTCTGCGCGATGAGTTTGATTGCGAATCTCATATTCTTCCGCCCCCTGTATTCACAGAAAATTTTTCACAAACAGCGCATCAAATCGATACAAATGAAGATACCTTTCCAGCTGTTTTATTTGTTGGTGATGTGTGTGAGCAGAGAAAGGGCGCTGTTTTGTTAATAAGAGCTTTCGCTGTTATAAAACAAGAATTCCCGCTAGCAAGCCTTATATTTGTAGGCAATGTTTCTAGCGCAATACAAGATGATCTGCTTTCACTACCTGAGATAGAAGATGTTCGTAGTGACATCTCCTTTGCAGGCCTCGGCGATGTTAAAGAGTTACCCGCTTTGTACCAAAATGCCACTGTTACAGTGTTGCCGGCAGTATGGGAGGCATTTGGCCTGGTGTTGGTTGAATCATTGGCTGCAGGAACCCCTGTCGTTGGTGTTCGCCATGGTGGGATTACTGATATTGTTACAGAGGGCAGTGTTGGATATCTTTTTGAAGCGGGAGAGTTCTCCATCGTATCTGAAAATGTTTCAGGGCTAGCAGAGGCAGTTATCAATACAATTTCCATGACATCTGACAGCGGACTAGCGGCTAGATGTAAAGCTCGAGCAGAGCAATTCAACTGGGATAATCTAGGCCCAATGTATGAGCAATTAATTCTGGATGTAGTGGCGAAATAAATGATGCAATCTAACGATAGTACGGTGAAAATAAGTGTGGTAATACCCACTCATAATCGAAAGCATCTTTTGTTTAGATTGCTTGCTGCTCTGCAACAACAAACACTTGATGATGACTCTTATGAGGTAATTATTGTTCATAATTTCACTGATGATGGCACGGAAGAGATAGCATTAAACTGGTGTGCTCAGCAGCCATTTAAGGCGCGTTACTTCAAAAAAGATTATAACGGTCCTGCACGTTCAAGAGATTTCGGTGCGCGGCTCGCGTTGGGGGATTATATTGTCTTTATAGATGATGATTGTATTGCCACGGAATATTGGTTGGAGTCAGGCCTGCTAGCATTTGAACGGTATGAGAGGCAGCCCGATGGGCTTGAGGTTGGGCTAATTCAGGGAAGAACACTTCCAGTACCGGACCAGCCACGACATCTGCTTGAAAAAACCATATCAATTCAGGCACCGACTGTTTTTTACGAAACATGTAATATTTTTTACTCAAAGAAAGTGTTCATAGAGGTGGGTGGGTTTTCTGAGGAATTTCTTGATAAGTTTTATGGAGAAGATACTGATTTAGGCTGGAAGGTGCGGGAAGCAGGCTATGGTATTCATTTTTCGGCTGATGCATTGGTGTACCATGAGGTATTTCATGTCTCAGTCTGGAATTGGTTGAAAGAGCCTCTTTACTTTAATAATATTCCTTATTTGGTGAAAAAATATCCGAGGTTAAGAGAGTCTATGTATTACCGTTGGTTCTTAACCAAGGATACATGCTTCTTTTATTTTTTTCTTTTGGGCTTGTTGAGCATGATAATGATTGGTCCACTTGGAATGGCAATGGCAACCCCATATTTCTATCAGCGATATCGCAGTGGTAAACATATGGCTAATCCTGTTTACAGGTTAGTAAGGGCGCTTGTGGGTGTGCCACGGGCCTTCTTTATGTGGTGGGCCTTGTTGATTGGATCTATAAAAACTCGTTCATGTCTACTATAGTGCCAAGAGAGGAGAAGAGGGCTGGGTTGTCGGTTCTTCTGGTGCATGAACGATTTGCACCAGATTACCAAGGCGGTGGTGAATATGTTGTACTGGAAACAGCCCGTTATCTACAGATGGCAGGAGTGACTGTGCAGGTAATTACTGCAGGAGATCCTGATATAAAAGAATTTCAGGGAGTGAAAACGCAGCGACTTCCTGTCTCCTCCTATCGATTTAACCTGGAATGGCGAGCAGTGTTGGAGGCGGCACATGAGGTCGATATTATCCACGCATTCACATATCACAGTCTGATTCCTGCCAGGCGTGCCGCAACGATGCTGGGTAAACCAATTGTTTGCGGTGTTCTAGGTCTTTTTGGTTCCGCATGGCGTGATATGCGCGGAAAGATTGTCGGTCGATTTTTTGAGCGATTTGAACGTGCACTAATTAACAGGCCATATGATGCACGCTTATTTCTTAGTGATTTTTCTGTGCAGTTGGCTCGTAATAGTAATATAAGTACTGACGATAGTTATGTCATTGAGCCGGGTATTAGTCTGGAAGATTACTATTCCATAGATGAAAAAAATTACGTATTATTCGCCGGAAAAATGGATGTAAGAAAAGGCATTGATATGGTGCTCGAGGTGGCGCATCAATTGCCTCATGTTCCTTTCAAAGTTGTCGGATGGGGGGAGAACTATAGTAAATTTTCTGCATCCGTGCCTCCTAATGTTTCAGTTGAACCCTTTGTTGACAGGGAACAACTGTGTCAAGCATTGGCAGCTGCAAGAGTATTTCTATTTCCAACAAAGGCGGAGACTTTTGGGCTTGTGATTGTCGAGGCGATGGCGTCTGGTTGTGCTGTTGTGTCAACGTCACCATTACCGTTTTTAGGCGCTAAATTATCTGTAGATGATGTTGCTTTGGCAGTAGAATCTGTTGAAAGGCTTTGGTCTGACCCTGAGCTTTGCAGGCAATTAGGAGAGAAAAATAAAATCATGGCCAGGCAATATGTGTGGCCTAAGCATGTTGATAAATTGATAGCTGTATACCATTCAGTAATTGATAAAAAAACTGGTGTAGAAATTTAAATGAAAATTGCATTGTATCATCCCTGGATATATCTCAAGAGTGGGCTGGAGAGGACTATTTTAGAGTTAGTGAGTCGTAGTAAGCATGAGTGGGTGCTGTATACGAATCACTATGATCCTGATGGTACTTATTCAGAATTGAAAGAGTACGATATTAAAGAAATTAATCGGGTTTCAGTTGAACGAAATTATGGTGCTGTTCTCGGCGCATCTATGAACATAGCAAAAACGAAACTTGATCTCAAAAATATAGATGTACTTGTTGTCTGTTGTGATGGCGTGGGTGATTTTATTACGCTCAGAAATAACCAGCTACCCATTCTTAATTTATGCTTTACACCACTGCGTGCTGTTTATGACGATGAATATCGTGCCAGGCATTTGGGAAGACATCAAAATAGAAAATATATTGCGCTGATGCTGGAATTTGGATTTTCTATGGTTGACCGTTTACTTTGGCGACGCTATCGCAAAACTGTCTGCATTAGTAAGACTGTTAAGGCAAGGGTTATTGCCGCTGGTCTTTCCCCGGAAGAGTCTATGGTGGTCTCTTATCCTGGTATAAGCGCTGATGCGATCAAACAATCTGAAGATTTTGAGCCGTTTTTCTTTCTTCCGGGTCGAATTATGTGGACAAAAAACGTAGCGCTTGGCATCCGCGCTTTTCTCCAGTATCGAGCAGTTACAGGATCAAAATATGAGCTTGTAATTGCGGGTATGGTAGACCGAAAAAGTCAAGAGTACTTTGATAACCTGCAAAAAATATGTTCTGGCGTTGATACTGTTAAATTTCACCTGAGTCCAACTGATGCGGAGATGAATGACTATTATCGTCGCTGTTCTGCCGTGTTATTTACTGCATTTAATGAGGACCTTGGGTTAACACCGATGGAAGCGATGAGCCATGGTAAACCAGTGATCGCTGTGAATAAAGGTGGCCCGCAAGAAATAATTGAACATCAGAAAACGGGTTATTTGGTTTCTGATGAGGCCAATGATTTCGCGCTAGCGATGGAGTTAATGACTGGGAATGAGGCACGCATGCGTGAAATGGGCGCGGCGGGATTGGTGCGCGTAAAGCAGTTTACATGGGAAAAATTTGTATGCGAAATGGATTCATCATTAGATGAGATAAATAATTAAATAATCTAACTACTCAGCGAGTAGTCAAAATTAACAGTGGCTGCTCAGATCGCCCATGAAATCTGCCAAGTTCAAGGCGAAAAATGTGAGTTTACACGTGTAAATGATCATTTTTTAACGCTGAACGGGTGGATTTCATGGGTTAGCTGAGTAGTTACTAAATAATGTATGTTGTTTAGGCACCAAAAAACGATGGTCTTCTAATAATTTTTTCTTGTGGTGGTGGAGGGGGCATGAGTTTACTAGTGATTGTATCGCGGGATTACGGTGAGCTTGGAAGCGCATTGTACTTCTTAAGTGGGCTGGAATCTGAGATGAATGTCACGCTGCTCGTTCCAAATCAGATGATGGCATCAATTGACAGTAGTGACGGTCGAAAGATTGTTGGTTATGATTCACTTGCTGATATTGTAGAGGTATTAGACGAGACTCAACCCTCTGCTGTGTTGATGTTTTCTGCATATTTAATGATGATTGGAGAAAAGCTATCTATAATCAGGCTATGGAGGCTATTGAAATTGATTCGTGCCAGAGGAATTCCGATGGCAACCAGCGATCCTTTTGCCGGTATGTTGAGATCCCCAATGTCCATTTCATTATCTGCGATTATGGCGGCAGGAAAAACAGGGCTCGCTAAAGTTATTTCAAAAGGATTTGCTCAGCTTATTCAGCTAAGGCTGTTTCTAATCAGCATTAGCCTAAAATCAATAATTCACCTCTACCCTGTTCCGATAGCGAAAAAACATATGCCTGTTGGTCATCGTTACCTCAGTTTTTTTAGTGGCGATTCCTCTGACTTATCAGTTAGTCAATCTTCCAGTGATAATGAGGAAAAAACCTGGATCTTTATTTTGTCAGATGTAGATTATAAATTACAGATGAACAATAGTAATGGAATGTTTATATTCTTTTTTTTAGAAAGAATACGTGAGGTCATCTCATTAGAAAAAAATCCGGTTATTATCGGGCCTAAAGGAATGATTAAACGCTTAACGGAATTGGGTTTGAGTGATCCAGATGTGGAGATGTTCTCAAGAATTCCATTTAACCAATATATAGATGTATTGGTGAATGCTGAATTTGCTTTCTTCTGGAATTACTTCTCTTTTTCTATTGTGAATCGAGTACTAAAGCAGCGCCCTGTTTTTTTCTTTGACGAAGGTCACGTGATTAAGTATTTAGCACGAAAGCGCTCTGTTAGCATGGATATATTCTACTGTGGCTGGACTCCGCCGTTACTTGCGATAGATAATTCTCTCGATAATGTATTGTTAAATAATATGGCAAGAGAAGCATCTGATCACTATGCAGCCATCTGTGTCTCCATGCAAAAGGGCATGTCACCATCGAATGTGCTTGAGCATCTGCGATTGAGCGGAGAAGACTAGGGGTCTGTTAACGTTTCATTTCCATCACTCTGGAGCCGCTTTCTTCGTCCTGCATACTCAAGGGGCACACAGAGGCGTAATAGTGGTAAAAATGAAACGTCAACAGACCCTAGTATATCAAACGGATGTTCCGGATTTTATGGCTTGTGACCTTTGCTGGTTTGCTAGCTGCTCCTTTGTACACAGCATAATCCTTGGTATCTTTGGTGATTAATGCTGCCGCACCAATAAGATTATGTGTGCCGACTGAGACGAATGGTGATATTGTTGCGTTCAAACCAATGAAACTATAATCGCCCACCTCTACTGAGTCTCCAATTGTCGCGCATGTGACCCAACAATGATCACCAATATTAGCTTTTAGCGCTATTCTTGAATTGCTCCATATAATAGTGTTTTTGCCAATAGAGACAAAGGGATGAATGTTGACTTGATCCATGATCATGGTGTTTGGCTGAACGGTGAAATTTTTTGGGGTGTTGGCCTGGCTACTAATAAAAGAAGCTAGATGATATCCATCGGCTGTAATTTGTCTGGTTTTTTCAGCTCGCTGCATATTGATTTTGCCAACACCAACGGCAACAAAAATATCTGCTGTGTCAGGAGAGGCATGTGTGGATAGCTCTTCATAAGCGATGATGGGTAGTCCTTTGAAGTTATCTTCCTTGATGTAAGCACCATCAAGTATGAAACCAGCTATTGTGTATGGGCTGTCCTCACTAAAAAAGTAATGGCTCATTTCCGCGAAATTTTGGACTCCAAATATGTATAATTTTTTCACTTAACGCCTCAATTAACCGGTTCAGATTTTTATCGCTATTTATTGTATGGGATCGCATCGGTGATGGTATTACAAGCAAACGCCAGGTCAGATTGTTGTATTGTCGCACAAGGTAATAGTCTTAATGAATTTGATGTGACTGAAACCATAATATTTTCTTTAACAATTTTCTCATAGGTTTGCTTGAGTTGTTTAGATGATTTGAACTCGATCGCCCATAGTGCCCCCTGTCCGCGCAATATAATGTTCTCGTCAGTTATTGGGGTCAATATGTGTTGAATGGTCTTCTCTATGTCGGCTATTAAATTGCTCATAGGAAGTGTTGCCATGAGCGCCAGGGTACTTGCTATTGCCGATGCTGCGAGGGGATTGTCTGAGAAGGTACTTCCAGGCAGTGCACTGCTTGCATCTGGCAGCTTACTATCAACGGCAACAGCTGAGGAGGGAAAGCCATTTCCTATGCTTTTTGCAAATAAAAGAATATCGGGCGTTGAGCCAAGATCAGCACATATGAAACTTTTACCTGTTCTAAAGAGGCCTGTTAATATCTCATCAAATATGCAGAGGGTGCCGTATTTATGACATAAAAGGACAATTTCATCGAGGGTGGATGCCGAAGTTCCCCAGCAGTTATTAGTGCCCTGTATTGGCTCTACTACGAGAGCAGCGATTGAATGGCTTTTTAGCGTTGCCTCAAGTCTGGAAAGAATTTCATCATCAGATGCGATATCAGAATAAGGTAGCATTTGAGTGTTACTAACCTGGATTACAGTATTTTCCCAACATAGGTTTGCACAAATGACTGACTTACCATGCATACTGTGCCTGAATCCAATAAATGAATTCCTGCCTGTAATTGCCGCGGCTAATCTAAGTGCGTATTCGGATGCTTCCATTCCGGTAGAATAGAAGCCTGCTAATGAAAATCTTCTCGGTATAATACGCTTCACTGCTGCGTGTGCTGATTCTAAAATTGGTGAGTTTTCGCGTCCAATCGACCATGAACTCGTGAGTTGCGTGGCAATCGAGTTGGAAATGGCTGGATGACAGTGGCCTAGAAACACAGAGCCAAAACCTGAACATAAGTCGATTAGCATTCTATTATCTGTGGTATAGAGTTTGCTTCCTTTAGCATGAGATATGCTGGGTTTTTTTTCATGAATAGGTGTTTGCATGGTTGAAGTCACTCTTGAAGGTCCTGGTTTAATTCTTTTCTGCTATTACACATGCGGGGCATATTCCACATGAAAATGATGAATAGAAGAGTTGCAAGTGTACCGATGATTAACTCTAACATGGGCCATGAACTAAGCAGATAGAGTATTATGAAGAGTAGTACCGCGGGTAAGAAAGTTGTAATAATTTGGATCCGGGGTACTGGCAGTATTTTGAGAAAAATGCCAGTGGCGATGGTGGCAATAAACACTAGTAATTCAGTTATTGTAATGGCTATTGCTGCACCAGCAAAGCCAAACCCTGAGATTAAAGTGAAGTTGAGCATTATGCTTGCCAGTAATCCAGTTAAGCTTATCCACAGGAGTAGTTTTTCTGCTTTTTGTGCAATAAAGGTAATGACTAAAAGTGGTGTCACAATGGAGAATGAAAAGGCAACGGAGAACCATTGAAGCGCAAAAACAGAAGAGAGTGGGCCCGAACTGTAGACGTTACCATACAGTAGTGACAGGATGTTGTCGGCTAAATAGATACCTGCGACACTAAGTAGTGCTGCTATGCCGATAAGAAATTGAAAAAATGTATAAAAATGACGGTGTAGTTGGGGCTTATCATCGATGTAACAGCGGTTGAAAATGGGTGTAAGTGGGGTCAGTAGTACCCACATTATACCAAGCAGTGGAAAGATAAGCCGGTATGATGCGGTAAGTGCACCTAGTTCTTCCTCGGTGGATAAAGCCCAGACAGCGAGGACCCCTGTATGAAAATAGAAGTTATACATGAGGGCCGTGAGTCCGAACACTAGGCTGTTTTTTAGTAACGGGATAATGTTTGGGTCAAACAGCTTGGGCTGCGGGCGCTCGCTTGCTAGTCGAAGTGCAAGCCTGTAGTTAAAGAAGATGAAGACTGATTCTCTGACTATTACTAATAAAGAGATAAAAAATCCAGAAATTTTAGCGTTGAGTAAGCCTACGCAGGCAACCAAAAAAGCGACCTGGCAACCTAGATTGAGTAATGTAGTCGCTCCGAATTGCTGTCGAATGGTGAACAGGACGTTGTATGCATTTAATTGAACGACAAGTAGTCCTATTGATGCAGCATAGAGAATCCAGCGCTGTTCAGTTTGACCACCATAAAAAGTGTATCCGACAAATATTGTAATCGCCGCTAACATAAAGCCTATTAACCTGCGCCATGCGTATAGTCCCTCAAGAATTTTCTTTTCTGCAGAAGGGGTACGGCTGATCTGCCGGCAGGCAATGCTGTTTGTTCCCATATCCATGATCTCGTTGGTAAGGATGAATAGAAGAGAGATAAGGGCAAAGAAACCAAAGGCATCTGGTGCTAACCAGCGACCTAAAAATGCCGTGATGACTAGTGATAGCAGAAGTCTACCCGCTTGTGCGGAGAGTAAAATGTATTGGCTTTTTGTTGCTGTTTGGGTTTTCATTCTTATTTTTTTAGCGAGTGAGTCTTGTCAATAATTTTGCATAACCTCTAGGCTAACAAAGAATGACTTAAGCATGGTAACCCGACTTAAATTAATTTTCTTTTAGTTATACCCTTTTTCAACCAGCAAACCAACGCAGGCAGCAGGAAGATTGCGGCCAACATATTCACGAGGAACATAAACGTGAGCAGTATGCCCATATCTGCCTGGAATTTGAGCGGTGAGAAGATCACCGCTGGTGAGGACGATGGTGAATGTGACGGCGGTAAAGAGTACCCCGCTGCCGGTCTGGCAGAGGGTTTTCCAGTAGGCCTCGTAGAGTGAGCTTTCAGTTGCCATAAATTCGCGTAGGCGACTGTAGGGCACCTCTATTAATTCATGAACGGGCAGCTTAAATTCCAAATCCGCACCATCATTTTGGTAATAGTCCCGCTACGGTGTGCCCCCTTGGGTATTACCTGCTATTGACGCCTTGATGTCACGAATTTTGAATTCAATCTGCTACACCCAGAATTAATAGAGGTGCCCTGTAGATGTAAATGCCGTAGTCGATACCGACACCGAGCGTAACAACGGGCAGGGTGGCGACCTTGAGGCTGATATCCATAATCGCCATCAGTGCGTAGGCGAGCAGTGATACCAGACCAAGTGGCAGCATAATGCAGAGTGTGGCACCGATAGAATGGGTTGAGCTGCAGTGTTAAGCCTTTATGTTTTGTAACTACTCAGCGAGTAGTCAAAATTAACAGTGACTGCTCAGATCGCTCATGAAATCTGTCAGTTCAAGGCGAAAAATGTGAGTTTACACGTGTAAATGATCATTTTTTAACGCTGAACGGGTGGAGTTCATGGGTTAGCTGAGTAGTTACTATGTTTTTTTGTAGGCATTACATTGCAATAGACATCAGTTTAATACTGCACCATATTAATACGCGTGCTTATGAAAAATATCAAGCCCGACTAGTTTGAATGGTTATTTGTCGGTTGTTTTACCATGATCAGGAGATGAGGGGCGTTGTTGTTCAAAGGTGATGCGGGTGAATTTGTGTCACTTCAGCGTCACTCGCAGGCATCGATGGTGAGGTTCTTGGTTGCTAATCTAAAGCGGTTGTTGTGGGTGCTGAGTTAGCGCCCACTCGATATGTTCACGTACCATCTCTGATGCGCTATCGCGGCGCAGTTCGAGTGCTGCGATGATCTCAGGCTGTGTCGGCGCATTACCCAGTGCCACGGCAATGTTTCGTAGCCAACGTTCATGCCCGATGCGCCTGATCGCAGAGCCGGCAGTGTTATCGAGAAACTGCTGCTCATTCCACTCGAATAGTTCTATTAGCGTGCTGCTATCGAGGCGGTGGCGTACCTGGAAATCCTGTTCGCGTGTCAGTTGTGCAAAACGATTCCACGGACAAAATAGCTGGCAGTCGTCGCAGCCATAAATACGATTACCAATCAGTGGGCGAAATTCCAGTGGAATGCTGCCGTGCAGTTCGATGGTGAGATATGAAATACAGCGGCGTGCATCGAGCTTGTACGGTGCGATGATTGCGGCGGTGGGGCAGACATCGATACAGGCGTTGCAGCTGCCGCAGTGGTTTTCGCCGGGTGGGTCAATTGGCAGCGGCAGGTCGGTATAGAGTTCACCCAGGAAAAACCACGAGCCTGCCTTCTGGTTGATCAGGTTGGTGTGCTTTCCGATCCACCCCATGCCGGACTTCTGTGCCAGTGCCTTTTCCAGCACTGGTGCGCTATCGGTAAAGGCGCGGTAAGAGAATGGCCCGACGGCTTCTTCAATCTTTGTCGCGAGTTTTTGCAGCCGTTGGCGTAGTACCTTGTGGTAGTCACGTCCCATTGCATAGCGTGAGATGTAGCCGAGCGTCGGCTCATTAAGGCAATCTTCTGCCTGATGTTGGTCGTTAACCAGATAGTCCATCCGTACCGAAATCACCCGCAGTGTGCCGGGTTCCAGTTCGCCTGGGCGGCTGCGCTTGGTGCCGTGGCGCGCCATGTACTCCATCTCACCGTGGTGGCCAGCGTCGAGCCAGTTGAGTAGATGTGTTTCATCCTCAGCAAGGTCAGTGTCGCTGATGCTCATCGCTTCAAAACCGAGCGCCTTGCTCCAGGTGCGGATTTTGTCGGCCAGTGCTGCGAGTGCTTGCGGGGATAAAGTGGTTGGTGGGTTTTTTGCATCGTGCATAAGCGCTATGATAGCGCGTATGAGTTCGTTACCACATACATTGTATCGCGCCGCTGATGTGCGCGAGCTTGATCGCATTGCAATCGAAATATTTTCTATTCGCCTTTGCTGTTTTATCCTCACGTTGGCCACAGGCGCGGCGTATTGCGCTGATTTGTGGTGGCGGCAACAACGGTGGTGATGGTTTTGTCGTTGCGCGATTGGCGCAGGCGGCTGGGCTTGAGGTATCCGTTGCACTGCTAGTGGATGCTACTACGCTGAAAGGCGATGCAAAGCTTGCCTATGAGTCGATGGTGGCGATGGGCATTGAAGTGCAGCCAATGACGCCTGGTTTACTGGTTGAGGCTGATGTGATTGTTGATGCGATTTTCGGCAGCGGGCTCGATCGTGATGTAGAAGGGCATTGGCGGGATGCGATTGTAGCGCTTAATGCTGAGTCTGCTCCTGTGCTGGCGATTGATATTCCATCGGGCTTGCATGCCGATAGTGGTGCCGCGATGGGGGTGGTGGTGCAGGCTGAGGTAACGATTAGCTTGATGGCTTTGAAGCCGGGGATGTTAACCGCAGAGGGGCCTGAGTACTGCGGTGAGATTTTATTTGATGACCTCGATGTTCCGCAGGCAGCCTATGAAAAAATAGTGCCTGCTGCGAGCCGCATTGATTCGGCTCTGCTGTCGACTTTGTTGCCACGTCGGGCACGTTCAGACCATAA